>CAXUMS010000183.1:0-4072 GCA_964252165.1 uncultured Armatimonadaceae bacterium
GGCGGTTTGACCGAGCCACTTTGCGTTGAGCAATGCCCGGTCCAGCGTGTGGCTGGTCCTCCCTGGAAGAGGGAGCCGCGCGGCTTGAGCGATTTAGTCTCACGCCAAGTAGACGCAAACGACAAGTAACTAAAACATTACGGTTACTTGGTTGCGCCTGCGTCGGCGGCGCGGCTGGGCGCAAGCAGGGCGTTTGCGCCCGGATACGTGCCGCGTCCGACACACACGTAATCGAAGCCCGCGCGTTTCATTTTCGCCGGATCGTACAGGTTGCGTCCGTCGAACAGGTGCGCGCCCGCCATAACGCCTTTCAGGCGGTCCAGGTTGATTTGCTTGAACTCGTTCCACTCGGTCACGACCACCAGGGCGTCCGCGTCGGTCGCGGCCTCGTACGCGGATTTGGCGTAGCCGATCTGCGGGAAAATACGGCGCGCATTGTCCATCGCGATCGGGTCGAACGCGGTAACTTCGGCCCCGCCCGCTAAAAGAGCAGCGATAATATCCACGCTTTTCGCGTCGCGCATATCGTCCGTGTTCGCCTTGAACGCCAAACCCCAAACCGCGATCTTGCGCCCCGCAAACCCGCCTAATCTGCGCTCCATTTCGCTGACAAATCGCTTGGGCTGATCGTCGTTGGTTTGGATCGTCGCATCAAGGAGCGGGAACGGGCAATCGTGGGACTGCGACGTGTGCAGGAGCGAGCGCACATCTTTGGGGAAGCACGAGCCGCCCCAGCCGATTCCGGCATGCAGGAACGCGGTTCCGATGCGCGAGTCAAGGCCCATGCCCTTTGTCACCTGCTGAACATCCGCGCCGACCGTTTCGCACAGGTTCGCGATGCTGTTGGCGAAACTGATCTTGGCGGCGAGGAACGCGTTCGAGGCGTACTTGATCATCTCCGCCGACGCGACATCGGTTAAAATCATCGGGCGCTCTAAGGGCGCGTACAATTCGAGAATTTTCATCGCGGCGTTCTGCGACGGCGCGCCGATCACGATGCGGTCCGGGCGAAGCGTGTCCGAAATCGCGGACCCCTCGCGCAAAAATTCCGGGTTGGAAACCACCTCGAACGGGATCGGGGTGGGTTGATTTTTCAAAATCACGTTTCGCACCAAGTCGCCGGTTCCAACCGGAACCGTGCTTTTGGTGACGATAACTTTGTAGCCGTTCATCGCAAGCGCGATCTCGCGCGCCACGCCCTCGACCTGCCCCAGATCGGTTTCGCCGGAAGGCTTGGGCGGGGTGCCGACGGCGATAAAGATCACCTCGGCGCGGCGCACGGCCTGCGGCAGTTCGGTCGTGTACGACAAGCGCCCCTCGGCCACATTGCGAACCGCCATTTCCTCAAGCCCCGGTTCGTAGATCGGCATTTCGCCGCGCTTCAGCGATTCGATCTTCGCCTCGTTCAAGTCCACGCACACGACGTCGTTTCCCAGATCGCTGAAAACCACGCCGGTTACCAGCCCGACATACCCTGTTCCGATAACGCAAATATTCAACGCGCGCCCCTCCCGCTCAAACGATTGCTCGCGAGTCTTCCGAAATTTTCTAACTACGGTATACAACAAAAAAGAAGGGTAAAACGTTTAGGTTCGGCAAAAAATAGTGACGAATTTTTGCGACGCGGTTTTAACCTGGTATTCTCACCTGATTTATCGGTAAGCGGTTTCGGTTTGCTCAGGTCGTGACGGGTTTTGTTTCGCCTCGAGCAACGCGACTAAAGAATTACCTAAAAACCGCTTTGCCGCGTCATTCGTTCGTAGCAACGGGCGCGCCTACGGCCCGAACAGCGCGGCGACCTCGGCGCGCGTTGCGGCGACCACGCCGACCTTGCGAACCACCGCCCCGCCGGAGGCGTTGCCGATATGCGCGGCCTCGTCCAAACTCGCGCCGCCCGCGAGCGCGAGCGTTAAACCCGCAATGGTCGAGTCGCCCGCGCCGGTGCCATCGTACACCTCGACCCGGTGCGGCGCGACATCGGTCCACGCGCCGCCTTCCTTGAACAACGTCATCCCCTCGCTGCTGCGCGTCACCAGCAAACTCCGCACGCCGAGGTCCTCGCGCAACCGCTCGCCCGCGATATGGAATGCGGACGCGGCGCGGGCGGCGCTTAGGTCGTCCTCGAAACGGTGCGAGCGCAATGTGGCGTCGGCCTCGCTCTTGTTGAACTGCGCCGTATCCGCCCCAGCGTAGAACCGGGCCGAAACCGGCTTCGGGTTCGCCGTCACCACCGCGCCTTTGGCTTTCGCCCGCGCGATCAGGGCCTGCACGGTCGCACGGGATAAAACGCCCTTGTCGTAGTCGGAAAACAAAACCGCATCGCACGATTCCAGCGCCTCGGAGGCGCGGGCGATCATCTCGCGTGCGACCGCATCCGGGAGCGGGGCGCGCTTTTCGCGGTCCACGCGCACGATCTGCTGGGTTCCCGCGACAATGCGCGTTTTTACGGTTGTAGGGCGATCCGGGGACGCGACCACGGCGACGGTTTCCGCGCCCAGGGCGGAAAGGGCGGCCCGCAAATGCTCGCCGGGGCCGTCATCCCCGACCACGCCCGCGACAACCACTTTGGCGCCGAACGCAACGAGTTGGTGCGCGACATTCGCGGCCCCGCCCGGCACGAACGTTTCGCGCTCGGCCTCGACTACAAGCACCGGCGCTTCCGGCGACACCCGCGCGGCGTGTCCCCAGATATGCGCGTCCGCCATCAAATCGCCGACCACCAAAACGCGCCGGTTCTCGAACCGCGCCAAAATCGCCTCCGCCTCGGCTCGCGTCATCGCGCCATCCCCCGGCGAACAAACAAACACGACCGCTCAGGCGCGACAAACGCCACATCGGCGCTGGAAAAGGCGTTAAAGTGAAACGAACTAATCATAATCGCGTTCATTTTACTTGATTTTGCTTGTTCTTTTTCGCCGTGTTCGCATTTTCGCGATGGGACTTGACAACTATCGTAAAAATACCGTATTGTTTTCTACTACTCGTCATGCGCGCCAGCGTTGGTCGCAGGGCTTATCGCACGAAAAGCCACGTTCGTTTCCGGTTGGAAGGACACCAAATCATGCCCCGCTTCATCTCCGCGCCCGCAAGCAAAACTATCGCCGCTTTCGCGTTCGCCGCTCTCGCCTCCGGGTCGGCCCACGCGCAAAATATCCCAATCTACAGCAATATTACAAACTTCCTCGGCGCGTTTACCACGACACAGGGACCAACCTCGACCACCACGGGCGTAACGCAAACCGCGTTCTACGCCGATGACCTGTCATACAATTCCAGTTTTGCCGGTCAAAACATCAACAATGTCTCGTTCTCCGTTTACAACAGCGACCCGGGTAGTTTTACGGCCCGTGCGCGCTTCCGTTTTTTCAACTCAGATGGAGCGAACGGCGGACCAGGAACGTATATCACCACCGGCTATAGTCCCCTGTTGTCGTTCGTTCCAGGTAACAACGTTTTTTCTAATTTCAACAACGGCAGTCAGTTGAACATGATTTTGCCCGCGAGCGGTAAATTATGGGCTGGTATTTTCTTCGACAACGGCCTTAGTGGAACAACTCCATCTACGGCAACCGCCGCGCAGGTCGCTTCTCTTGGTCAGGGCGTATACGGGCCGCCGAGCGTTGGAAGCAGTGACAACGTTTACTTTGTCTCCTCTGGTAACACCGGCGGCTTCACGACTACCCCGGCAGGCACGATTGTGTCCGGTCCTATCGGCGGTCAACCCGCCAACTTCGGCTGGCAGATAAACGTCGTCGCTGTTCCTGAACCGTCGTCGTTCGGGCTGGTTGCGCTCGGCCTCGTATCCGGCGGGGGAGTTCTTGCGCGCCGCCGTCGCCGGTCCGCAAAATAAAACGCTTCAACGTGCGTTCGGGTTGACGCTTGATTTGTTGTCGAGGGTCTGAAGCCCTCTCGCTACCGGTCTAAGAAGCCATGATCCCGCTGAAGCGGGAAGACACATTCAGCTCGTGTTGTGGGGTTAAATAACGGTTGGTTGTTCCGCTCCGATGCAGACAACGTCCACGGTGTTCAAACCCACAACACGAGCCTGTTTGCCTTCCCGCTTCAGCGGGAT
>CAXUMS010000183.1:4082-9817 GCA_964252165.1 uncultured Armatimonadaceae bacterium
TTAGACCGGTAGCGAGAGGGCTTCAGACCCTCGTAAACCACGCCGCGCTTAATACAAAAGGACGCTACTTAGCGGTCTTTACGGTTTAACTTTCTGTCCCCTGCGCGATAGCGTCGCACGCGGCGGCGAGCGCGGCGGGTCCGGTCTGGGCGGCGCGCAGAAGGCTTTGAAAGCGACCGGGCGGTTCAGGAGCGCCGTTTACATGGCGCATCGAGGTCAAATCCCACGCCGCGCTCGCCGACGACCAGACCTCCTTCCGCTCCGCATCGGTTCCCGCAAGACGCGCGACCGGCTTGGCCCAATTGGTCGCATCGGTGGTGAAAAGCGTTTCCGCCGCCGTTAGGTTTTTGTCCAGGTCCACGGCGGATAGGTACGCCGCGCCGGGCATGATGTAGCGCAGGTGAACCGGATCGAACGCTTTGTTTTCGTCGTCCGGGTTAGAAACCGACAAAACCGCGAGCGTGTACGGCTTCGGCTCCCACTCGTTTAGTGTCGGCTCCAGCCATACCCACCCCGCGCCCGGATGCCAGTACTCGACCAGCCAGTGTTCGTAGAGTTTGTCCGCCCATGTCGGCAAATGGGATACGGTGCGCGCAGGGATGCCGTGCGCGCGGAGCAGGGCGGCGGCAAGGTTCGCCCGCGATGTACACGAGCCGCCGCACGCCAGCGCTTTTTTGGCGTCAAGGGCGTCGAACTTGGCCCCGGTCCCCGCGTTCGCCGATGTGAACGCGATCACGCGCCGCGCATACGTTGCGACATCCGGGTTTCCTTTGGCGAGCGCGCGGGCTTGGGCGACAATGCCCGCATCCCGGCTTTGCACGCACGCGGTCGGCGCAAGCCACGCCCGCGCTTCGTCCGGCGCATCGGGGCGCGCGGCGCGCGGCAAAGCGGCGTCCGCACGGTCCCGCACCAACACCAGCGCTTCCCAGGTCACGATGCACCCTTTAGGGGGCGGCGCGATTTGGGCTTCGCAAACCCAGTTGCGGTTGTCCGGGCGCAAAACCCACTTATAACCTTTGAGCGCGCCGGGAACCGACGAGCGGAGCGTGAACGCGAGCGGGATCTGATCGCGGTACCCGCCCGGAATGGGGAATGACGCCACGCCGGTTCCGCCCGCTTTGACCGGACGCACAGCGGCGCAGGCGGAAGCGCGGATTACGCCCGGCCCGTTCAAGGCGCGGACCGGCGCGTCCGCCGCCGCTTTTCCCGCGACAAGGCGCGCATCGGACACCTCAACCAGAGCGGCGCCGCTGTTGAGAATCCAGATCGCGAACTGCGCGGCGTTGGGCGGTAGCGTATAGGAAACGGTTGTCGCCGCCCATTTACCGCCCGCAGGCGTTGCGGCGGCGGCGAGCGTGAGCGGCGCGCTCCAATGGTCAACGAGTTTGTTATTTTTGTCGTAGGCGAAGGCGTTTATCAACGTACCGCGGGCGGCGTTCGCCTTGCCGCCGCCGCTTCGGCGCGCCCACACGGAAAAGCGCAATGCGCGCCCGGTTGGCGGCGCGTCCCATTTAACGCCGACGTGCGTCCAGTCCTTACCGGAACCGGGAACGGGCGGCGGCAAAACCACGCGCGGCCCGTTGTTGCGCCCGCCCGACGGAGCGGGCTTCGCCCCATTTAGCAGCCACCCTCGCGCCCCGTTCGCAAAGGATGGATTAGGCAGAAGTCGCGTCCCCTCGGCGATATTGGCTTTGGGAATGGCGGAAGGCGCGGCGGTTCCTTGCGCTTTGGCGACGGGCGAAAGCGGCGGGACGATCAAAAACGCAAGCAGGGCCGGAACGAAAGCGGCGGCGGAAACACTGCGGTTTTTCATAAACAACGCCTCGGCAGAGAAGGTAACGAAGTTAGTCCTGATTGTACAACAAAAGCCGGTGTGCAAGGGCGAAACCATACGTTTTTGCCGCTTTTCGACTTTCGTTCGTTCGGACGCGTTTAACAAACCCAGTGAAGCGCGGGGCTATCAGGGTTATCCAATAGCGCAAGGGCGGGTAGGCGATGAAGCCGTGCGGTGAAACGCGCCTCGTCCAGAGTCATGCGCTCGATCCCGGTGGGGCGCAGGCGCGGGCGGCGTCCATCGGACGCTTTGGGGTTCGCTTGGGCGAACGCCCGCGCTTTTTGAGGCTTGATAAACACCGCAAGCGCGAGCGGATCGTCCGCGCCGCCGCTACCGCCGGTGACCGCGTACCGCTCCCATCCCCACGCGATAACCAGCAGTTTCTTTTGGGGGAACGGCGCGCCCAGCAAAGCGCATGTATCTTCCCCGGTCACTTGCTCATCCGCCTCGAATGATTTAGAGGGTTTGCGCCTCCCCCTGGTGAGCCACAACGCGTCCGGGTCAATTAGCGTGATCGCTTTGCGAATGGGCAAGAGCGTGTTCGGTTCACACGGAAGCGGGGCGTCCCGCTCGTTAAGCAAGCGGCGCAGGCGAAGCGGATTGTCGGCGAGTAGCAACGGCAAATCAAAAAGACGCGCTTGCTCCGCCGCCCGGTCAAAGGGCAGAACGACAACGCGGCTGTGCGCCAAGCCATGTATTCGGCGGAACCAGATCGCAAACTTACGATCGGAGAAAACCGCAAGGCCGGTGCGGTTCCCATTTGGGGTTATGGTGGTGAAAACGCCGCTTTGTTCCAAAAGAAAAAGGGTTCGTTGCGCCGCGCCGGGCGCTTCCCTCAACCGCAAAACGGTCGTGATCGGCTCGCGCTGCTCGAAGCGGTAAATCGGTTTTTTGTCCATCGTGTTCCCTGTAAATCGGAAGATTTTGATGGGTCTGTTCTACCGCCGCTCGCGGCGCGTTCGTAACAGTGTAAATACGGTAAAAACCGCCTTGCAGGCAAGAACCGGCGCCTTGTCTTGCAAGTAAAACAACCGGGGTTTCGGCAAACCAAACAGGGCGGGTTTTACCGTTATCCGATGAAATAATTTTGTTTAACGTTTTTAGGGAACAGGACGCTTGACACGGGCGCGCAGGCATGCTAACCTATCTCCGACACTAAAGGTCGGAGATGTTTCTGGTCGGTTAATACCGCCGAACGCCTTTTGGGTTTTAGAACGTCATTCTTATGTTGGTTGCGGCTTAGGGGGATTGGACCTCCCCCCAAGCCGCGCATCCCAGCCCTACCGACACGGCACGGCGAATGACACGCCGGAAAGGCGAAATGTAGATGGATTGTACCGCAACACAAGGGCAAAACGCCCTTCGAGGCGCGCGACGCGCTTTTACGCTTATCGAACTGCTCGTTGTTATCGCAATTATCGCGATTCTGTCGGCGATTTTGTTTCCTGTTTTTGCGCAGGCGCGGGAAAAAGCGCGGCAGGCGACCTGCCTGTCCAACCTTAAGCAGTTGGGCCTTGCGAGCGCGATGTACTCGCAAGACAACGACGAAACCATGATGGTCGCCCAAACCCTTGGTCAAACCGGCAACGAACTGCGCTGGCCGCAATTGCTCGCGCCGTATATCAAGCAGCGCTCGTTTACGCTTTGCCCTTCCGCCGACTACGACCGTCCGCTCACCGGTACGCTCACCTACCAGGATTGCATCGCCGATCCGGTCGGACCGACCAACTTCAACGATTATTATTACGGTTTGTATCCGTCGTACGGCTACAACTACGCGTATCTGTCTCCGACCGCCGCTTGCCCCGACGCCTTCGACACAAACAACGCCGCGTGCCAGGTCGCGCCTAGCACGGGAACGACACCGGTCACGGCGCCCGGTTGTATCACCCCGAATGGCGTGGTCGCGGCGGGTTGCTTGGACAACTCCGTGAGCGGCATCCCTCTTTCGGGTATCGAGGCTCCGTCGCAAACCGTCGCGATGACCGACAGCGTATCCGCCCCGGGCGGCGCGCCGACCACACTGGCATGGGGTTACTTCGCGGTTCGCCCGCCGCAGTTGTGGGCGAAAACCGCATCGGTTCCGCTCAACCGCGAATCGTACGGACGCGTTCTGCCGCGCCATCAGCAAACATCGAGCGTTTTGTTCGCCGATGGTCATGTTAAAGGCATGAAGATAGACGCCCTGCGCGACGCGAACCTATGGCGCGCCAAGAAAATCGCCCCGTAGACGCAAACGAATAAACGCAACTAAACGAAAAAAGCCATGATGAAATTCAAGAAAACTATCCCTGCGGTCGCGGCGGCTTTGGTCGCGGTCGCCGCCCTGCAAACGGCGGTTCACGCCCACTATGTTTGGGCCACGGTTGAAAAAGGGCAAGCCCGCTTCGCGCTTCTGGACAATCTCGCCGAAAAGCCGAACCCTTTGTTCGCCAAATATGTCGCGGATATTTCCCCGCGCTTCAACGGTAAACCGGTTCCGGCGGGCGACGCCAACAACGGCGCGCGCTACGCCGCGCTTCCCGCCGGGCAAGGCGTGGTCGAGGCGGAAAGCGTGGTCGGCGTGAGGGACCGGGACGGCGAAACGTACCTGCTCACATACAATGCCAAAGGCGCCGTGTCGCTTGCCGCCGCGGGCCAAAGCGCAAAAGGTCCCGCCGACCTGTCGGCCCGCCGCGACGGCGACGATCTTGCAGTTTCCGTGCGTCAAAACGGCGCGCCGGTCCCCGCTAAAACCGAGGTTTGGGTGCAATGGCCGGGCGATGAAACCCCGAGCAGCGCGCTCACCAACGACAAGGGCGAGGCGCGGGCCAAATGGCCGGTCGCGGCGAAATTGAAGAGCGGATTTGTCGGCGTTCGCGCGCTGGTAGTCGAAGCCAAAGCGGGCGAACAGGACGGTAAAAAGTATCCGTCCATTCACCGCTGGGCCACGTTGACCTTTCCCGTCGCCGCTCCCAAGCCCGTCGTAGCCGTTCAAAAATAAAAAATCAAGCGTAGCGATAACGAATAAATGACAATGATAAACAAAGCGATGACAAATAAAACCAGCGTATCGGCGGTAGCGGCGTGGTTCGCGGTCGGTTTCGCCGCAACCACGGCATGGGCCGCGCCGGTTGGGCAAACGCCCGCCGCCTCCGCCACAGCAAATGCGGGGAAAACGAGCGCGGGCAAGACAAGCGCGGCGGAAAAGCCGTTCACGCAAATTTTGCGCGCCTCGTACGGCGTCAACCACGAGGTCGTGAGCGGGGCCGCGTTCAACACGACGCTTTTCGCGGGCAAATTGACGCGGGCGCAGTTGGAAACGCATCTTCAGCAACGCGCCCTGATCCACAACGAGGTTCACCGTATCCTGAACAGCGCGGATCCGGCGAAGAACATCCCGTACGGCACGGCCCAGAAAAACATTCTGGTCTTGTTGTTCACCGATCTAATCGAGATGGGTTCCGGCTGGCCTACCGAGGCGCAGGCGCGCCCCCTAACCCGCACATTCCTGCAAGAAATACGGGACAGCGAGAAAAAAGGGCCGTATTTCGCGCTGGGCGTTCAGCATGTCTACTACGGCGGTATCACCAACGGCGGGCGCGGGATCGGCGAGAAGATCGGCGAAACCCTGCATTTCACGCCATCGTACTACGAGAAAAGCGACGGCTACCAGGAGTACCTGCCCAAAGTCAATGAGATTACCGACGGGGACGCGCGCAAAGAAATGATCCGCGGCGGGCAAGCGGCCTACCGGTACATCATCGCGTCGTCCAACGAAGACATTTTCGAGGCGAAGTAAACGCCGAGCGGCACGCGGGCGCTTCCCAAAGCGCCCGCGTGTCGCCGTTTTTATGCTCGCTTAGAACGCGCTTAGTATTCAATCCGGGTTCAGATTACCAAGCGGTTCCAGTAGGATTGG
>CAXUMS010000184.1:0-9779 GCA_964252165.1 uncultured Armatimonadaceae bacterium
CTGATCCAACGCATGGCGTTGGCGCTCCCCCGCGTAGGGGGCGCCGCCCGCGCAGAGCATGAACCGTACGCTCCGCGCAGGCCATACGCAAACGCTAAAAACGCTACGGGTTAACAGCAGGCGCGCCCGACGGGGCGAGCGGCTTTTTAAATGTCAGGGCGGCGGCTTCGGCGAGCGGCAGGGCATCCTTATCGTGGGGCGCGATGTCCTGGCTGGAAAGGTGGATGAACGTCCCGCCGTTACGCGTGACGTAGGAGAAGCCGCGCATGAGGAGGCCGGTTGCGGCGTCGGTTCCCTCCCAGCGGGCGCGCACGAACGCTTGTCCCGCAACTGTCCCGCTCTCGGTCACGGTGCGTTTGCCGTTTGTGCGTCGCCGGGCGATCCCTTCGAGCATTTTATCCAGCACGGTTGCGAGCGGGTACTTGTCGGCTTCAGCGGCGGGCGGCGTGATAACGGTGACCATCAAAAAGCCGTGTGTGCCGTCGGGGCGGGCGGGACTGACCCACGCCCGCACGCTCCCCGCGTTGTTCGGCGCGGTTGTGGTTTGCAGAACGTAACCTATGGGCGGCTGAACTTGAAAACCGCCGCCCGCATCCGTGACCGGCGCGAGTTTCGGCGCAAACGCCCCATCGGTCACCCACACGGAATTTGGCTTGGTCGCGGGTAAAGGCGCTGGCGCAACCGCGGGTGTTTGTTGCGACGCGGCAGGATCGGCGGGCCACGGCGTCCAGGCGGCACGACGTGCGTCCTTATGCTCAACGCGCTTACGGCCTCCATCCAAATCCATTGTCACCGCCCGCCCTGTAGGGGCGTTCGCCGGGGCGTTACGGTAACGGAAAACCACAGTCCAACCGTTCGCGCCGCCCGCGCCGTTTGTGCGTCCTGCGCCATAAGCGCAGGCGGTCGGGACAAGCGTGCTACGCCGTTGTTTGAGAAGGTCGTCCGTGGACCGGGCGAATTCGACGGTTTCGTGAGCCAGGTTTTTCTTGCTTATGGTCGCAGGCGCGCTGGTATAACCATTTTCGACGATAAACCCCTCGGCCTGCATGACCGCCTGCGCGGGCGTCAGCGACGCCGCTTGACGAAGGGTGGAAAGCGGCGTCTGCGGCGACAAGGCTGGATCGGCGGCATATGTCGCGGCTCCATTGCAACACGCAAGCGCGGCGATAACAAAGGCGATTCGGTCCGATTTTTGTTTTACGTTCATAAATTAAGTTCCCCGCGCATGCGCGAAAGTCCGCCGTTACGTCTCGTCCTCGCCTTCGCGAGTGCGGGACACGACCGCCCCACGGCGACCTAAAATCCAGCCCGGCTCAACCCGTAGCAGGTATCTCTCGTACGCGGAATCTTGAAGCCAGCCCTGACATTCGTCCACATTTACTATTCGCCCATTCGGCAAAAGGCAAGGCGCGTTCCAGTTTTCTTCCTTCGTCTCGCCGACAATCTGGTACAAGTCGTTCCACGCGTCTACCCATCGCGCTTCTATCTCCGCGTTGCTTGCTCGCATGATCTGTTTTGGGAAAAGAGCATTCGTTGGCGTGTTGTTACTCGTCAGGCGTTGCTAAAGCGTCGCCCGTTCCGCTTTTGGCCCGGACCACGGTTTCCAAATACGACGGGTTCTCGTTGTACCGCTTGCACAGCGACAGCCATAAAACGATGTGCGGCTGTGCGTCGGCGTGCGCCCCTTTAACCAGCGCATACGCCTCGGCGAGCGAAACGTTCTCGATCTCCTTGATCGCCGCCGTCGCGAGCGTGACAGAGCGGCTGACGCCAAACGCACACGCGACAAGCGTCACGCGCCCGGCATCCCGGTGTTCGCGCACAAACGCGACCGCCTTATCCACGGTGCGGGCTGTCAGCGGTTCGCCGTCTTCAATGGGCAGAAACGCAGTTTCAACTCCGGGATGCTTTACCCGCTCGGCGATCTGGAGCATCGCGCCGATATTGTGGTCGCGGAGCAGGCGCAGATCGTGCGTATCGCGCAACCCACCCACGGCAAGATACGGTCGTATGATTTTCATAGCGCTGGTTTCTGGTTGTTGGCCGCCGATTATTAGTTACGAGGCAAGGAAGACGAGCGCGCGAAGAAAACGGATTCGGCAACTTTCCTGCCAGCAAACAACAACCAACAACCAGATGCCATTTTATCGGTTCTGCCACAGGCGAAGCACGGCGCGGGCGAGTTTGTCGGGGTCGTGGCGAACGAGGGTGGACGGGCTGATGAACGAGCCTTTTACGGCCTTGTAGCCCATTTTGACGATCTCGTCCAAATCCGGCGAAACAAACTGCGCGCCGATGTTCTCGTAGCGGGATAAGGCGTCGTCGGACGGGCGTTCCGAATTGACCAAAACGTAGTCGAACACGCGCCGTCCGGCGTGTTCCTCGACCGCGCGGACATGGTCGGCGGCGGTGTAAGAGTCGGTTTCGCCGGGCTGGGTCATCACATTGCAAATGTAAATCTTCATCGCGCGCGAACCCGCGACCGCCTGCGCGATTTCCTTGACCAACAGGTTCGGAACTACCGACGTGAATACGGAACCCGGCCCTAAGACAATCACATCAGCCTCGCGAATGGCTTGCAGGGCTTCGGGTAGGGGGCGGGGGGCGTCCGGGCAGAGTTTGATTTTGGTGATCGCCGAGGCGTCGTGGGCGATAGCGGATTCCCCGGTAACCTCGCGCCCATCCGCCATCTCGCCGACCAGAACCACGGATTCGGTCGTGGACGGCAAAACGCGGCCCCGGATGGCTAAAATATCGGATGTTTCCTTGACCGCCTTCTCGAAGTCGCCGGTCACCTCGGTCATCGCCGCCAAAAACAGGTTGCCGAAACTGTGACCGGATAAACCGTCGGCCTCGTCGCGGGTCGAAAAGCGGTACTGGAACAACTGCTGCATCAGCGGTTCGGCGTCGGCGAGCGCGACCAGGCAGTTGCGAATGTCGCCGGGCGGCAGGATACCGCTGGTCATCTGCCGTTGAAGTAGACCGGACGAGCCGCCGTCGTCGGTCATGGTCACCACGGCGGTCAGATTCGACGAGTACTTTTTCAAACCGCGCAAAAGGGTGGACAAGCCGGTCCCGCCGCCGACCACGACGATTTTCGCCCCTTGCGACAAGGCGCGGCCTCGGTGAACCGCGTCCGGGAGTTCGGACAGGTGTTCCGGCGCAATCGCAAACACAATCGAGCGGTTGACGCCGACCAGGGCGACCAGAATAAGGAACAGCCCGAGCGCGATCAGCCCCAAGCCGAGCGGGATGTACACGGACGGGAGCGTCAAGGGAAGGTGCAGGAACCGCTGGACAAACGCGCCCATTTTGTCTAGATAATCCACGGTTTGCAACCCGGCGAGAACCGCGACGCCCATAATCACGGGCGCAAGACCGATCGGCACCAACACCAGCCAGCGCTTGACGCGCATGCCGGGAATCAGCCACTTGAGTAGCGACATCCGGGGCCGAAGCGCGGCCCGCAACGGCGCATCGGTCGCGCGGCGCAGAGGCGTATCGCTACCCGGATCGGATAACGGGCCGGGCGGCGGCGCGGGCGTAGCGGTCCCGTTTTGCGCGTTTGGTTTTGTGGTTGCGGTTGCCATTGGAGATTTAATGACGAAGCGGAAGGGGGACTATCCGACCGCTTGCCTTTCCACATCCCGGTGCTGAAGTAAAACGCGGTAGCCGCGCTCTTCCAAAAAACGCCCCAGTTTTTCCGCGACCACGACCGAGCGGTGACGACCGCCCGTACAGCCGATGGCGATAGTGAGGTACGCTTTGCCCTCGGTGACGTAGTGGGGGAGCGACCAACCGACCAGGTCGTACAACCGCTCCAGAAACATCGGGGTGCGGTCGTCGTTCATGACGAATTCCTCGATAACCGGGTTTCTGCCGTCAAGGTTGCGCAAGGCGTCGTCGTAGTACGGGTTCCGCAAAAAGCGCACATCAAAAAGAAGATCGGCGTCGAGCGGTGTGCCGTGCTTGAAACCGAACGACGCGACCGTGACCGTGAGCGGGCGGCGTTTGCGCTCTTCGCCGCCGAACGCATCCAGTAGATGGGCGCGCAGGTCGGCGGGGGGCAGTCCACTCGTGTCAATTACCAGATCGGCGCGCTCACGAACCGGGGCGAGCAGAATGCGCTCGTGGGCGATAGCGGGCATAATGCCGCCGTGGGCGGAAAATAACGGGTGCGAGCGGCGCGTTTCCTTGAAGCGCTGGATCAGGGTTTCATCGGAAGCGTCGAGGAACAGGAGAACCAGCGCGCGGTTTTGCGCGTGCAACTCGTCGAGCGCGGGCAGAAGTTCGTCCACCGCCCCGCCACGCACATCGGAAACAAGGCAAAGCGGCGTTGCGGCGTCCTCGGAAGCGGCATCGTTGCTGTTTTCGGACGCGGCGACGATGGGGAGGAGACGGGGCGGCAGGTTATCAATGACGCGCCAGCCCATATCCTCGAAATACCGGGCGGCAAGTTGCTTGCCCGCGCCGCTCATACCGGAAACGATGGCGAGGCGCGGGAGCGGCGTGACGCCGCTGTCCGGGATGGAAGGCGAAGAGTTTGTTTTTAGTTCCATGCGCGCGGTGTCCCCTACGCCCGCCGCTGACGCGACGCTTCCTTGTCCTCGCCGACAAACACGCCGAGCAGGCCGGAGATCACGCTAAGAACGATGGAACCGAATAGGGCGGCCCAGAAATCGCCGACGTACAAGCCCAAATGAAGCGCGCTCACCAGATAAAACATCAGGGCGTTGACCACGAAACTAAACAAACCAAGCGTCAAGCAGTTCAGCGGGGCGGTAAGCAGGACGGCGACCGGGCGAACCAGCGAGTTTACCAGCGTCAACGCGGCGATAGCGATTAAGGCCGACACCAAAACGGACGCGCCGCCGCCGCCGCTATGGTTCTGCCCTTCCAAACCGATTTTGAAGTTTAGCGTCCTGCCGATCAGCACGGTCACGTATAACGCCGCCGCCCCGACCGCCCACCGAATAAGTAACCGCATCGTTGTTCCCTTTGTATCCGCCTTGTTTGTATTATAGCGCGGAACGCCGCGCGGACCCCGTTTGCCAAAACCGTAAAAAATATCGGAAAAATGGGTTTGAAACAAACGTTTGATTAGGTATATCTTTTTCGGAGATTTCAAGAAGTAAACGAAAAAATGGAGGCGCGGTTTGGGTTCCATGATTTGTCCGCACAGGCGAGACGAGCGGGAATCAAACACAACAAAGCAGGCGGAGAGGCGCTAATGGGCGAAAGCCTTGAGGTCGCAGAGGAGAAAGCGGGAGATTACCGTTTCAACAGGTAAGTAAACGCGCCGTGGGGGCTGTTGCAAAACAAAGTCGCGCGGTTTAAGTTATAAGCACACCGAAGCGGGGCGCGTGAACAAGGTTCATGCGTCCCGCTTTTTGTTTGAAACCGCCCCGCCGTCGGGGTAAGGGAACAAAAGCGCTCAGGCGCACAAATAACACGTTAAAGCCGGAACCGACCAAAGGAAACAACAATGGCGAATAACAACCCGCCGGATAAAAAAGAATTACGTGAGATGGTGCAGCGCATGGAAGGCGCGGCGCAGGACGCGGATGGTAACCCGATCACGGGCGATGTGGACCACTTGAACGAGCGCACCGAAAAGGTCGCCGAGATGATCGAGGAAATCAACGCACGCGATAATGCCGCCGTGCCGCCGGAAGACAAGAGCGATGATCTGGTCGCTGGGTAGCGCGCGGACTTTGCTTCGTGACGCTCCCGTTGGTTAGCGACCGGAACGGGGCGAGCCGCCTGCGCCCGGTGTGGGAGCGCTGGGCGCGCCTCCTCCGTTTGCGGGGGCGCCTGTATTACCGCTACCGCTGTTGTTGCTGGTCGGTCCCGCCCCGAAACCCCACAGGGCGATACCGCTTGGGACGACGGTCCCGTCCCCGCGCGAGCCGACAGGCAAGACGCGGAGCGGCAGAACCGTCGCCAAATCCACCACATCGGCGTTCAAAAGCGGGATGGTTTCGTAGCGGTGCGTGTCCTCATCGCGCGCAATGATGAAGTTGTCCGAGGGCGACGGCGCGGGTAGGGGGGCCATTCGCGGGGAAGCGACGATAGGTGCGGAAAGGTCGGCTTCGGCGGGCGCATTTGCGGCTTCCTCTGCGACCCGAAACACATAAACGCCGTTCTCCAGAGCGAATGCGAGGCGCGGGGCGGCGGAGCGGCAAACAAGGCGCAGAACAACGGCAAGCGGTTGCGCATGGGCGCGAAGAGAGCCGACACACGCGTTTGCGGCGGCGGCGCTCGCGAACCGGAACGGCGTAGCGGTCGCGTCGCCGAGTGAGGCGAGTGACGCTTGCACGAACACATCGCGCAAGGCGTCCTGCGCCGTGGTCCCGTCATTCACCTGAGCCGAAACGGTAAGGCCACTGTGGAATGCCGCGCTCGTTCCTTGCGCGTGCGCCGCGCCTCCGGCGGTTCCCAGCAAAGCGAGTGTCGCCGCTGTAAAAGCCGTGATGGTCGCTATTTTTTTCATGCGCGTCGTTCCTATAGTCCGGTTAAACAATGCGGCGCGAGGCTGTTTTTCAGGTAGCCCACGTTTCGTCGCATTGTTTACAACCGGATAGACCCGGCGCGGCGCCGCTTGCTTCACAGGCGCAGGGCGAGAAGGTCGCGCAGGGCGCAAAGGGCCGTGCGCGCGTTCATTGCAAGCGAAATCGTGTGGCGCGATGGGCCGTCCGCTTCGCGCGGATTGATGCGGATGAGCGGGGTGTCGAACGCGCGGGCCAACCGCTCGCTCAGGCCGCGCACGCCGGGGATAGCACGACCCGCGCCGCACTCGATAATGGCGAGACGCGCGCCTTGCTCGACGACTGCGCTAACCCAATTATCAAAGCGCTTGCCTTGCGCGTTATTGCGGGCGGGGTTCCAGCCGTAGTCATTAAACATCATTACGTTTGGGCGGGCGACGCTTCCGCAATGGGGGCAAGCGGGAAGCGGCCCGACGGCGCGAACCGTTTCTTCGTCTACCTCAATATGAACGCTGTCCGCGCTCCAAATCGCGCCCGCACCGGCGCAATCGCCGGACCCGCATTGCAGATGATGAAGCGATCCATGACACTCGCTGATGCGCGCTGGGTCAAAGCCCGCTTTGGCGAAATGCCCATCTACATTCGACGTGAACACGAAATAGCCGCTCGGCTTCGCTTCGGCCCATTCGCGCAGAATAGCAAAGCCGTCATGCGGGACCGTGTCGCGGTACAAGTTGAGCCTGTGTCCGTAGAACCCCCACGCAAGAGCCGGGTCGCTCGCAAACGTGTACGGGTTCGCGATGTCCTCGAATGCGATCTGGGCCGCCTGGAGCGCGGGGTACGCCTGCCAAAACCCGTCGCGCCCTCGAAAATCCGGCAGCCCGGAATCCACGCCCATGCCTGCGCCCGCCGTGATAAGCAGGGCGTCCGCCGTTGCAATGGCGTCCGCGGCGCGTCGTAGATTGTTCTGATTTGTTTGATCCATGACGTGTTTTTCTCCCTTGTTTCATCTGTTCTCACTTTAAGTATAAGAAGGCGGATTTAGAACGCGGGCGGCGCGTCCGGCTCCCAATGGAGCCACTCGCGCGCCCGGGTAACGTCAACGCGCGCCCGCGCGCTTTCGCCGACCACAAAAACCGGCGCATAGGCGTGGGGAGTGGGGGGCGGCGGCGCGATCAACGCCTGGTGAAACGCCCGCGCGGTTTCGTTTGCGGTAAGCGCGCAGTCGCGACCGTCGCGCACATTCTGGGCGACTTCCTCGGCGGTTTCGACCGGGAAGCAGAGCCGGAGGGCGAACGCCGCCTCGAAAACGCCGCGCCGGGCGAACCGCTCCAGCACGTCCTCGCCGAAGCGTTTCGTCATGCCGTACAATGCGCTCGAATCGGCGGGGATTTCCTCGGTCGCGAGCGGGCGCGTCAGGGTATCATCGTACACGGACAGCGAACTTGCGTACACGAAGCGGCGGACGCCCGCCCGCTCAGAGGCCGCGCACGCCGTCCACACGCCGCCCGCATTGATGGCGAACGAGGCGTTGACACGCTCAGAATCGCGCAGGTCATTGGAGGGCATCGCGAGATAGATAACCGCCTCGAAACCGTTTGCTTCCGACGCGAACGCGTGGGAAAGTTCGTCGCCCGCCATTAAATCGCCGCGCACAAATCGTGCGCCGTCGTACGCCGGTTCGACGCGGTCAAACACGGCAACCGCGTGATCGAACGGCGCGCGAGCGAGGCGCGGAACCAGAAGCCGCCCGACATGACCGCTTCCACCGATAACAAGAACACGCATTGTTTTGTTTCTTCCCCAACGTTATAACGTCAAATAAGAAAACGCGGGTTAAAACCCACGTCTGGAGGCGTTTCACGCCGGGCGACCTCCGGTCGCAAACCAATGCGCGGGGGCAAAGACAACGTTGCCTTTCTTCCTCCATCTGCGCGTCCGCGAGGACGCCCGGCGTAAAACGCCTCCAGACGTGGGTTTTAACCCGCGTTTTCTTTTTTATACCCGGCGCGTGTGAATGCCGAGGCTTTTTTTGTTAAACAGTGGCGGCGCGGCGCAAAAGGGCGAGGAGATTTTGCATTTCGTCCGGCATCGGGGCCTCGAACGTGAGCCGCTCGCCCGTCCGTGGATGGTCGAAGGCGAGCGAGAAGGCATGCAGAGCCTGACCGCGTAAGCCCTGGATGGCGGCGTTGATCTCGCCCGTGAACGGGCCGCGCGGAACGCCACCGCTCGCAAGCCCGACGCGCTTCAAGCCGCCGTACGTCGGATCGCCGACGATGGCGTAGCCTGCGAAGGCGGAATGAACACGAATTTGGTGGGTTCTGCCGGTCTGTAGCGTGCATTCCAAAAGCGCGAAGTCGTTCCCGATGCGCTCGCGCACGGTCAGCATCGTAACGGCGGGGCGTCCCGGCGTGGTTCCGTGCGGGTCCACAACCGCCATGCGCTTGCGGTCTATCGGGTCGCGGCCCATCGGCACATCCACAACCGCTTCGGTAAAATGCGGGTTTCCCCATACCACCGCGAGGTATTTGCGGCTCGCCGTTCGATGGAAAATTTGCCGTTGCAAAGCGGTATGCGCGATGTCGTTCTTGGCGACCACCAAAAGGCCGGTCGTGTCCTTGTCCAACCGGTGAACGATGCCGGGCCGCTCCACTCCGTTGATAGACGACAGCGTGTCTTTGCAGTGAAATAAGAGGGCGTTAACGAGCGTACGGTCTTCCGAGCCGGGTGCGGGGTGAACCACCATTCCCTTCGCTTTGTTGACCACCAAAAGATCGTCGTCCTCGTACACAATATCAAGCGGAATATCCTGCGGCTCGATGTGGCTCGATCTCGCCTCCGGGACGACCACGGTCACCCGGTCGCCAGGTTTGAGTTTAAGCGATGTTTTGGCGGCATCGCCGTTCACGGTCGCGCCGCCGCCGCCAACAATGCGCTGAATCTGCGAGCGCGTTGTATCCGGCATCTGGGATGCGAGGAAAATATCCAGCCGTGCCGCCGAACCGGAGCCGCCGCTGAACACGAACGAGCGCGGTCCGGCGGGAACCGACGCGGGGGCGTCGGCAAGCGGAGCGGGCGCGGCTTCGTCGTCGTGTTCGCCGTCCTCCCAATCGTCAACGGCGTCGAGGGGTTCGGCTGGGTGGTTATCGGCAGGGTTGGTGGTCATAGGACAGGTGTATTGGGCCGCGTTTTGCTTTGATTAAGGGAGCCGCCGCAGGGTTGCAGTTCGAGTGGCTCAAGCCCGCTCGCTATCAGGCGCGCCGCGCGCCGTAATCCCGCTGAAGCGGGAAG
>CAXUMS010000185.1:0-9547 GCA_964252165.1 uncultured Armatimonadaceae bacterium
ACAGCCCCGTCCCGCGTGAGAGCATGCCCTTCCGGCACGACCAAAGCCAACTCTTCGGTCAAGAGCGGGCGAACCGCAAGGCCGCCCAACGGGACCGGCAAATGCACAAACCCCAGATCCGCCGCGCCGCCCGCAACCGCATCGGCGACCGCTCGCGCGGGCGTGGTCTCGTGAACCGTGATTTCAATACCGCCGTGTTCCCGCCGAAACCGCGCGAGAAGCGGCGGCAAAAGGTGCTGACCAGGCGTCGGCAAAGTCCAAATCGCCAACCGCCCCCGCTCCAGCCCGACCACCGCCCGCACCGCCCGGCGCGCCTCGCCTTCCTGCGCCAGTGTCCGCTCCGCATACTCGCGTAACACTACGCCCGCATCCGTCAACCGAACCCCGCGCCCCTGACGCACAAACAACGCGGCCCCAACCTCGCGCTCTAATTGCCCCATCTGCAACGACAACGACGGCTGAGAAACGCAAACCTCCTCCGCCGCCCGCGAAAAACTCCCCGCCCTCGCCGCCGCCACAAAGTACCGCAACTGAAATATCTCCATTAGTTTTGTTTGTCTGCTTGTCGGAGGCGTCTACGTTGTCGTGAGGCTAAATCGCTCGTGCCGCGCGGCACCCCCTCAGGCCGGGGGAGGCCCCAACCTAACGTTGGATCGGTTGTTTCTTTTGGCGATGGGTTTCTCTTTTTAACCGCTCTGCGGTTAAAAAGAGAAACCCATCGCAATAATAAAATACACGGTGTAAGCGTTAGGCTTGAGCCGCCCGCGGCTTTGAGCGGGTGCCGCGCGGCACGAGCGATTTAGCCTCACGACAACGTAGACGGCAACGACAAGCAGACAAACAAAACTAACGGGATGTGAGCGCGTTTTTTTTGCGGATTTCGTCGCGGATAAATTGGCCGGACGGGCTGATGGCGGTTTTGGGCCAGCCGCCTTCGGGGTTTGCGCCGGGGATGAGCGCGGCGGACGACTCGTCTTTGTCCGCGATAGACCAGTTGCACCAGCTGATGTGGTTGGCGTCCAGGAACGCGAGCCATTTTGGGGTTTCGTCGTAGTCTATGGGACCGTTGCCGCTCGCCTCTGTGGTTCCGCACTTCGTCACCATCAGCGCGATACCGCTTTTTAGAGCGGCCTGAGCGCGGTCGCGGAGCCATTTTTTGTGCGTACCGGCGTAGAAGTGGAGCGTGTAGGCCACATTCGCCGCTTTTATCGAGTCGCTGGCGGCATCATCCACCTTTTGCGACCAGTCGCCGGTTCCGCAGATAACGAGGTTTTGCTTGTCGTAGCGTCGGATCTCCGCGATCACGGCTTCGTGGTATGGCTTAAGCGTTTTCGACCAATCCTGCTTGTTCAGCGGCTCATTGAATGTCTCATAGATCACGTTCGGGTGTTTCGCGTAGCGTTTCGCCATCTCGCCGAAGAACGTTTTCGCTTCTTTGACGTGCTGATCCGCATTGTGGTCATGCCAGTCAATCAGAACGTAGACACCGGCCTCAATTGCCGCATCCACAACCGCGATAACCTTTTGTTTCTCCTGTTCGGGGTGTTCTAAGTAGCCGCCGCTTCCCACCGCCATCGCCGCCCGGATCAGGGTGCAACCCCAATCTTTCTGGAGCCAGCGAACTGCATCCCGGTTGTAGTACTTCCCGATCCACTGGCTCCAGAAAAGCGACATTCCGCGCAACGTGACGGGTTTGCCCTTCTGGTTCACAATCTGGTTCCCTTTAACTTGCAGGCGACCATGCTGTTGGACGATTGATGACGCCATTTCGTTCTTGAACCTAACTTCTTTGTTGTTGACGCCCGCCGCGCGGTAGACGCTTCGTTTCATAGCCTGCGTCTATAGGTTGTATGAGAAGTATATGTTGGTATACCGGCGCGGGCAAGCCTATAATAAACCTATTAAACCCCGCCTCGCAAGCGCTACAAGGAATTCAATTTTTTATGTCCGCTACATCCGCCGCCGAAACTGCAACTAACCCTACTACGGTTCCGCCGACCACGCTGTTCGAGAAAATCTGGGACGCGCACATTGTGCGCGACGAACCGGGGCAACCCGCGCTTTTGTATGTTGACCTGCATCTGGTTCACGAGGTCACATCGCCGCAGGCGTTTGACGGGCTTCGTATGACCGGGCGCACGGTTCGCCGCCCCGAGCGTACGGTCGCCACAATGGATCACAACGTTCCGACCACCGACCGCCGCCTGCCCATTTTGGATGAGGTATCACTTAAGCAAATGGACGCGCTCGCCCGCAACTGCCGCGAGTTCGGCGTCACGCTGTACGACATTCATTCGCGCGATCAAGGGATTGTCCACGTTATCGGGCCGGAGCTTGGTCTCACCCAGCCAGGCATGACCATTGTTTGCGGCGATTCGCACACCAGCACCCACGGCGCATTCGGCGCGCTCGCGTTTGGTATCGGCACGTCCGAGGTCGAACACGTTCTGGCAACCCAGTGTTTGCCACAGTCGCGTCCCAAAACGATGGAGGTGCGCGTGGCCGGCAAATTGGGTCCGGGCGTGACCGCGAAGGACATTATTTTGGGCATTATCGGCAAGATCGGAACCGACGGCGCGACCGGATATGTGGTCGAGTACACGGGCGACGCCATCAAGGCGCTTTCGATGGAAGGCCGCATGACGGTGTGCAACATGAGTATCGAGGCGGGCGCGCGCGCGGGCATGATCGCGCCCGACGAGAAAACGATCGCCTACTTGCAGGGCCGCCGCCACGCCCCCGCCGAGGGCGCGGCGTGGGACGCCGCCGTCGCTTACTGGAAAACGCTCAAAACGGATGACGGCTCGAAGTTCGATACGGTTGTCGAATTGGACGGCTCGAGCCTTGCGCCCCATGTTTCTTGGGGAACGTCGCCGGGCATGGTCGCGCCGGTCACGGGCCGCGTTCCCAACCCCGCCGCGATCGCCGATTTGGCCGACCGAAGAGCCGCCGAGCGCGCGCTGGAGTACATGGGCCTGACCGCCGACACGCCGTTCACCGAAATTACGCTTGACACCGTTTTCATCGGCTCCTGCACCAACGGGCGCATCGAGGATTTGCGCGCCGCCGCCGCTATTCTCGCGGGCAAGAAGGTGCAGGCCGGTTTGCGCGCCTTGTGCGTCCCCGGCTCCTACGCCGTAAAGCGTCAGGCCGAGGCCGAGGGATTAGATGTTGTGTTCAAGGCCGCCGGTTTTGAATGGCGCGAGCCGGGTTGCTCGATGTGTCTGGGCATGAACCCCGACATTTTGCAACCGGGCGAGCGTTGCGCAAGTACGTCGAACCGCAACTTCGAGGGGCGACAGGGCAAGGGCGGGCGCACCCATCTGGTCAGCCCTGAAATGGCGGCGGCGGCGGCGATTGCCGGGCGCCTGGTAGATGTGCGTGAGGTCGCCAAGTAGGAGGCGACTATGCCGCGTTTTGAGTTTGTTGTGGAAGGCCCGCCGGTTTCGGTTAATGCAAAGGACAAACAAGCCAAGAAATACCAAAAATGGATAATGACCGTTCGGCGCGCGGCGGAACAAGAGTGGCCCCCGGACGGCATTGCATCAGGTCCGTTGTCGCCCCCTCAAGAGGTGACCGTCGAGATTACCAATTATTATGCCGAAGCGAACCCTGATGTGGACAATGTCATAAAGCCCATCTTGGACGGTATGGGTAAGCGTGACAACGTGAAGGGCGTTTTCTACAAAGGCGTTGTTTACGAAGACGACAAGCAAGTTTATAAAGTGATTAGCACACGGGTGAAGGTCGCGGATATAGATTTACCCACCCCAAGAACAGCGCAGGCGGTTCAAAATTATGCAGAGTTTTTGCTCATTTCAGTGCTATGGCAAACGGAGGATTAACGAGAATGTCCGTCTTGGATTTACACAACGATAAAGTTCACGAGGTTGCGCGCGAATACCGGCGTAAGGGCTACCGCGTTACAGAAGAGCCACAGGCGGAACAGCTACCGGAATTTTTGCGCGGTTGGCGCCCCGATATTATTGCTGAAAGTGATACCGATTCCGTAGTCATTGAGATCAAAGGCGGAAATAGAAAAACGACGACGGGCGAGAAGTGGGCGGCATTGGCGCAGGCTGTAAAGGCGCAACCAAATTGGACGTTTCGTATCGTTTTCGCCCAAGACGGACCGAATACGTTGCCGGAGCGGGGGGAGTTCTTGTCGGACTCTGACGTAGAGAACCGCTTAACTCAATCGGAACAAATCGCGCATCAGGGCGCCAAAGACGCCGCGCTACTTTTTCTTTGGTCCGCAACCGAGGCCGCGTTGCGAAATCTTGCCGAGCGCTTTGACGTGAAGAAACCCGATCTGCGTCCTGCCGCGCTGATTAGTCAGTGCTATTCCGACGGCCTGATGGACCGCGAAGATTATGACTTTCTTATGGCATCCTTGCAAACGCGCAACGCGGTCGCACTGGGATTGCGCCAAACCGTGACCGACGCGGACTTGGCCGATCTGCACGCTTGCGTTCGCCGCCTGCTTGACGAATCGCCGGAAAGCGAGTAGACCGGACGGGCTTGAAGAAAAGGTAGATTATGTCCACAACAGCTACAACTGCCGCGCGCGAGCAGTTCGACCGGCAGGCCGCAAACTACAACGAGCGGTGGGCCTCGTGGTCGGACGCGACATTGCGGCGCGTTTTAGAACTTGCGGACCCGAAGCCGGAGTGGCGCGCCCTCGATATCGCGACCGGAACCGGCTTTACCGCGCTTGCGCTCGCGCCGTATGTGCGTGAGGTGGTGGGCGCGGACGTGTCTCCCGGTATGCTCGCGGAGGCGAAAAAGCGCGCGGACGCCCAGAGCGTCACCAATGCGGTTTGGGTGGAGGCGGACGCGCACGACCTTCCGTTCCCGGGCAAGGCGTTCGATTTGGTGATGTGCCGCATTGCCCCGCACCATTTCGCCGACCCGCTCGCATTTGTCCGCGAGGTCGCGCGCGTTCTGGTTCCCGGCGGCGTTTTTGTTCTTGCCGATACCACGGTCCCGGACGATGACAAAGAAGCCGCCGACTGGCAGAACCAGGTCGAAAAGCTGCGCGATCCGTCGCACGTTCGCAATCTGTCACCCGAACTATGGCGCACGCTTTTGCACCACATACACCCCATGCTTAGCGTGTTAGATTTGGAGCATACAAACATCGGCGGCGTGCCGCTTGAACTTTCCGCCTGGCTCGAAACAGCGGGGTGCGTCGGCGACGACGCGGCGCGCGTCCGCGACATGTTTGACAGCGCGCCCGAATCGGCCCGGAAGGCGTTCCAGATTGAAACGCACGAGGCGACCGGCGAAACGCGGTTCGCGTGGCAAAGGGTAGTGTTGCGCGCGCAACGTATTGCATCAACCAACGCCGAGATCCGGGCGCAACAGAAACATGAAAAACGAAGCGAAAGGCGAAATCAATGAGCGTTGCCGAACCGACAATAGAACCCAAGCAGGAAGCGAAGAAGCGGGTTCGCAAGCCCAAAGACATTCCCGGCGTCACGCGCCCCATGACGTATGAAGAGTACCTCGCCTCGCCCGAAGAGATGGCCCGCTACGACATCATTGACGGCTACAAGGTCTACTACACGTGGGGAGAAAAACGCTTGCCAAACCCGACGCGCGATCATCAGCGCATTCAAAGAAAAATGCTCCGTGCTATGGAAGACTACGCGGAGCAAAACCAAGTTGGCGAGGTGATTCAAGCGCCGTGCGACGTTCTGGTGCGGACCAACCCGACCAAGACGCGGCAACCCGACCTGCTTCTCATTAGCCGCGAGCGGTTGGCGTTAAACCCGCCCTCGTCCGATCCCACGCCGTTATCGCCCGCGCCCGAATTGGTTGTGGAAATCTTGTCGCCGTCGGACACGCGCCGCGTTCGGCTTGCCAAGATCGCCGATTTCAGCGCGGTGGACGTGCGCGAATGCTGGCTGGTCAGCGCGGACGCGGAAACTGTCGAGGTGTTGCACTTGTCGTCAGAGAGCGAGCCGGAAACCGTCGCCGTGTACGGGCATGGGCAAATTGTCGCCTCGCTGACGTTCGCCGGGCTTGGCGTCGCCGTGAACGATATTTTCGCCGTATCCTGATGCAAAAAGAAAGTGAAAGCAGTGGCAGTAATCACGCTTGACAATCCGCCCGCTACGCCCGCTTTGCTAACCTACGAGACCTATCTGACCGAGGACGAGGTCAATGCACGGTACGACATTCTGGACGGAGTACGGGTTTTTATGGCATCCCCGACGCTTGAACATCAGGACATTCTTGCCAACGTTTTGGAACGATTCCGCGCGTACCGGCGGCGTGGAAACCCGGCGCGCGCGTTGCTTGCCCCGACCGACATTCTCATTTCCCGGTCGCCGCTACGGACGCAGCAACCGGATGTATCATTGATTAGTGACGCGCGGTTCGGGAATCGTGACCTTAGCGTTCGCGGCGCGCTCGGTCCCGCGCCCGAATTGGTGGTAGAAATTTTGTCGCCGTCGGACACGCCCGCCGTGCAAAGGGACAAACTCGCCGACTTTGCGGCTGTGTCCGTTTTATAACGCTGGATTGTAGACACGAACGCGCGCACGGTTACCATACTTGCGTTGCCCCCAACTGGCGACGACAGCGAGCCTCAATCCGCCGTCACCCTTGGCGAGAGCGATACGACCTCCTCACTCGTTTTTGAGGGCCTTGAAATGTCGGTCGCGGACGTTTTCGCGGAACCGTAACAAAACAAACAAGAAAGACTTTGATATGCAACCTTTTACCAACTTAACCGGCGTCGGCGCGCCGCTCGACCGCGTGAATGCGGACACGGATCAGATTATCCCCAAGCAGTTTTTGAAGCGGATCGAGCGCACGGGCTTCGGCAAGTTCTTGTTCTTCGACTGGCGGTATTTACCCGACGGCGAAACGCCCAACCCCGGTTTTGAACTAAATCAGCCCCCGCTACAAAACGCCGTTATACTCGTGACGGGCAAGAACTTCGGGTGCGGATCGTCGCGCGAGCATGCGCCTTGGGCGATTTTAGACTACGGCTTCCGGGCGATTATCGCGCCGTCCTACGCCGATATTTTCTACAACAACTGTTTCAAAAACGGCATCCTTCCCGTCACGCTGTCCGAGGCCGAGGTCGCCGACCTTCTCGCGCGATTGCAAACCCCGCTCGGCGGCGCAGTGACGGTGGATTTGGATACCCAAACGGTGCAGGGGCCGGGCGGCTTTACGGCCCGCTTCGACGTGGATCCGTTCCGCAAACACTGCCTTTTGAATGGGTTGGATGACATTGGTTTAACCCTGCAACACGAACCTGACATCACCGCCTTCGAGACCCGGCGCGCGGATATAGCGGCGCAGAGTCTTACGGCGGCGTAGCGTTCTATACGAACGTCAGCGCCCCTCAGATGGTGAAGACAGCATCCTTATCCAGCAAGGAACGCGCGCGAATAGCGGTAATACGCATACCGGGTAACGGCTCAAAAGAAAGAGCAGGGGCGCATGTCTAAACGTTCTTTCTTTCGAGCATTGGTCGCTGATACCCGCCGCCTGAGGTTAGCCCCGCGCCCTCCGGCGAATCCGCGATGATCACGCGCGCTTGCGTTACTGAAATCATCCGCCGGTAAAGTCGTTGTGGTTTGTCTCGACGAGTTTAACGACGCAGGCCGGAGGGCGGGCGGGGCAGACCGAGCGGGACCCAGCGCAGAAGGCGGGGGCGCGCCGGGGCTTCAACCGGCGTTTTTCGCCAATACGCTTGCCAGCGAATGTTGCCCGGTCCGGTTGTGGTATCGCCGTTACGAAGCGAGTGCGCGGGGTTTTCCAGCAGGCGCAGGGAAATGTTGCGGAGAAACCGCTCCACCTCTTGCGGAGGATGCTTTTCCATCGAAACCACCGCCTCAAGATCGGGAAGGCCTAACTGCGCCATACCGACCGTGTCCATCACGGCCCATTGCGGCGTGTCGGTTTGCGAAACCGGACGCCAGCGGATGTTGCTCCACAGGTCGAGCGGAAGCGGGCCGCCCACGCGGTGGTACTGAAGCGTTTCTTCGAGTAACGCCGTGCTGCGAAGCGATTCGCCGTTCGGGTTGTAGTAGCACAGCGCTCCCCGGAGCGTCAGAAGCGCCCCGCAAAGATCGGTGATTTTAAGCAACTCCTCGGCGGGATCGTAGCCGGGCGGGATCATGGGAGCGTCCGGTCCCGCCCCCAGTACGTAGCACGCGCGCACGCGCACGAAAGCGGTATGGGCGGCGGGCATACGCCGCGCCCCTTTCCAAGCCCAGGCGTGCCGCGCGGCGCGTGCGAGACCATCCTCATGCACAAAGGGACCGAGATGCGCGAAGGGCGCGTCGGTCACGTTCTCGCGGGCATCGTTCGCGGCGGCGAGATCGGGCGAAAGTTCATCGCCGGGTTTGTCCGGCCACGGATGCGTGACAACATCCGCCATCAGGTAGCCTTTGGCGCGGTTTTCCCCGTTCTCGCAGGGCGTGAGCAGAATTGGACCGCCCAAACGCCAATCCGCCCAGCCCTTTTTAACCAGAACCGGAACCGGCTCGGCGAGCAGGAGCGCGTCGGCGACCTCGCCGAGCGTAGGCGTACGGTTCATTAGAACCGCTGCGCTTTGGGTAAAGAACCGACTCAACACCGTGTAACTAACCGTCGCTTATCAGGACGCTATCCCAGCGCCGAATCGTGCGCCCTTCCGGTTTTGACTGTACCATATGCGCCACAGCCTTATCTCGTTTTAGATCTTTAAGGAGTAGACGCTTGGTTACTGGTTACTAATTATTGGTTGGAGGAGAAAATACTGAAGAAGGAAACGTGAAAACGGTTCGGAAATCTTTCCTTCCAGCAACAAGTGACAAACAATCAAGGATGCAATGTCCGGGACTTGCCCACGGGAAGTTTTGTGTGAAACAAACGGAATCGTTATCTCCGTATTATAACGAGAACAAAGCGACTTTAACCATGCCCATTTATACCTACCGCTGTACCGAGGAAAATGATCCTTGCCCGTTCTGCCCCGCCCGGCAAGAGCGATTTCAAGCCATGTCCGATCCGCCGCTCACGGAATGCCCGGATTGCGAGCGCGGTCTGGCGCGCGTGGTCAGCCTGCCAATGCGGGCCGTTGTGGGACAAGGACGGCTTACCGACGCTCGCTTGAACAACAGCGGCATGACCAAGTATGTCAACACGGGCGACGGCAAGTACGAAAAGGTGGCAGGGCCAGATGCGGCGCCCGCGACGATAGACCGCAATGCAATAGATGCGCCATAAACGGCGCAAGTAAAGGGCAAGCGACTTCCCTAAATCTGTGTTTATGTTTTCTTGTTTGCGTGGGTTTGTTGTCGTTTTTGTCTCTTACTTGGTCTTGGCGAGGGCGTCTACTTAGCGGTTGTCTAAATCGCTCAAGCCGCGCGGCTCGCCTCCCAGCGGGGGCCAGCCGGGCGCTGGACCGTGCATTCTTAAACGCAAAGTGGCTCGGTTTTCCCGTTACTACGGGAAAACCGAGCCACTTTGCGTTTTTATAATGGTCGATCCAACGTAAGGTTGGTCCTCCCTGGAAGAGGGAGCCGCGCGGCTTGAGCGA
>CAXUMS010000186.1:0-9477 GCA_964252165.1 uncultured Armatimonadaceae bacterium
GCGTTGAGGGCGGTCGGCAAGTCGCTCAAGATACAGTTCAGCGCCGCAAAGAAGACTAACGCATCTTAGAACAAGTACTTACCAACAATTCGATCAGGGTAAAGGCGTTTTTACCCGAAGAACGTCGTCGTTTCATCCTATAACCCCTTCGTCGGTCAGGCTCGAAAACGCGCGGGGCGCGGGAAGCGCGTTCGAGACGGGAAAAGCCGCAGAATGATAAGCGATCAATGCTTATACAGCGCGGCAGGAATCGCGCACCACAAGAGAAACCGGCGCTTGATGACGCAGGGTTCCCTCGGCGCGCAAAACAGCCAAGTCGGAATGAAGGCGGGTATGGATGCGCCGCACGGCAAGCCGTCCCAAACGCTCCTTGTCCACCCGGATCGTGGTGAGAGCGGGGTCCGTGTGCCTCACCAACTCAATATCATCGAAGCCGACAAGCGATAGATCGTCGGGGACGCGTCGCCCTCTGAGCCGGAGCGCGCGACACACAAGGAGCGCATTGTGGTCGTTTGCGGCGATCAAAGCGGTTATATCCGAGACAGCGAGAGCCGAGGCCAACTCCGCCTCCCGCGCGTTGTCATCCGCATCCGCAGAAGCGGTAATAATACGAGCGGGGTCCGGCGCGATCCCGTTCTCAAACAATGCGCACACATAGCCGCGCAAACGGTCCTGAAAGGTCGTGACGCCGGCTTCCGGCAGATAAAACCCGATACGCCGATGCCCGAGCGACAGCAGGTAGCGCGTCGCCTCATGCGCGCCGCCGAAACCGTCTGAGGAGACGCTCTCGTGGACGCCGTTCTCGTCGTGGTTGTCCACAAGAATAATATGCGGAACATGCGCGGCGAACGTGTCCAAGACATGCGGGTCGGCGGTTCCGACAAGAAGCATTCCGCTGATGGCCTGATCAAGCGCCATTTTCGGCACACCTTGCGAGAGGCTATGCCGATCGGTGGTATGGAGAAGCAGATTGAGGCCGAGCGCGGACGCTTCCGACTGCGCTCCGGCAAGAACCGGCGCGTAAAAGGTGTTTGAGGAAAGAGCGTCGAACGGATTTGCGGCGAAAAATTGGAATCCGACGGACTCCGGCAGGCGTGACGCGCCCGCGGTGCGTTGACGAGTAGATCCCGAGCCGGGACGAACCGAGCGTCGGCGCGGGGGCTTGTAGCCCAGCATTCGCGCAACCTCAAGCACGCGCTGTTGCGTGTTTTCATTGATAAGGTTAGGCGCGCTGAAGGTTCGGGATACCGTGGTTGGGGATAACCCCTGCCTGCTTCGCGACATCGCGGATGCTGGACATGCCGCAATTATACGCCTCGCTCGCTTTGTTTCATGAAATTATTATGAAACAAAATCGGTCGAAATTAACGTTTGTTTCTAAACGGCTTGTTTAAACTTGACGCGATCGCGCCGGGCCGTTTATCCTTGAGACGTTTGCTTTGTTATATGAGACGTTTGTTTTGTTAAGGGAGTTGGAAATGCAATGGAACAGCGGTATTTGGCGCTGGATATAGGGGCGGAAAGCGGGCGCGGCGTGGTCGGGTCGCTCGCAGGCGGTCGGTTGACGCTGGACGAAGTACACCGGTTTCCAAACGGGCCGATTCGCATGGGCGACATCCTCCACTGGGATTTGCCGCGCCTTGTGTCCGAGGCGCGTGCGGCAATCGGTTTCGCCGCGGCAGGCGGGCCGCTCGCCGGTATCGGCGTGGATACATGGGGCGTGGACTACGGCCTTTTGGACGCGTCCGGCGCGCTTCTCGCGCTTCCCGTTCACTATCGCGACGCGCGCACGAACGGCATGGTTGACGCCGTTTACGGGCGCGTTCCCCGGTCGGATGTGTTCGCGCGAACCGGCATTCAAACCATGCCGATCAACACGCTGTTTCAACTCGCCGCGTACGCCGCACGCTCGCCAAAAGTGTTGGAAGCCGCGCAAACGTTGTTGTTCATGCCGGACTTGCTCCATTATTTCCTGACCGGTCGTGTCGCGTCGGAATATACTATAGCGACCACGTCGCAAATGTACGACTCGCAAACCGGGGCATGGGCGATTGAACTGCTCGACCGAGCGGGCTTGCCGACCCATTTCTTGCCGCCCGTGGTTCGGGCCGGAACCGAGTACGGGGCGCTTCAACCCTATGACGCCGAAGCGACCGGGGCGGGGCCGGTCCCCATCATCGCGCCGGGCGGGCATGACACGGCCTGCGCGGTCGCCGCCACGCCTGCCGACGCGGGCGACGGCTGGGCGTTTTTGTCGTCGGGGACATGGTCTCTGGTCGGCGTCGAGGTCGGCGCGCCGATTATCAATGTGGACGCGGAACGTGCGAACGTGACCAACGAAGGCGGCGTGGAGGGAACTATTCGCCTGCTGAAAAACATCGCCGGTCTTTGGCTGGTTCAGGAATCACGCCGCGCGTACGCCCGCATGGGAAGCGACCGCACGTACGAGCAACTCACCCGTCTCGCAGGCGACGCGCCCGCGCTCGCCGCTATGGTGGACCCTGACCACCCGTCTCTGCTTGCGCCGCCTGATATGCCGCGCGCCCTGCGGGAGTTGTGTATCGCGACCGGGCAAACGCCGCCCGAGGGCATTGGCGCGACCATCCGGTGCGCGCTGGACTCGCTCGGCCTCAAGTACCGCGCCACGCTTGAAACGCTCGAAGCCTTGACCGGACGGCGCATTCACACTCTGCATATCGTGGGCGGCGGCTCGCAAAACCGCCTGCTCAACCAGATCGCCGCCGACGCCACCGGTCGGCGCGTAATCGCCGGTCCGGTCGAGGCCACCGCAACCGGGAACGTTCTTTTGCAAGCCAAATCGCGCGGCGAGATCGGCTCGCTCGCCGAATTGCGGGAGATCGTGCGCGCGTCGTTCAAGGTTGAGGTTTACGAGCCAAGCCCGCAGGCCCGCGCGCAGTGGAACGAGGCGTATAACAAGTGGACGCCGCTTCTCGGAACGTAAACCGGCGCGCTTCAATGACAAAAAAGACCGTTTTCGCTTCTCAGCGGGGACGGTCTTTTTTTGCGTCGCCACGCTAAAGAAGTTCCTGTTAGGCCACTTAGCGGTATTTTTTCGGACAGGCTTATGTTCGCTTCGCGCGGCACAGTAGTTGCCTTGAATCTGGGAAAACCGCGTCTTTCTCCTTCTCCTTGTCCGCTACGCCTTTACTACCAGATGACACAAACATGCCCTTCGACCGTTGAAACGTCCTTGACCGCGCCTTGTCCCTCTGCGCCTCGCCTCGCTTACCTGGATGGATTACGAGGACTTGCCGCCCTATGGGTCACACTACTACACTGCTCGCAGTACAGCCCGAAAGCATGAAACGCGCCCGGTAACGCCCTGCAATTTGTGCATTTTGGAAACTGCGGCGTGACGCTATTGATTGTTCTTTCCGGTTTTGTTTTGTACTGGCCGTATGCGAACCAACTTGCCGCTGGGCCAATGCGCGAACCCGGACTTCTGGAATTTTATGCCAAACGACTGCGCCGCCTTTTGCCTCCCTACTATGCTGCGCTCGGTTTCTTCGCTGTCGCCCACGCCTGCCTTCTTGCAACCCACGTCGCGCAAACTCGCAATGGCGGCGGTCTGCAGGAACTCGCCTTGTCGCTCCTTTGGCACGCGTTGTTGCTTCACAACCTTCACCCCGATTACGCGCTCTCGATAAATGGTCCGTTTTGGACGGTCGCGGTCGTGGCGCAGTTGTATATCCTGTTCCCGCTCGCGGTTTACCTGTTCCGCAAAGCGGGGCCGGTTTGGGTGACCCCTTTCTTCCTTGCGGTTTCGATAGCGCCCTCCGTCGCATGCGGTGTTTTGAGGATGGGGAACTACGCCGAGTTCGCGGACCTTTTTAAGTACTGCGTTCTTTTCCGAAGCGGCGAGTTTGTCGCTGGTATGATGGCGGCGTACTCACTTGCCCGTTTTCTGCGAGAGGACCGCCTGCGCGGCGCGGCCCCACGCACCGCTATATGCGCCTACCCGCTCCCCGTTTTTCTGTTACTTGTTCCGGTCAGCGTTTGGGCGTTGAAACATGGCGGCCCTCACGGCCCGTTTTCTGACACATTGGTAGGCGTTTGTTCCGCGCTTTTTATCTATGTTGCGGGCGCCAACGCGCTCCCCTGGTTGCGCCCGCTCCTGACAAACCGGTTTTGTCGCTGGCTGGGCGGGATCTCGTACAGCATGTACCTGATGCACCAACCATTTCTGGTTTTTGCCGGTATTGCATGCAGGCGAGCAAGCGCGGTTTATCCGGGCGTACTCGGCGTTATCTGGGGCGTCTGTCTCCTCTGGCCCGTCGCTCTTCTCACAGGCGCTTTGTTTCAGCGGTTTATAGAAAAACCGTTGACGCGCCGCATCCGCGAGGAGCCTTACAGAACGGCGACGGCAGGGTCTGTGTTGTCAGCGACCCGCGCATGAAACGGACGCGTCAAACCGCGCGACGCTTACACGATCCGCTGAACGGAATAGCCTACATCCTTGATATGGTCCGCAAAGTAACCGCCGTGTGAAACGGCGTTTATCAGGCCGCGATAAACGGCTTCCGGCACATTTCGGTATTGATACACCGCGCCGGACGTAAACTCGATTTCCAGAAAGCGTTGTTCCGCATCATAGCCGACTGACGCGAGACTTGACGAAGTGACTGGCGTTCGTTGCATAAGGGACTGTTCGCTTTCTTGGTAAATGGGGGACTACCGGGCGCAGCGTCGGAAGATTGTCAAGCGGTGATTGTCCGGGTCGCGGGCGTCAACGGCCTCGCCCCAGCCCATTTGCTGAACCGCGCTCACATCACCCGCGCCCCACGCGACCAAGCGGGCGCGAACGGCTTCCACATCGTCCACGGCGAAGCCGATCTCGACGCTTTCCGATCCGCCGCTACTTGGCGCGAAACCCGGCGCGGACGCATCCTGCAAACTAATTGTGACGTTATCGCCCGCCAGAAGCCCGACAAACGACGGCGGCGCGCTCATGCGCTCGTCTTCGGTCAGGCCGATGACCTCGACGTAGAACCGACGCGACACGGCGATGTCGCGCACAAATAAGTAGAACCGACGCGACACGGCGATGTCACGCACAAATAAATTGATGTTGCTCAAAACGGCGGTCATGGAATCACTCATCTTTCTGTAGGAGGAACGGAAGGGATAGGCATGGTATCGTCTTCCATTAACGCGAGAAAGCGCGCGACCGATTTTAGACCATAAAGCGGAACGGCGGTTTGTTGAGCCTTGCGGAAAGGGGCGCCCGCCTTGAAACCGAGTTGAGCAAGCGCGGCTTGCAGTTCGACAAATTCGGTGTCGGAATGCGCGAGAAGGCGCACCTCATCGCCTTTCTTGTAGGTTTGCCACGTTTCGGTATCGCGCCGCGTTTCGTTGCGCCGACGCACATAACCATTTCGTGCAAAAAAACGTTGGAGGGTCGCTATAGCGTCCGCGTTTCTTCGTTGCTCCGATTGTTCGCTCATAAAACGCCTGTTACACGCTGGAGTAGTGCAATCCTAACCGTTGTTGCCCAAACAAATACGAAGAACTACCTGCAATCCACGCCCTTATCGCTTCGTTCCCGCCGCGCCCGCAAGTCGCTTCAATGCGTCCTCGGCCCCGGCATTGTTCTGGTCTTGCGACAGGGCCTTGCGGTAGGCTTTGAGCGCACCCGCTTTGTCGTTTTGGTCCTCGGCGAGTTGTCCCAGCGCCGCCCACGCCCGCGCCTGCTTGCGTCCGGGCGGCAAGGTTTGAACGGCGCGCTCGAAGTAGCCGCGCGCTTCCGCGAACCGCTTGCGGCTCGCCGACCACGCGCCGAGCGCGAGCGACGCTTGCCCCTGCCGCTTGTCCACGGCCAAACTGCGCCGGAACGCATCGGCGGCTTTTTCGTCCTTGGTCTGCGCGAGATAAATATTGCCGATCTCCAAAAACGCCTGGCCCGCCTCCGCAGGGGGAACGCCGGTTTGACGCGCCAGGTTTTCCCAGTCGGCGATTGCCGGGTCCAGTTCGCCGCCGCCCATGCGCGCGTACGCCAGGTAACGATAGGCGGCCCAGTCTTTGGGGCGAAGCCGCGTCACCTTTTCAAACCCGCTCATCGCCTCCTCGAACGCGCCGACCTTGTAGGCGGCGAACCCGTACGCAAGGTTCGCGTCGGCGTCGCCGGGGTGGGCCTGCATCGCCGATTTCGCGGTTTCCAGCGCGCCGGTTCCCGTAGGCGGCGGAACCAACGTGTTAATTTCCGCGAACGCCGTTTCGGTTCCGCCGCCGCTCGGCGATGGTTGCGCCGCCGCTGTGGTAACGCCGCGTCCGGTTTGCCCGGTTTGCGAGCCGCACCCCGCGAGCAAACCGGCAATCCCCAACACGATAAAAAATTGCGATTTCATGTTTCCTTATGCTACCGCTTTTTGCGGCTGGTTTTGCGTAGCGGGTGGCATCCCAACCTTCAATGATGGGGAATACGAAAGGCAAGCGAAGCGGTCGGTTCAACCAATTTTATGAATGACAAAGTTTCAAGGAGATAAATCTCCTCGCTACGTGACGCTTCGCGCCAGTCGTCCTACGGACGGTATGCAGGAAGAAGTTGACCGTGTTCGGTTGGGTTTGGTTGGTGGCACGGATAAACCGCCTGCCATACGCCGCCGTCTCACCCTGTCAATAACTTCGTCTATTCCGTCCGTAGGACGACCGGCGCGAAGCGTCACGTAGCGAGGAGATTTATCTCCTTGAGAATCCCCTATCGCTTGATGCTGTTTATTTTGTCCCCCATTATCGGGGGGCAGGGGGCCTCTTCACTCTGTCAAAGTACGCGCGGCGGTTGGACCGGCGCAAAGGGCGTACTGTACAATGGCGGTATGTCATTGGACTTGCTCGCTGACGATGCGGACGATTTGGAGGGTGGGGAGAACGAGGTTGTCGCCGCGCAAACGCCGGTTCCGGTTTTGGACGCCCCGCTTGCTCCGCCCCCGGTTCCCCCGGCGCAAAGCGTGCGCGTGATGCACTTCGCGGATGTGCATTTGGGCGTGGAAACCTACGGACGCTACAACCCGGAAACCGGCCTCAACACCCGCTTGGAAGACTTCACCCGCGCGCTGAATGAAGCCGTGGACCTTGCGCTCAAAGCCGAGGCGGATATTGCGGTTTTCGCGGGCGATGCGTACAAGGTGCGCGACCCCAACCAAACGCACCAGCGGGCGTTCGCGGGCGCGCTCAAGCGCCTCACCGACGCCGATGTGCCGGTCGTGATGCTGGTCGGCAACCACGATATGCCGAACACGCGCGGACGGGCGCACGCCTTGGAAATCTACGGGTTGCTGGGAAGCGCGCAGGCCCATGTCACGCTGTTCGCCGCTCCCGATGTGCAACCCATCGTCACGCGCCGGGGAACCGTTCTGGTCGCGGGAATGCCGTATTTAACGCGGTCGCGCGTGTTGCAAAATGATGAGGCGAAACACAAAACGGTCGAGGATGTCGCGCATCTGATTCGTGACAAGTACACCGATTACATCGCCCGTATGGGCGCGCGATGCGCGTCGCTCCCCGACTACATCGCGATTTTGATGGGGCATTTCACGGTCGCCGACGCCCGCGTAGGCGTGCAAAGTTTCCTGGTCAACCCGAACGAGCCGCAGGTTCCCGTGTCGGCGGTGACGGCGGGGGAGCCGTCGCCGTTCGATTATGTGGCGATGGGCCATGTTCACCGCCCGCAGGATATGAACAAGGGAAATCAGCCGCCCGTGGTGTATAGCGGCTCGATTGACCGAATTGACTTTGGCGAGCGCAAGGAAAACAAAGGCTTCGTGGTCGCCGATGTTTGCAAGGGCCACACGGATTTTGAATGGGTCACGCTAGGCACGCGCCCATTCCTCGCGATTGAGATTGACGCGTCCGAGTCCGAGGACCCGACAACCGCGATTATCGAGGCGATTGCGCGGCACAAGATCGAGGGCGCGATTGTCAAGGTGAACTACAAAGTTCCGCCGGACCGCGCGGCTCTGGTGCGAACCGACGAGGTGCGAAAAGCCCTCAGCGCCGCCCATTTGGTGGTCGCCGTGTCGCGCGATATGCCCGCCGCCGAAGCGTTAATCCGCTCGCAGGTGTTGACCGAGGCGCTGACGCCCGAAAAGGCCCTTGCGACGTATCTTGACCTACAGCCGCGCCTCGCCGCCCGCCGCGATGAATTAGTGCTTGCCGCCCGCCCCTTATTTGATCTTCTCGCCGCCGAAGAGGCAATGCGCTAAAACCTATGGTTCCTATCCGGCTTCAACTTAAAAACTTCATGAGCTACGGCGAGGGCGTGCCGCCGCTCGAACTCGCGGGCATTCGGCTTGCGTGCTTTTCGGGCGACAACGGCAACGGTAAAACCGCCCTGTTGGACGCGATGACGTGGGCGTTGTTCGGCGAAACGCGCGCATCCGCCGAGGACGACATTATCCGCTTGGGCGCAACCGATGTGCGCGTTTTGTTCGATTTCCTGGTGGACGATGTCAAGTACCGCGTTCACAAGGGGCGAGGCAAACGGGGCGGCGCGATTTGGGAGTTGCAGATATGGCAGGAGGACGGGACGCCTCGCTCTTTAACCGGCGTCAACCGCAACGAAACCAAAGCCAAAATCCAGCAACTTTTGCGGATGGATTACCGGACGTTCCTGGCGACCGGCTATTTCGCGCAGGGGCGGGCGGATGAATTTGCGCGGGCGTCCGTGTCGGACCGTAAAAAAGTACTGGCCGATATTCTGGATTTGTCGCGGTATGAGCGTTTGGAAGCCTTAGCGGTCGAAAAGCGCAAAGAAGCCGAGGCGCACGAGACCGACGCCGACCGCGAGATTAACTCTTTGGACCGCGAACTCGAACACGAGGACCGGCATTTTCTCGCATTGGAAGACGCGCAAAAGCGGCTTGCCGCCGCGCACGACGAGGCGGCGCGCCTGCAAACCGAGTACGAAACGCTAACCGATAAGATTAGGGGCTTGGACGAGCAAGAGCGCAAAGCGCAGGAGTACGAAGCGCGTATCGCCGATATTCGCGAGGAAATCGCTGACAACACGCAAACCCTGAAAGCCGCCCGCGCGAAAATCGCCGCCGCCGAGCAGATCGCCGCACGCAAGAACGAGATAATCGGGGCGTTCGCCGCGCACACTAATCTTGTCGCCCGAATTGGCCCGCTTGAAGCGCAGTACGGCTCGGTGTTGGCGTTGCAAAAGGAATCGCAATCGCTTGAAAAAAACATCAATGCAGAGTTGCAGGAGTTGAACCTCAAGCGTTATCAGGTCGAGTGCGAAAGAAATGCGCTGGTTCAGGAAGGCCGGGACCTTCCGGGCTTGGTTGAGGAAGCGGCGCGGCTTGACACCGCAATGGGCGAGTACGGCGACCCGAACGCGCGGCGTAATGAGGCCGACACGGCCCGCGCTGAAACCGATACTCGGCTCGCCGACCTGCGCGAAAAACACGCGGGTTTGAAAGCGCAACAGGCGGCTCTGCGAAAACGACTGGAAGCGTT
>CAXUMS010000187.1:0-4536 GCA_964252165.1 uncultured Armatimonadaceae bacterium
GCGAAGCGCCCCCGGACGTGGGTTTTAACCCGCGACTTGGCTTAAAAAGTCAACACGCTTAACTACTTAACGCGACTACTTAAACCGAACGCACGTTAAACTAAGCCTATGCATCATAAAAGCCTGCGAACGGAACTGCTCCTTTCCCACCTACTTCTTGTCGGGCTGATGTTTCTGGTGATGCTCGTCGCGGTCGCGGGCTTTTTCCGGCTGGGGCAATCCATTGATCGCATCTTAAAGGACAACTACAAAAGCGTGGTCGCGGCGCAAAACATGAAAGACGCTTTGGAGCGTATGGACAGCGCGTCGGCGTTTTATCTTGCCGGTCAAGCGGAAAAAGCGCAACGCCAGTACCAGGAAAACCGTCCGCTCTTCGAGGACGCCTACCGGATCGAGGCGGGCAACGTCACCGAACGGGGCGAGCAGGCGGCTGCGGACGACATCGGGCGGCGCTTTCTTCTTTACCGTCAGGACGAGGAACGGCTTTTGTTCTCTCGCTCGCCATTGCCGCAGACGAGCGCGCGCCGGTTGTACTTCGAGCGTTTGGAGCCGCAGTTCGTTCAAATCAAAGAACGCGTGCAGGAAGTCCTTGCGCTCAATCAAGAGGCGATTGTGCGGGCGGATATACGCGCCAAAGACGAGGCCGCCCGCGCCACGCTTATCAGCATCGGCATCACCGTTGTCGCCACGCTCCTCGGTCTCGGCCTCGCCTGGCGCAATATCGGCTCCTTGATGACGCCGCTCGTCAGCCTGACACGGCAAGCCAAAGAGGTCGGCGCGGGCCGTCTCAACCAGAAAATCGAAGTGCGGCGCACCGATGAGATCGGCTTGCTCGCGCGCTCGTTCAACGAGATGGCGGAGCGTTTGCAGGAAGCCCGCACGCTTGCCGAGGAGCGGCTTCACCGCGCGGAACGCATGAGCGACGCCGCGCTGGAGAATTTGTACGATCCCGTGGTCGTCACCGACGCCCAAAGTCGCGTGGTTCACCTGAACCGCGCCGCTGAAGGGTTGTTCGGTTCCGATGAACGAGCGCGCGGCAAAGCCGTGGGTGACGTGGTGCGCGAAGAACGGCTCGTTTCCGCAATCGAGCGCGCTATCGCGCAAGAACAAACGTTCGCAGGCGAGGGAGAAGCGTCCCTAATTTCGTTTGGCAAAGAAGGGGGAAAGCCCCCAAGCGTTTCCGAGCCTCGGGTGTACCGCCTTCGGGCAAGCCCGATGCAAGCGGGCGATGGCGCGCCCCTCGGGGCGGTCGCGGTTTTGGAAGATGTCACCTACCAGCAGGAGGTGGATCGTTTGAAAACCGAGTTTATCGGGGTCGCCTCGCACGAACTGCGTACGCCGGTCACGTCGCTTCTTCTCGGCGTCCAACTGCTTCAAGAAGGGGCGGCGGGGCCGCTGGAGGTCGCGCAGCGCGAGGTGGTGGACAGCCTGCGGCAAGATTTGCTCCGGTTGGAGCGTTTGATGCGCGATTTGCTGGATGTGACGCGCCTTGAAGCGGGCGCGACCCCGCTCCGCTTCGAGGCTGTCGCCCCGCGCAAACTGGCGCAGACCGCGCAGGAAAGCGTCGCCGCCCAAGCCGAGGCGAAAGGCGTTGCCCTAAACGTAAGCGTTGCGGACGATCTGCCGCTTGTGCGGGCCGACCCGTCACAGGCGGGACGGGTTCTGATTAATTTGCTCAGTAACGCGCTACGTCACACCGCAAGCGGCGGAAGCGTTTCGATCACCGCCGCACGCGGCGGCGATGGCGAAGATACCGTCGCGTTCGCCGTGCGCGACACCGGCGCGGGCATTCCCGCGCCTTACCTGGAACATATTTTTGAGCGGTTCGTGCAAGCGCCGGGCGCGACGAACGGCGGGGCGGGCTTGGGTTTGGCGATTGCGCAAAACATCGTACGCGCCCACGGGGGCGAACTCGGGGTTGAAAGCGTGATAGGCAAGGGAAGCGTGTTCACGTTTACCCTGCCCGTGGTCGATACAGCAACCACGAATAGCGCGACGGTGGCGGCGTATAAGCGATAGGCGATAAAAAAATGGCGCGGATTTTAGTTATCGAAGATGAAGAAAACATTCGCAACATGGTGCGACTTGCGCTGGAACACGACGGTCATACTGTGGGCGTGGCGGCGGACGGCATGGAGGGGGTGCGCCTCTTCGGTGACGGCAGGACGTGGAACGTGGTTCTTTTGGATCAGCGCATGCCGAACATGCGCGGCGTCGAGGCGTTAGGGCGTTTGCGCCAGCGCGACGACGACGCCTGGGTCATTATGATGACCGCAATGGGAACGCGCGAATTGGAAGACGAGGCGCGCCTTGCCGGGGCCGCCGACTTCCTGCGAAAACCGTTCACGACCCAGGCGTTGCGCGGCGCGATCGCCGCCGCGCTACGCGGCAAAAAACCCTTGCAGGAGCGCGGCAAGGAAAACCACATTGTCGTCAACGCCCTCACGCGGAACGGCTTTCGTATCGCGCACGAGATCGCCGCGCCTGCGACCGGGCAGGGCGGCGCGGGGGAGAGCGGCGGCGTTCTTGTCCGATTTTGGGAGCGGTTGACGCACGCGCACGCCGCAACGGTTTCCCGACCCGACGCGCCGGGAACGCGCCTCGAAACCCTGTTTCTGGTCGAAAATCCGCACGGCGAGGCGCGCGAGGTGATGGTGGTGCTTCCCGAGGAAACGGCGGCGCAGGCCGAGAAGCTCCGCGCCGCGACATCGCATACGCGAAATGGCGACGATAAAAACGAAGCCGCGCGCTTTTTGCTCGCTTTGTGCGAGGAAGCGTTGAGCGACTACGTGAGCGTGCGCGCCGACTTCCCCGCCGATCAAACACTGGTCGTTCAACTGAACCCGGCCCTCAAACAATGGATCCGCCTTGTCGCCGGAAACACTGTCACAGAGTAGCACGTTAGTTATGAGTTTTACGGACCGTATTTTAGGTAAGCCGCTCGCATCGCACGAAGAAGACGAGCAAAAGGTTGGCCCGCTCGCCGCCGTGCCGAAGCTCGGCCTCGACGGGCTGGCGTCAGCGGCGTACGGCCCGGAAGCGGCGATGACCATTCTCATCCCGCTTGGCGCGCTCCGGTTACCGCCCGACGTTATCGGCGTCCATGTCAGCACGGATGACGCCGAAGCGCGCCGTCTTGCCGAGGACCGGGAAACCAGCGTGGTTCTGCCCGCGCAGGCGGCGGGATTACGCGCGCCGCGCCTCATCACGGTCCGCTCGCCGTACCGGCGATTGTTCGGGCCGCTTCTCGATCAGGTCAACCAACTCAAGCGTGATTACCCCGACCGGCAAATTGCGGTTATTATCACGGAACTTGTGGAATCGCACTGGGCGCAGTACCTTCTACATAACCAGCGGGCGACGGGCCTCAAGGCGGCGTTATTGTTGCGCGGCGACAACCGGGTCGCGGTTATCAATGCGCCGTGGTATCTGGGCGGGTACGTTTCTTTATAAACGCAGGAGACGGAAGCGCCGCCTCATCGCGCGGGGCGGTTGTCTTCGTGACAACGCACGGAAAGTAAGTAAGCAAGCAATGGCTCATATTCTTATCATAGACGACGAGAGCAACATCCGTATGATGCTCAAGCTCGCGCTCACCCATGTCGGACATAACACGGAAACGACGGGCGATGGTTACGAGGGTTTGGAGCGGTTCGCAAGCGGCGCGGACTGGGACTTGGTACTCCTCGACCAGCGGATGCCCGGCATGGAAGGTCTGGAGGTGTTGCGGGAGATGCGGCGGCGCGACGCGAGCGTCCGTGTCGTGATGATAACCGCGTTTGGAACCATAGACCTTGCGACCGAGGCGATCGGGGCGGGCGCGACGGATTTTCTGCGCAAGCCCTTCACCGTGGACACGCTGCGCGCGTCGGTCGCCGCCGCCCTCGCGGGACGCGCCCCGCAAAAGGTCTCGGGCGATTACTCGCCGACGCCGCATGCGTTCGATTCGGTCACCGTGAACGGGTTATCCCTGCATTCCGCGCCGGGCGTTATCGTCACGGGCGATGGCGGCGTGAGCGATACGTTTACCATTACCGCCGCGACCGGCGAGGAAAGCGCGTGCCTCGTCACCATCCCCTGTTATGTCATCGAATTGGTAAAGGCGCACGCGGATCTCGACGAGATGCCCAACGGGGAACGGTTCTGGCAGGCGCTGTGCGGCGAGGCTTTGGCGAACTATCTTTGGCAGAACGCCGAGCCGCCGCCGAACGGAACCCTGGTCGTAGAGGAACTCACCAGCGGCCTGCGCCACTGGGTTGACGCCGTGCTGTCCGCCGTGGCGGAAGGGAAGTAGGAGCGTCGCCATGTCCGCCAAGCGCCCAACCGACGAGAAAATGCGGCTCACTCCGGAGGAGCTTTTGGCGCGCGTGAGCGCGGAGGAGCGGCGCGCGGGACGCGGACGCTTGAAGATTTTTGTCGGCTTCGCGGCGGGCGTGGGCAAAACGTACGAGATGCTCACCGAAGCGCGGCGGCGTCGCGAACGCGGCCAGGATGTCGTTATCGGCTATATCGAAACGCACGGGCGAAAGGGGACCG
>CAXUMS010000187.1:4546-9416 GCA_964252165.1 uncultured Armatimonadaceae bacterium
CGGCCCGGCGCTGTGGGTGATGGTGTTCGAGCTGGGGCACGTCCCGCACTTCCGGGGCACCCGTCGGGCCGACTACGCGCCGTTGCTGCACATCAGCCTGTTCATGGCGATGATGCAGTGGAGCGTGGTCCTGGCCGACAAGGTCGACATCACGATGCTGGGGTTCGCGCTGGCGGGGACCGAGGAGCAGGTCAGCGACCTGCCGATTATCCCGCGCCGCAAGATCGAGTACCGGGGCGCGACGTTCGAGGAGATGGACACCGACGCCATCCTCGCCCGTCGCCCGCACACGGTTTTGGTGGACGAGTTGGCGCACACCAACGTTCCCGGCTCGCTCCGGGAAAAGCGGTGGCAGGACGTGGACGTTCTTCTCGCGGCGGGCGTCAACGTTTTGTCCACCCTGAACGTGCAACATCTCGAAAGTCTGAACGACGCCGTGTACGAGGTGACGGGCGTCCGGGTTCGTGAAACCGTGCCGGACCACGTCCTGCACGACGCCGACGAGGTGATGATGATTGACATCACGCCCCGCGCCCTTGTCAACCGTTTGGAGCGCGGTGACATTTATAAACCCGACAAGATCGCCCAGGCGAAGGCCAACTGGTTCCGCGAGGGAAATCTGGCCTCCTTGCGCGAGATCGCGCTCCGAGAAATCGCCCACGAGGTGGATGATGACGTTACCGCCTATCGCCGCGATCATCATGTCGGCGGTCCCGCCGCGACGCACGACCGCATTTTGGTGTGTTTATCGCCCACGCAATCGTCCCTGCGCTTGCTCCGCCGCGGCTGGCGCGCCGCCCAGCGTCTCAAGGGCGAGATCGTCGCCGTTTATGTCGAAAGCCGCCCGCCCACGCCGCACGAGCAAGAAACGCTCCGCAACGACTTCACCCTTGCCGACCGCCTTCGCATCCCCATCGTCACGCTTCAGGGCGACGACATCGCCGCCGAGATAATCCGCTACGCCCGCGAAAAAGGAACCACGCAGATCGTCCTCGGTCACTCCGACCGCTCCCGCTGGCAGGAATTTCTACGCGGCTCCATCATCAATCGTATCGCGCGCGAACTGCGCTCCGTAGACATCCTGATCGTTGCGAACCAATGAAACCGCGCCACACAGCCGAGCGCGTCTTATCCTTAACGTGAGTTCGGGATGAAGGAACCGCTCTTTTACCGGTTACGGTGGCTTCCGAGGGGCTGAAGCCCTCTCGCTATCGGGCGAGCCGCTCGCCGTGATCCCGCTGAAGCGGGAAGAAACAGACGGCTCGTGTTGCAGGATTAGGTTTACGTAGGCGTTGTTTGCGGCGGAGCGTTGTTTGCGGCGGAGCGTAGTTGTTAACCGAAGTGCAATACCAACCACACAAGCCATATCCGCTTCCCGCTTCAGCGGGATCACGGCTTCTTAGCCCGGTAGCGAGAGGGCTTCAGCCCCTCGTGAGGATGCCGCACAGAAACAAAACACAGTGTTAACCCGAACTCACGTTATCCTTTTAAAACCGCCCACCGATTCGCCACTCTACGCTCGCCGGGAACGACAGATTCAAGAGGCGACACGCCCGGACAGAACGAGGTGGCGCTAAGCGCGCGGCGTGGTTCGCTCTTCTAAAAGCGACAAACGAGAGCGCAATTCACCCATATCCGCTTCGCTTTGTTTTTCCGCACACCCGGCGACGGTTCGTTGGCCCCGCTCCCAAAGCGTTTGGCGGAACTCGGGAACAGTTGTGGTGACCGCAATATCGGCAAGGGCGCGTAGCATTCGCAGATTAACCGCGGTGTCGGTTTTGGCGTACAACCGGATTTGCTCAAAGGCGGCTTCCACCAAACGGTGGAAGTCAAGCCACGGAACCTCCACCCGCAAAACGCCGGGCGGGTCGTAGAACTGGGACGCGACCGGCTCACGGGAGGCGTAGCGGATCAGAATGCGACTGAGTTGATCCACGCAACTAATTGCCGTGCTGGGGTCGTTTACCGCAGGCGAGATCGCTTTCAGCGCGATGTCCACGATCTGCAAAATGCCAAATTCCACATCCTGCTCCAACGTTCGGGTTGGCCCAAGATCGAACGCCATTAAAAGTTCCGCGCTGATCTGCGGCGATAACCGCTCGCCTTTGGAGATGAGAAATAAAGGAACTCCCTCGGGAACAAAATGCCCGACCCGGCGCAAAACATGGATGGCGAAACCATAGCGCTTCGACAGATGAACCAGGCGCGAACTGTCTATAAAGCGAATATACCCGGACGTTTTGCTTAATACCGGCGCTTCGCGCTCGCTTCGCGGCGGCGAGGCGAGCCGGGGCAGCCGCGTTCGCCGAAGCGGCGCGGGCATGATCTCATCAATAATCGCCTCGGTATCCCGCGCGATATTGTCCACGATATGATTGACGCTGATCGCCTGCGAAATGTGGTGAATGAAAAAAAGTAGCCAGGCGATACAAGCGAGCGCGAGAAACATCGCCCCCAAAACAGTCGCGACCGGCGAGAACGGGCGGGGAACCGTGCGGGCGGCGGGAAGCGCGGCCACGCAGTACGCAAACGTGCCGAGAAAAATACCGAGCGTGTGCTGTGTGACGCGGTCCCGGGCGAAGTTGACGATAATGCGCGGCGAGAACTGATTCGAGGCGAGCGTCAGCGTCATCAGCAAGATCGCGAAAACGATGGACACGACCGTCATCATCGAGGTCGCGATGCCGCTAAGGATGACCTGCGCGATTTGCGGGTCGGCGTGGGACGGAAACAAGATCACGGGAACCCAGGAGCCAAGACCGGGAAACGCCTCCTCCAATGCGGAAAACGCCGCGCCGGTAAACCCTAAAAGCAGGGCGGTTACCAGCGGACGGACCAGAAAGCCGCCGCGCAGGTTGTACGTGATATGGCGCCAAAAAACGCCCAGGCGATTATTCAAGACTTGTCAAAGATAAAAGATAAAAGGAAGAAAAGCGCCCGCGCTGATGTCGCGTTTGAAACAAGGAACGGATGCGGCATTCGATATTTGCGGCGTGAGCCATTATAGCATAAGCCGGGTTGCGCGCTACCCGAACACGCCGCCCAAAGAACAAGGGGCAAACGCGAAGCGCGAAACGCAAGGCGACATGGGTACATTGGTGGTATGAGATTATTTCCCCCGCCCGTGTTCCCCTCCAATGACATGGAGGCGCGCAACCGCAACAGCGATAAGTTCGAGTTAGGTTCATTAACCAATGTGGTGGTGGCCCACGATTTTTTATGCCCATGGTGTTATGTAGGGTGGTTCCACGCCAAGCGGCTCACGCAGGAGTTCGGTCTGACGCTGGACTGGCGCGGCTTCGAGCTGATGCCGCCCGAGATGGAGTACACGCCGTCCCCGCCCAAACCTGTGGACCCTGATGCCCCGCCCGCGCCGCCGCCCGCGCCGTCGCGGTTTGAATTGTTCGCGGTCGCCGAAGGGATAACGATGCCAACCCCGCGCCCGCCGTTCACCCGGACGCACAATGCGCTCCTGGGCGCGGAATGGGCGCGCTCGCTCGGCGATCCCGCCGCCTTCGATACGTATAACGACGCCGTTTACAAAGCGTTCTGGGAACAATGCGCCGACATCGCGGACGTGGACGTGCTGGCCGCCCTCGCGGACGGGGCGGGCTTATCCGGGGCCGCGTGCGCGGACTCGGTGCGGGCGAAGCGGTGGGAGGAAAACATCACGCCCTACGACGACGAAGCGTACCGGGTGGGCATTCGGCATGTGCCAAGTTTTATCTTCAACGGCGAAGAGCTGCTCGCCGAAGCCCCGTACGCGGACTTGGCCCGCGCCGCCGAGCGGTTCTTGATCCGAGCCGAAAAGTTCACGGGAAAGGCCGGTTAAATGCGTTTCGCGCTTTTGGAGGAGCGGCGCGACATCGCCGTTGCGGTAAAGGACCGCCTGTACAACCTGTCCGCGCTGGACCGCGACGCGGTTGTTTACCGACACCCGTACCCGTCGCGGTTGCCGTCCGACCTGTACCGGCAAAACGACGTTCTGGTCGAGGAGGCGAACGCGCTTCTCCAAACCGCGCAGACCAACGGCTTTCTCGAAAGGTTCGCCGTGCCAAGCGACGCGCGGCTTTTGCCCCCGCTTCCCCGGCCCAACCGGATACTCGCTATCGGGCGCAACTACGCCGAACATGCCCGCGAACAAGGGGCCGAGGTCGCCGAGGAGCCGATTGTGTTCTTGAAAGCGTCCACAAGCGTTATCGGGCCGAACGCCCCTATCGAGATCCCCGACTGGATAGGCCGCGTGGACTACGAGGCGGAACTTCTGGTCGTGCTGGGCAAGGGCGGCAAAAACGTCCCGGAGGAACACGCCTACGATCTGGTCGCCGGATACACGATTTTCAATGATGTCACCGCGCGAACCGTGCAAAAAGCCGATCAAGAGCGCAAGCATCCGTGGTTTCGGTCGAAATCGCCGGACACGTTCGGCCCGATGGGACCGTTCCTGGTGACGCCGGACGAGGTGGGCGACCCGCACGATTTGCGCATTACGCTGTCCGTCAACGGCGTGGAACGCCAAAGCGACACGACCGCCTCGATGGTGTACCGCATTCCGGCTTTGATCGCGTTCTTATCCAAATGGTTCGCCCTGGAGCCGGGCGATGTGATCGCGACCGGAACGCCGTCCGGCATCGGCCCCATCGTGCCGGGCGATGTGGTCGAGGCGACCATGGAAAATCTCGGAACGCTCCGCAATCCGGTGGTCGCGGCGGCGTAAACCGGACAGGCGGTTGCTGGTTTCTGTTTGCCGTGAGCGTCTACTTGGTCGTTAGACTAAATCGCTCAAGCCGCGCGGCTCCCCCTCTGGCCGGGGGCGGCCCCAACCTAACGTTGGATCGGTTGTTTAAGATAAACGCAAAGTGGCTCGGTT
>CAXUMS010000188.1:0-9378 GCA_964252165.1 uncultured Armatimonadaceae bacterium
CTGGTCCCCGCTGGAAGGCGAGCCGCGCGGCTTGAGCGATTTAGTCAAACGACAACGTAGACGGCTACGGTCAAACGTCGTGGCCGTTGATCGAAACGCGGAATCTACGATTTATCGGTATCGGGGGCGAGGCGGTAATGGTAGAGCCACGGCGCGCGGGTAGCGACAACGGCGGCGGTCGCGATACAGCCGACCCCGCCCCAGATCACCGACATTGCCGCGCCGGTTAGTTTGGCGAGCGCGCCCGCTTCGAGTTCGCCGAGTTGCGGGCCTCCCATGAAGAAAATCATGTTGATGGACACCATGCGTCCGCGCAGGCGGTCCGGGGTCACGGTTTGGCGGATCGTTTGGCGCAGGACCGTGCTGACCGTATCGGACGCCCCGGTTGCGGCGAGGAACAGTGCGGACAGCGCGAACGCATAGGGGAAGCCAAGTCCCATCGCGCCGAACCCGATGGTCGCGAGACCGTAGACCACCACGGACCACAAGAGAACGCGACCTTGTAGTTTGATCGGCGGTAAAACGGTAATCAGCATTCCCGCGATAAGCGAGCCGATAGCCGGAAACGCGCTCAGCCAGCCATAGCCCTGCGGCCCAACCTTCAAAATATCTTTGGCGAAGATGGGAAGTAGCGCGGTCGCGGACGAGAAAAAGGTCGCGAAAAAGTCCAGCGTCATCGCGCCCACCAAGATGGGCGTTCCCCGCACGAACGCGATGCCCTCTTTCAGCGCGCTGATGCTAACGGCGGGCGCGACGACCTCCCCTTCCGCGCGCGGCGTGGGTCGGAACTGAAGGAAAAGCAGGGCGACAATTACGGCAAGAAACGACAGGGCATTGATCAGGTACGCGATCCCGATGCCGGATTCGTGCGGGACGTGAAGAACGCGCCCCAGATGGGTTTTGTCCAGGCCGATAATTATCCCGGCGAAAACGGGTCCGGCGATAGTCGCGACTTGGAAGCCGGTGGAGTTTAGCGCGAACGCGCTGGGCAACTGTTCGCGCGGCACGAGCGACGGGATCAACGCTTGCCGGGCCGGGTTGTCGAACGCGGTCGCGCCCGCGCCCACCGCCGTCAGCAGGTAGATCGCGGTCAGCGTCGTATGCCCGGCCAGGGCGAGCGTCCCCAAAACGAGGGCGACAAGGGCGAGAACGGTCTGCGTGCCGAGAAGGAGTTTGCGCCGGTCGCGCGAGTCGGCGACCGCGCCGCCCAAAAGTGAGAAAAAGATGATTGGGATCACGCGCGCAAGCCCGATCCCGCCGAGCGCGAGAGGCGAGCCGGTCAGGGCGTAGATCTGCCAGTTCAGCGCGGCGAACTGCATCTGCGATCCGGCGGCGGAGATAATCTGTCCGATCCATAACCGCCTAAAATCCGGCGACGCGAGCGCGGCGAACCGGTTCGGTTCGATACGAAATCGTCTCATCGCCGTTTACCATTGCGGTTGTGCGTTCGCCCGGTTGTCACGGCAAGCCACGCGGATTTGGCGAAGTGATAGCCGAAGCCTGCAAAGACGGCGAAGAAGAGCAGGCCGATCAAGGGCAGGAACTTTCCGAAAAACTTGCCTAGGCCAAACGCCATGCCAAACAAGGCGAAGGACGCGACTGCGTCCCAGTACCACGGGCGGGCGTTATGATAGCGTGGTGGAGTGGGAACGGACACGGTTGGTTTATGAAAAAAGTCTAAGTGTAGCAAGGGAACAGGGCGACGGAACGGTCGCGTATAGTCCGTGTTGGTTTGGTAATCTCTACCGTCGGTACAAAGGAAATACTACCATGTTTCGTGTTCGCGCCTTAGCCGCCCTTGCGGCGACCGTTTGTGCGTTATCGGTTGGAACATCCGTTTGGGCGCAAGGCTCCAAGCCCAAGCCCGCCTCGTCCCCCGCAATGGGCGGCAAAATGACCTCCGGTAAAACCCCAATGCGTGACCCCAAAACGGGGCGTTTCGTCAAGGGAAGCGGCGGGATGATGTCGGGCGGCAAGATGTCCGGCAAAAAAGGCGGCATGATGACTGGTAAGAGCGGAAAGAAAACGCCGATGCGCGACCCCAAAACCGGACGTTTTATGAAAGCGTCGCCCGCGCCGAAAACCCCGTAGAGTGATGAAGCCAGAGAGTTGATAGCAAGAAGGCAAGAAAGTCAGACCTGACGGCGATGTAAAGCCTTCCCCTCTGACTTTCTTGCTATCTTGCTTCTAACTCTCTAACTGTCCGAAGGATTTCACGGAAGCGCGCCTTCCTCCACGGCGGTCTGATAGCTCCAATCGGTCGGATATTCGAGTTTGTACGACCAGTAGAAATAGCCGCCCTTGCTTCCCTCGAAGGCGAGAAGTTGCGCCGCGCCGTAGGCGCGCTTGCCAACCGTTTTCTGCGTTGCGGTCAAGTTTTGCAACGAGTCGGGGTTGAGCGCGACCGACCATTCGCCCACGCACACGCGCGGGCTGTTCTTCTCCATTTTCGCAATCTCTTCTATGCGTTGCGTAGACGCTTTTTGCAAATGCCCGGCAAGCGAGCGTTTTTTGTCGTCGTCCGTGTAGCACTGGTACATGTGCGTATCCAGCACGACGTTCTTGAACTCCGGCCCGGTCATAAAACCGCCCCAATCGAACGGACGAAAGCCATCGTGGATCACGACCGCAACCCGCTCCGCGCTTGCGTGCTTGCGGACGCGCGCGTAGCCGTCCGTGTAGTAGCTGCGCAAAATCTCCATTGGCACATCCCAGCGCGGTTCGTTGAGCAGTTCGATTCCAACCAGATTCTCCCGCTTGCCATAGCGCGCGGCGAGGGCCTCGATGGCGTCCAAACTGCGCGCGATATGGGCGGGGCTTTTGTGCCAGCCCAACTCGCCCGCGCGTCCGCTATGGTCCCAGCCGTTCTGACTGCCCGGCGCGGCATGAAGGTCCAGCACGACGCCCAAACCGTGCCGCTCCGCCCAAGCGAGCGCGCGGTCGAGGGTGGCTTCGGCGGAAATATACGGGGCCGTGTCCGCGCCGCCCAGCGCCCACCAGCCGACCGGGATACGTACCGCATTCAAGCCCCGTCCGGCGATAGCGGCGAAATCCGCCTCGGTGATCCACCCGGCGCGATGCTTTTCCAAAAGCGCACGGGCCTTATCCGGGCCTAATTCTTTGCTCAGACCGTACTCATCCCCCGCCGTGACGCCCTTGAAAAGCGACGGCGTCATCCACTTTTCCAGCACGAGCCATGCGCCCAGGTTCACGCCGCGCCACGGGGCGTTGCGGTCGAGCGCGCGCGGCGTAGCGGCGGGTTTGGGCGCGGGGGTTACGCTTGTTGCCGGGCGCTTTTTCGGAGTTTGCGCATCCGCACCAAGCGCGCTTGCGGCTACGGTTGTGGCGGTTGCGGTGATAAATCGTCGTCGGTTCATGCGTTGATTACCTTCTTCGGTGGTTTTGACTAAACGGTTGGTCAAACAAGATAAAGAAATGGCCCGATTGTTACGCCGGGCCATTTCGGGTTACATACGCTCGGGAACGCCGATACCGAGCAGAGCGAAGCCGTTTTTAAGCCCGGTCGCGACCGCCTCTACAAGCGCAAGGCGCGCCGCGCGCAGATCGGGCGTTTCCGCTTCCAAAACGGGCTGGGCATGATAGAAGCGGGCGAACTCGCGCGCCAGATCATATGTCCATGAGGCGACAAGAGCGGGCGCGAACTTTTCCCCGGCCTCGCGCACGGCGTGCGGCAGGGCGGAGAGTTGGCGCAAAACCGCCTGCTCCTCGGGCGCAATTAAGAGCGTGGCGTCATACGTACCGGTTTGCTCGCCCGCTTTCCGCAAAATCGAGCGGCACCGGGCGTGCGTGTACTGGATATACAAGGCCGTATTGCCATCGAACGACAGCATTTTGTCCCAATCGAAACGGATGCCACGCTCCGGCCCTTGATACAGGTCGTGGTATACCACGGCGGCGACGCCGATCATCTCGCTGACCGTGTCTACCTCGCCCGGCGTTAGTTCCGTTTTGCCCTCGGCGATCTTCTCGGCGATAGTGGCACGGGCGCGGGTCACGGCCTCGTCCAAAACCTCGTCTAAGAAGATCGCGGTCCCCTTCCGCATCGAAAAGCGGTTTCCCGCGACATCGGTAACCGGGCCGAACGCGATATGGATGGACCGGTCGGCGATTTCCCCGTACCCCATGCGACGGGCGATCTCGAAAACCTGTTGAAAGTGGAGTTTCTGCTCCTGACCGACCACGTAGATATTGCGGGACGGATGGTACTCGTTCCACCGATACAGAATCGTTGCGGCGTCGCGGGTGTGGTAAAGCGTGCCGCCGTCGGTTTTGCGTAGCAGGCATGACGGGAGTGACGAGGCGGGGCCGCCGTCCGCGCTTTGATCAAACGTCACGGAAACCGCACCGCCAGGCTCGATCTTGGCGACGCCTTTATCCAGCGCTTCCTGCACAATCGGAACGAGCATCGGCTCAAAATAACTTTCGCCGTGCGTGGTGTCAAATGTGACGCCGAGCCTTGCGTAGGTGCGGGCGAACTCTTCGAGCGTGATGTCAATGAGTTGCTTCCACGTCGCCCGCGCCCACTCGTCGCCGTCTTCTAACTTCTTGAACCACGCCCGCGCCAGATCTTTCAGGACCGGGTCCGCTTCGGAGGCGGCGTTGAACTTGGCGTAGATTTCCACCAGGGTCGTGACCGGGTCGGTTTTCATGCCTTCCGGGTAACCCCACAAATCGAGGGCGGCGAGGAGCGTTCCGAACTGCGTTCCCCAATCGCCCAGATGGTTGTCCGCAATCACCTCGTAGCCGAGCGCGACCAGAATGTTGCGGATGGCGTTTCCGATAACCGTGGAGCGCAAATGCCCGACATGCATTTTGCGCGCGATATTGGGCGACGAAAACTCGACCACGGTTTTTTGCCCCGCCCCGACGTTTTCATCCCGCCCAAACTCCGCCTGTCGCGTCAGAACATCGGCGAGAACGGCGTTAGCCCAGCGCGCCGGGTGAACGGACAGGTTCACGAACCCGCCCAGCGCCTCGGCTTTGGCAAGGAGCGAATCATCGCCGAACGTGACCGCGCTGGCGAGCCGCGCGGCGAATTCGGCGGGGTTTCCGTCCCCAGCGGATTTTGCCGCCGCGAAAACGGGAAATGCAAGATCAGCGGCGATATTGGGTTTCGGCGCGACAAGCGCAACATCGCTCGCGCTGACCAGACCGGTGGCGGCGAGCGCGGCGACCGCCTCGGCGCGCAAACAATCGTAGGCGTAGGTTTGCGGGTTGCTGGTCGGCGACGTTTGTTGAGAAAGTTCAGGGGATTCAGGCATAGCCCTTTTATGATAGCGTGAGTTCCCGTAACTGCCCATACACGGGGAACAGCGTAGGGTGAGAGGAGAGGCCTCCTAACCCCCAATAAGGGGGGGACAAGAACCCTACGCCAAAGGCTGGCTGTTCGTCCGAAAGATTAAAGCGTCGCCGCTATGTCTTTCTTGTCCTCCCCTTATTGGGGGTTAGGGGGCCTCTCCTTGCACCCTCCGCTTCAGCGGGATTGAGGCGTCCCGCCGCTTAGCGAGCGGGCTTGAGCCACTCGTGATGGCAGGCTATGGTAACAACGCAGTAGCCTTAACCCAAACGTTGGAACCTCATGGCGGTCGAAGCGCGTCAAAGAAAATACTATGCCACGAATTGTTTTCCCATCGGTTGTTATCGCCGCGCTATACGGTTTCGCCCTCAACCCGCCCGTAATCGCCTACGCCCAAACGCCGTCGTCTTCGGCTCAAGCGCCGCAGACCGGAAGTACGTCATTGTTTCAAGCCGCCGACGCGATAGCGCACGAACGCTGGGCCGAGGCGGAGCCGTTATTGCGCGCCGCGCTGAAAGACGCCCCCAAGAACGCCGCGATCCACGATGCGCTAGGGCGTACGCTGTTGGAGTTGGGGCGAATCGCCGAAGCGGAAGGCTCCGCTCGCCGCGCCGCCGATTTGAAGCCGGACGATGCGGATTATCAGGCCCGCGCCGCCGGTTTGCTACTCCGGGCGAAAAAGTACGACGCGGCGGAAACGTATATCCGCAAGGCCGTCAACGACGCTCCGAAGCGAGCGGATTTGTGGAAGCGAGGCGCAACCGTTTTGCTGGCGCGCGACAAACCGGCGGACGCGGAGCGTTTCTTGCGCGCGGCGGTTCAACTCGACCCAAAGGACGCCGCAAGCCACGACACGCTTGGCGGCTTACTCCTGCGCCGCGAAGCGTGGGAAGGCGCGGAAGCGCAGTTCCGCGCCGCATCGCTTATCGCCCCCGATGTCGCCGCGTACCATGCGCGCCTGGGCGGCGCGCTCGCGCAGGGCGCTGGAGGGCCAAAGGGAAATCGAACCAAAGCGCAACGGATTCGAGCGTACAAGGACGCCCAGGCCGCGTTTGCCGACGCCATCGAACTCGCCCCCAAAGAGCCGCTTTACCATGCCGACCTTGCGGTTGTTTTAATCGGGCTGGGCAAAAACGACGACGCCCGCCAGCAAGCCGCGCTCGCGATGAACATGGGCCTTAAAAACCATCCGGTTTATCAAGCCCCGCAATTGCTACCGAAGATAAAATGAACGGCGGCGCGCGAACGCGTCAGGGGGTAGCGCCATTCGGGTCGAGCCGGGTGGCGCGTTCCCGCTCGATCTGCGCCTGATCGGGAAGGTTGAGGGCGTCATAGACGGCGGCGAGGTGCCGCCGCAGTTCGACGGACATAGGCATGTTATCTACGGCGGGGCGTAGAACGCGCCGCGCCCCGGCGTAGTCGCCCAAACGGTACAACGCCCAGCCGTAGGAGTCCGCAACAGTCGGATCGCCGGGCGCGAGTTCAACCGCGCGGCGCGTGAGTTGCAGAGCCTCGGTCCATTCGGCTTTTGTGGTTCCCGTATCCGCAAGCAGGTAGCCTAAATTGTTCAGCGTGAGGTAATGATTCGGCGCGATGCGGACCGCCTCACGATACGCGCGCGCCGCGTTCCCGTTATCCTTTTTAACCGTTTGGAAGTACGAACCGACGGATAAAAAGCGAGCGGCTTGCTCGATTTGCTCCTGTGACTGTCCGGGCTGTGTTTTCCCCGCTTGCCCAAACGCCGCGAGCGCGCTGGCGTCAGCCTCGCGCGCGGACTTCGCCGCGCCGTTCGTGTCGCCGGTTTGGGTTTGGGCGTTGGCGAGCGCGGCCCACAGGTTCGGGTCCCACGACAACGCCTTGTTCGCGGTCGCAGTGGTTAAAAACCGGACGGCAAGTTTCGGCTCGCCGCGCCCGGTCACCAAGCGTCCCGTGGCGACATACGCTTCGCTTGTTTCGCCCAGATTATGCACGGTTCCCGCAAGGGCGTTAACGGCGGCGTCGCTGTTGCCATCGGTGGCGAACGCGACCGCCCGGGTGACGCCGGTATCCAGAACGCGCGCTTGCGCTTCCGGCGACGGCGCGCCGAATATCCCGCCCCGTTCCTCGAAGTAGCCGCCTAAGACCGTACTCGCAAGAAGAGCCAGGCTCCAGGCGAGTAGAACAAGCGGCAAAAGGAAAAAGCGCGGGCGGCGAGGGTTCTGGTTCATTGATGTAAAGTGGTTTTCGGTTCGGCTCGCGCGTTTAAACGCCCAAACCGGGAAAGAAGTAGGCGAGCAACACGCCCACCGTGTTGTTGGTGGCGTGGATGATAATGGACACCCAGAGCGATCCGGTGTTGTGGTACGCCCACGCGAGAAGCAGGCCGATGATAAAGACGGGCAAAAGGCCCAGCGCGTAGCTGTGAACTATGGTAAATAGCAACGCGGAACCGATAAGTCCGACGGTTAAGCCCAACCGCGTTTTCAGAATATTGAAAACAAACCCGCGAAACAGCATTTCCTCGCCGAGCGGGGCCGCAACGCCCACGCCTAAAACGCCCAAGACAAGACCGGGAACGCCCAGTTTCGGAAGCGCGCTCATCATCCCGGCGACCGGGTTTGTTTTCTCGTAGTTCAACGCATCACGGATAAATCCGACGTGCTAGAACTGCTCGGCAAGCAGGTGCAGACCGGTCCCGGCAAGATTGGAAACCACAATCGCGATAATCCCCAGCAAGATACCGGCGCGAACCTCGCGCTGACTTGGCAAGGAGGTCAATCCGATAGCGCGGAGCGGCAAACGGTACTTCAGATTGATAAACGCGGCGGGAACCGCAAAAAAGCCGATGTTTTGCAGGATCGCGGACGGCAAAAGAATGGCGGCGATAGCGGCGGGCGACGACATCGCGGCGGGGTCAGCGAGGTTTAGTTTATCCAGACCGAGACGTTGCCCGAATACGCCGATAACAACAATCAGCGGCGCGATCAAGGCGAACAAAGCAAGAACTAAAGCCTGCGCGCCCCACCACAGATCCAAAAGGCTCCACCGGGCCGCGAACAGCGGCGAATTATCGCCGCGCCGCCGCATTGCCAGTGTCAGTAACAGCGCGTCCACGCAGATTAACGCCCCCACAGCAAGCAAGAACAAGATAAAAGGGGACAGAAAATTTTGCATTACAATGTCGGCTCTTTGCCAAGCGTTAGGACATCGCCCAAATGGAGTAAACGCGCGACCTCGCTTTGCTCGCCCATTCCGCCGGTGAGCGCGAGAAAGACCTCTTCTAACGTACGCGCGCCGTTTTCCGTCAGTTCCGCGGGCGTTCCCAGCGCGACCAGGCGGCCCCGGTGCAAAACGCCAATCCGGTCGCACAAGCCGTGCGCGACCTCCAAAACGTGCGTGGATAAAAACACCGCCGCCCCGCTATCCGCGACCGCGCGCAGAACGTCCTGCAAGCGCCGCGTGGATTTCGGGTCCAATCCAACCGTTGGCTCATCCAAAAACAACGCCTTCGGCTCGTGCAACAGCGCGGCGGCGAGCGCGATCTTCTGACGCATCCCGCGCGAGTACCCGCCAATCGGCGCATCGGCCTTGGTTTCCAAATCGAACAACAAAAGCAGATCCCGGATCCGCGCCTCGCGCGCCGCGCCCCGCGCTACCGTGTACAAATCACCGACAAAGCGCAGAAACTCCGCGCCGGTCAATTTATCGTATAAAAACGGATTGTCCGGGATATACCCGACCAAACGCTTGGCGTCGAGCGGCCTTTCACCGACATCGAAGCCGCCAATCCGCGCCCGCCCGCCTGTCGGCGGTATCAATCCGGTGAGCATCTTGATTGTGGTGGTCTTACCCGCGCCGTTCTCGCCCAGAAACCCGAACACCTCGCCCACCCCCACGCCCAGCGTCAAACCGTCCACCGCGAGCCGACGCCCCGCGCCGTCATCTCCGTACCGCTTGGTAAGCCCGTCCGCCTCGATTACCCATTCGCCTTTTGCCACTCTCGCATTGTAGCACAGGGGGGAAAGGGTGAAGGATGAAGGATGAAGGATGAAAGGGTGCGCCCCCCCGGAAGATTAAGAGGC
>CAXUMS010000189.1:0-9320 GCA_964252165.1 uncultured Armatimonadaceae bacterium
GTCCAGTATCCACTAAATGAAGCGAAACCGTCAAAGGCGCGGCAAGATACAGGTTCAACACATGGCGTCGGTTCCCGCTCCGTCATACCTACGGTTGCGATGGAAAACGGCTTGAGCGATGCACCCGCCTATTGGGCGGCGCACGGGAGCGCAACCGGACCGTCGCCGTAGCCGCCGTTGTCGTTTGGCATAGCGGGGAACATCCACAGGTTGCGGGCCGACCAGTTGTAGATCGTGTGGGACGGGCCGCCGCCGCACGCAGCATACCCGGTTCCCGCCGCGTCCGCTTCGCGGGCCGCGTAAAACTTGACATGACCATCGGCGAACGCGAGATTGCCGCCGTCACGGAACAGGGCGCGCAGGCGGAGTTTGTTGTCGAAATCCGACGATTCCAGCGTGTTCCACGCGCACCCGTAATCGTTGCCGAACGGCGACTGCGCTTGATTTAACGTAAACGCGACTGTGTTCGACGGTTGCGCGATCTCGGCAAGCGATAACGGGGCGTCGAGCGGCGCGCCGTTCGGGGTTTGGGTGTACGTATCGAGCGGCGGGTAGTCGTAGGGGAACGAGCCATCGCGCCCCAGAAACCAATTGTACTGATACGTGTTTGTTAGCGCCATACCGTTCGACGCGGCGCACGGCCCGGTCCACCAGTCAGCGGTGTCGGGCATCCACGGCGAGTGAAAAATCTCGCGGCTTTTTGTGTAGGGAAGTAGGCGCAAGCCCCACCCCATCCACGATTGACCGGGCGCGGGCGCGTCCGGGCTTAGGTACGGGGTGATGGACGGGTCGTTTTGCGAGCCGACCGGAACGAAATGCTCATCGTTGTCCTGCACATACAGCATTGTCGCGATACCGATCTGCCGCAGGTTGGACAGGTCGGCGGTGTTGCGCGCGGACGCCCGCGCCTGCGCGAGAACCGGAAACAAGATAGCGGCAAGGGTTGCGATAATTGCGATAACTACGAGTAGTTCGATAAGAGTGAAAGCGCGATTTTTCATAAGAGGTTACTCCGTATCCGAAACGCACGGCCTGCGCCGTTCATTTCTTGCTTTCATTATCGCACGAAATATCGTGTTTGTGTAAGCATGACACCAACAATTCACGAAATATTTTGTTTGGCCGCAAAACGCAAACGGGCGCGAGGCATCAGCCTCGCACCCGTTTGCGGTTTCTCGCGCCACCATTCTTCGCACTACTTGGCGCTACTTGGTGATGTTGGTGATCTCGTACTTTGTTTTACCGCCGGGCGTAATCACATCCACGCTTTCGCCGACCCGGTGACCCAGCAACGTTTTGCCGACCGGCGACAGGTCCGAGATCAAATCACGATCCGGGTTCGCCTCGTAAGGCGACACCAGCGTCATTGTCCAATCCTCGCCGTACTCCAGATCGCGGACGGTCACGGTGGAACCGAGACCCACGCGATCGGTCGGAACCTCGTCCGGCGAAAGCGTACGCGAACTTCCGAGAATTCGCTTCAAGTCCAGGATGCGCCCTTCCACAAACGCCTGCGCGTTTTTGGCGGCCTCATACTCCGCGTTTTCGGTGAGTTCTCCGTAGTCTTTGGCGTCCCGGATACGGTTGGCGACCTCGTGGCGGTCCACGGTCACCAAGCGATCCAGTTCATCGGCAATATGCTGACGACCGCCCAGGGTCAGAACAATATCTTCTTCCATCGGTTCAATAACTGACACCTAAGGTTGCCTCCGTCTGTTTAGCTCTTGTTGAGTTGTATGTAATTGCGGTTGCGCATCGTAACGCGCCCTATTTATCCCGCACTATGTAGACTATAAAATTCGCTGTTTTAAGCGCGTTTCTTCTGCGAAACCCGTTCTCACGAGAAGCGTGACGCTGGCTGTCGCGTTTCCCTATTAGTACGCAGGTTGCGCCGCAAAGTTCCCCATCCATAACGTTAAATGTAAGTACTCGCCGCTTTCATGTCCCGCCCCCGTTTGGACGCTTTGCACGGTTGTTTTGTTGCGTTTGTTTTCGGCGTTTTCCGCTTGTTTTTTTAGCCTTGAATGACGCGTCGCGCTTCCCGCTCGTGGCTAAGGCTCGCGATTATCTTGACTTTGCCTTACCGGCGCGTTATACTTTTCTGACGCTTTTCGTGCGCGCTTCGTGACGAATGGCGTTTTGTTCCGGCTTCGTAGCTCAGTGGATTAGAGCATCGGTCTTCGGAACCGAGTGTCGGGGGTTCGAGTCCCTCCGAGGCCATTCTTCTACTCTTAGTCCGCCATCGCCCGGTTACCCTTTATTCTCATTTATGAGAGGGTTTAACCGGGCGGTGTTTTTTTGCGATACCGCTGGCAACGTACGCTCTCTCGAACGAAGAAATGCCCCAGCACAACGCGCTCCTACATTTTAGGTCCTCAAGTCGCTTTGATTTGTGCGAGGGCGTCCATGAGCGCGTCGGGGTCGTTGGGGGTCACGGTTTGCAAGCGGGGGTGTTCGCCAAGACCGCAGGCGGCGGAGGCGACGACCGGAACCCCGGCGGCAAGCGCGGCGAGAAGGGGGCGCGGCGTATCCTCCGCAACGGCGGGTTGGACCACGGCGTACACTCCGGTGAGCCAGTCCGTCAGGCTTGATGCATGGCGATGGGGAACGCCGTCCCAGAAACCAGCCCCTTCCAACTGCGCGCCGCGCAACACCACGCCGCAACCCAGGCGCCGCGCCGTTTTCCGTACCGCGTACGCGCCTTTTCGGGCGGCGGTCGGTCCGGCGAAGGCGATATCGGCGCCGGGCGTCCAGACGGGCGGCGTTTGCGGGAACGTCCACGGAAGAAGCGTCGCCCGTTTGCCGAAGCGCCGGGCGAGGTCGTGGTGCGGCGTGATAATCGCATCGGCGTTTTCAAGGGCCTCGCGCTCCCACTCCACAAGCGACACGGGCGCGCGAAAGTCGCGGAGCAGGGTTTGCTCCGGGTTTCGGGCGGCGGCCTCGTCCAAAGCGTCGTGCAAAAGCCCGAGCGGGTGGCGCGTCAGAAGAACGGTAAAGCGTCGCCCGCCCAGATGCCCATCGCGCCATAGGTACGGCAAAAGCGGCAGGGCGATCACCAAATGCGTGGCGTCGTGCGACAGGCGGCGGGCGAACGATTCGGCTAACTGTTCCTCGCCGCGCAGATGCAGGGCGCGTCACTCCGGCGGCGGCAGTTTGCGGCGGGCGGCGACAGCGCGACAAAGCGTTTCGTGGCGCGCCTCGCCGACACGGGCGTAGCCATTGGTTTCCCATGCGTAACGCGCCATTCGCCATTTTGTCCCGTTTAATGGAAGCAAAAGATGGTCGGCGGCGGTACGGCAGGCCTCAAGGTACAACGCCATCTCGGGCGAATAGGCGTCCACCAAAAAGGCGGTGATGCCGTTGCCTTCTTCCCTGCCGGTACGGTGGCGGAAGCAGGCGTTTTCATCACACGTCGCGCATGAATGCTCCTTTGGCGTAAGGAGCGGAATGTGGAGTCGTCCCCGTTTATTCAGCGTCTGCGTGTTCGGCGTCGTTTCGTTTTGTTTTTTCGCCCGGAAACCGACGATTAATTCATCGGGGGTCAGACGGATGGACAGCAGAACCTCCTGTTCGGAGGAAAAACGCAGGTCGCGGTAGTTCCAGAAAACAGTGGCGTCGCGGCCCGCCTCGGCGGCGGAACCGGCGATGATCTGCGAGTGCGCGTGTCGCTCGACAATGGTGAAACCGGCGCGCAGGGCAGATTCGTATAGGGCGTTCGAGAGTTGGCACACGCCGCCGCCTACCGACGGGATCAGGCACCCCTCGCGCAATTCGCGCCCTTCCGCGTAGCCGTGTCGCTGTGTCGCCCGCCCGGTGTGCCGCCAGAACGAGAACGTCTCGCCCGCGACCAGCACGCGATGATCGAGGGAGCGGGCCGCGACGCGCAGATTCTGCATCTTACCGCGCTGAAGCCATAGCTCGGCTACCTCGCCATTGGTCCAAAGCGGCGTCCGCACTTCCGATAGAACGTGCGGAAACGCAGATGTATCGGGTGCAATGGGGAACCGGGGAAGCGGCGCGGCGGCGTTTTGCACGGCCCGCTGTAATTGCAGCAGGGAAACTCTTGCCCGAAAATGAAGAGCGCCGAGGCGGGACGGGAGAGCCATTGTTCTCCCATTCTACGGCATGGTACGTAAAGTGCGAAGCAAAAGCGAGCGGCCTTGCGCAGTCGCGAAAGTTCTCGCAACTATGGTCACTTAAATTCAGGCAAGCGACCTTATGGTTTTCAAACCTAATCTCACGTTATAATGGGGCGAACGTCTCCGACGAGCGTACTTCGCGCCTCATTTGCGGCGCGAGAATGCAATAAGCGAATACAAATATGGCCACGGACACAACCGCTGACACCCCGCTTCCGCCCGCCACTACGAAACCGGGCTTGGACTGGCTCCCCTATGCCGCCCCGATGGCGTTATTTCTCCTTTTAACGACCGTGGAAGGCAAAGCGCCGCTGGCGTGGTATGTCCCGCTTTACGCCTTGAAAGCGGTTTTGGTGACAATCACGCTTTTGTATTTCTCCAAAACATGGCGGCGCGAACTAACGCCGAACGCGCGCGTTGTTCCGCTTGCGGTTGCGGTGGGTTTGGCGGTGTTTGGCGAGTGGATCGTTCTCGATCAGTGGATCCCCTACCCGCACCTGGGAACGCGCTCCGCCTACAACCCTTTTGAGGCGGTCGCCAACCCGGCGGTGCGCCTCGGCTTTCTCGCGCTCCGGTTCTACGGCCTGACCGTGATGGTTCCTGTGATGGAGGAGCTTTTCTGGCGGTCATTCCTTCTGCGCTTTTTCACGGATTTAGATGATTTCAAGCGCGTCCGGCTCGGCGACTTCAGCCTGATGGCGTTTTTCCTGGTCGCTCTGGGTTTCGCCCTGGCGCACCCGGAATGGCTGGTCGCTTTTGTATGCGCCGCCGCGTACGCGCTTTTGCTCCGCGCAACGCGAAGCCTATTCGCCTGCGTCGTCGCGCATGGCGTCACCAATCTTGCGCTCGGCGTTTATGTTGTGATGACCGGCGCGTGGAAGTACTGGTAGGGCATGGAGATCAGGGCGAAACCTTCCCGATTATGCGATGTAGGCCCGTAACCGAATGTATCTGGCGAACGTTCTTTGGTATGTGAGAACGATCTCGTGCAACTAATAAAGCCCGCCCTTTGTCTCGTAGGCGTTTTGCTTGCCTGCCTTTCATTTATTCGCTTGTGGACGGGCAACCTTCACAAACAATACGTTTTTAGCCGCGTTGTCGCGTATCAGGCCAGAGGAAGTGGGTTGGAGAGTAAGTACGATTTTGATGGCGCGGCGGATGTTTATCGAAAAGCCTTGCAATTAGATCCGGGAAATCAAGATAGCATCATTATGCTTGCGGTTGCGCTTCAGCGCGGAGGTAAAACGCGCGAGGCGAAACGCCTCCTTTCCCCGATTGCGCCTGTTAATTCCAGCGCGCGCCGAGTATTGGCGAGACTGACCGTTGACCCGTATTGGTACCAACCAAAGAAAACCGCGCCCCGCCCCGCGCCGTAAACTCGCCAAAAGAGCGGTCCGCACGGGCGCGGTGGCGGGTACAATACAAGCAACGGAATACTGTTGTCGCCGCTTTGCTAAGACGGAACGACACGTAAACAAGGCGGACCACGGTTTGATCGGAATCGAAACGGAATACGGCATTTATGTCGAGGGCAAGGGCGCTCAGGATCTGGTGGATGAGGCGACCCAACTGGTCAAAGCCTACCCCGGCCCGGTCGCGACACGCTGGGATTACCGGCACGAACACCCGCGCCGCGATGTGCGCGGCTTCACCGTGGACCATTTGTCCGTTGACCCCCACGACGCCCAGTTCGAGCAGAGCGGGCGTCCCCATTCCACCGATATTGAGATGCGAAGCGACCGGGTTTTACCGTCCGGAGCAAGGCTTTACAACGACCACGGTCACCCGGAGTTTTCCACGCCGGAATGCACTTCACTCCGCGAACTGATCGCGCAGGACCGCGCGGGCGAGCGCGTGATGCAAACGTGCGCCGTGCGCCGAATGGAGCGGATGACGCCAAGCGCGAGTGGCGAGCCGCCGTTTGTCGCGATGTATAAAAACAACACCGATTTTCATGGCGCGTCATACGGCACGCACGAGTCCTACCTAATCCAGCGCGCGTTGCCATTCGATCCGCTTCTGGAGGGAATATTGCCATTCTTTGTGACGCGGCAGATATTCGCCGGGGCGGGCAAGGTCGGCGCGGAAGGAACAGGCGGATCACCGGCGCCGGTTGGCGTGGAATATCAGTTATCGCAACGGGCGGATTTCTTCACCACGATTGCGTCGGTGGATACGCTTTATAATCGGCCTATCGTGAACACACGGGACGAGCCGCACGCGGACGCGCGCCGCTTTCGACGCTTCCACGTGATCTGCGGCGACGCCAATCTTTGCGAGGTGGCGAGCCTGCTCAAAATGGGGACAACGCTTTTGGTGTTGCGCCTTTTGGAAAGCGGCTGGAAGCCGGAGGGCGTCGCGCTACGCGATCCGGTCGCGGCGATCAAGCATATATCGCGCGACCCGTCGCTCAAATGGCAGGCGGAGCGAACCGGCGGCGGAACCATTGGGGCGGTTGATGTTCAGCGCGCCTATCTTGCCGCCGCCCAGGAACGTTTGACCGGGCTTTCCGAGGAAACCGATCTGGTGATGTCGGAATGGGAGACCGTTCTGGACCGGCTGGAATCCGATCCGCTTGGTTTAAGCGACACGCTCGATTGGGCGGCGAAGCGCGCGTTGCTGGAAGAGTTTCGGGCGGCGGAAGGGTTGTCGTGGACCGACCCGACGCTCCAGAGTTTAGACCTCGAATACCATAATGTAGACCCGGAAGCCGGGCTTTATTACGGCTTGCAACAGGAAGACCGCGTCCGGCGCGTTGTGACCGAGGACGAAATCGCGCGGGCGGTGGATAACCCGCCGCCCGGTTCGCCGCGCGCTGTGGTACGCGGGCTTGCGGTTTCAAAATTCGCCGACAAGGTAACGGGCGTCACCTGGGGCCGCTTTACGCTCGAAGACGAGGCCGGACAGATGGCGCTTATTCGCATGGCGCAGGTGCAGGATTTGGATGCGGGGCGGATCGCCGATGTTTTGGGTAAAACGGAAACGCCCGGCGCGTTTGTTCGCGCATTGGAACAACTCGAACGGGAAGCCGGGACCGACGCTTTAGATGACGCGGGTGATGCGTAGGAACGAGCGGGGAACCTTAGCTCTCGGTTAACGTTTACCACGGTACGAGTTGGGAACTTACATCACCCTGTGTCGGGTATCCTATAAACGCTTTCTTCACTATTTTTGGTATACGCCGTCGCATTCACGGCGCAGACCATAATCGTCAACCTTTGTACACCAGCCGCAGTGACCGAAAAAGGATCAAACTATGCAAGATATTCGCATTGACGACCGCCTGACGCGGCCTATGCCCACCGCAGACCCGCTCCGCAAGTCGCAGGACACCGGCGACGGCCCGTCCAAGCCCGATGTGAAGCGACCGGAAACGCGGAACATCCTCGACCGCATGAAGCGCGTGGACCCCAACCAGGCCAAGCGCTATCGCCAGCGCTCCGGGGAATAAACGCGCGTACGCCGCGCCCTGTCAGGCGCGGCGGACTTTCGCAGGCAAACCGAAGGGGCTACGCAAAAGTAGCCCCTTTTTCTTTTCCACGTGATTACAACAGAAAACTTACCTATGTCTAATTTGCTCGGTGACGGGCGCGGCGGCAAAGCCGGAGACTTCGCCGCGCTTACGGGAATGCGACTGGCAACCCCGGACGGCGCGCACCTCGCGCAACGTCCGCCTTTCGCGTCCTCTCATCCCAATCAATATGTTTCGCCAGGTGACGGCTTGGCGGGCGGCGAAATCCACGGCACCACGGTTATCGCGGTCAAGTACAAAGACGGCGTTATCAATGTCGGCGACCGCCGCGCGACCGGCGGCTTCGCGATTATGTACGACAAGGCCGAAAAGGTTCTTGCCCTTGACGATCATACACTGATGGCGATCAGCGGGTCATTCTCCAAAGCGATGGAGATCGTCAAATACCTACGCCACGCCTTCAAATACTATGAGCGCTCGCAACTACAGCCCATGAGTTTGGATGGCAAATTGTCCGAACTTGGCAAGGTAATCGCCGGGAATGCGATGGCGGCGATGCAGGGCATGGGCGTGGTCATCCCGGTTTTGTCCACTTATGATCTGGCCGCCGATGAAGGCCGCATCTTTTTCTACGATGGCGGCGGGGCGCGCTTTGAAACCGCCGAGTTCGGCGCGGCGGGTAGCGGTTCCACGCAGATCCGGGGCGTTTTCGAGTATATCGCCAAAGTCAAGGGGCCGTTCCGCGAGATGGACCGCGACACCGCCCTGCGCGAAGCCCTGACGCTCCTCGAAATCGCCGCTGATCTTGACGCCGCAACCGGCGGCGCGGGCAAGGTGCTTCCGCTCGCGCGTACTATCACCCGCGACGGTATCGCCGACGTCGAAATTGACACGTTGCGAACGATGGTTTCGGAGATCGTCGGCAAGGAGCCGCTCGCTATCGGGGCCAACGGCTACTAAGGGCCTTCGGCGAGGTGTTAGGTATTGGGTGTTAGGTGTTGCAAGAGCATTTGCCATTCTTTGCAAGCGGCGATCTCCCTTCTTCCTAACACCCGATACCTAACACCCAACACCTTCTTAACTTAAAACTTATGTCTTACAATTTATACGATTGGAATCAGTCGCTACAACAGCGAAATGAATATGTCGAAGACCGGCTCAAAGACGGTTCGCCGGTGATCGGCGTGTCGTACGACGACGGTATTTTGCTTCTTACCCTGCGCTCCGCCCAGCAGCGCAAGGTATTCGAGGTGTACGACCGCCTGATTATGGGCGCGCTCGGCAAGCAAAGCGATATTGAGGGCTTACGGCTTGCGGCGATTGACACCGCGCACCGCGAAGGCTTCGAGCGTTCGCCCGATGATGTTTCGATACAGCGCCTTGTCGGTTTCTCGCTGTCGCCCGCCGTGAAGCGCGTTTACAACGATCAAACCACGATCCCGCTGACGTTCCGCGCGATCTTCGCGGAAATGAACCTGTCGCCGGAAACGGATCACTTTTTCGTTTTAGGCTACGATGGCGAGTTCAACGCCAAGCAGGCGCGCGCGGTCGCGGCGGGGACGCCGTACGCCGAGGAGCAAGCCGAAGAAGCCCTCGCATCCGCCGAAGTCCACACGATGGAGGATGCGATCAAGGCGGCCCTGAATGCGTGGGGCATAGGCCGCGCGCGCTTGTCCCCGGATAGCGGACGCAAAGACGACGACGAGGAC
>CAXUMS010000190.1:0-3614 GCA_964252165.1 uncultured Armatimonadaceae bacterium
GGCGGGACCGGAGGCCGCCCATGCCCTTTCCGCCGAGGTTTACTTCTTGCCCGATCCCGGTCATGCGGGCGCGAAAGTGCAAACCGATGTCGCCGCGCAAGGCGCGCGGTTCGTGATGACGCCGCGCGCCGCCGCCTCCGGCGGCGCGACGCTCAACGACCTCGCGAAATCCGTTCCCCAACTGATGGAATGGAAAGCGAAAAATAAGCTGGTCGCATGCGACGCGCCGGAAGGTTTGGCAAACGCCGACCCCGCCGCGCAGGCGGTCGCGGTTCTCGCCAAATTAGGCGCAAAAAAAATGCGGACGCTGGGCGTGGACTACGGGCCGGACCCGACGCCGCAAGCGGTCGCAAAAGCGGATGTTATCGCCGCTCTGATCCAAAAGTATGATTTGGATTTCGGGCCGCTCACCGCCGAGACGCCCGCCCGGATTTTCATCGGCGCGGACCCATCGCAAATGCTTGGCGCGCGAATTTTAGAATACTCGATCCGCAAGCACGCGACCCTGACGACCAAGTTCGACGCTATGCAAAGCGTCCGGTCGCCCCAGCCCAAAGACCCGCGCAACCAGCCCCGGACCGAGTTCTCGTTCAGCCGGTTCGCCATTCCCTCGCTCGCCGGGTACAAAGGACGCGCCCTGTACCTCGATGCCGATATGCTTGTCTTCAGCGATCTGCGCGAGTTGTGGGAACTACCGTTCGGGACCGCGACCGCGATGTACGCCCCGCCGTCCGATCCCAAGCGTCCGCCGCAAACGTCGGTTATGCTGATGGACTGTGACCGCCTGACCTGGGACTTGAACAAGATTGTCGCCGATTTGGATGCGGGGCGCTACGATTACGAGGGCCTAATGCGCGACATGAAATTAGAGCCGGACGGCGCGGTTCAGGACCGCCTGCCGCCGGTCTGGAACTCGCTCGAACAATACGCGCCCGGCAAAACGCGCCTGCTCCACTACACGGACATGAAGTTCCAGCCGTGGGTGAGCCGCAAAAACCCGTACATTGGCTTGTGGACCAAAACGCTCCGGGATGCCCTGGCTGACAACTTCGTTACGCTCGCCGATATTCGCCGCGCCGTGCAACACGGCTTTATCCGCCCTTCCCTATACTGGCAGATGCGCCTTCCTGCAGTGGCAGGCCCCGCGTTCCTCAAATCGCTCGGCCCGGTCGTGGACGCCCGCTACAAACCGCACCGCAACCTCAGAAAACGCCTGAGCAAAGCCGGAATGTAGGGGAGAAAATTTAACCACAAAGACACGAAGGACACAAAGTAGAGATAAGAAGATAAAGCAAAATTACTTTTTGTTTCTTCCCCTCTGAACTTTGTGTCCTTCGTGTCTTTGTGGTTAAATTTTCTCCGCCGCTACTCCGACGAGATGCCGGATTTCGCGAAGCCGTAGCCTTGCAATTGCTTGGTGCGCGCGATGGTCCGCTCCGTCAAAGCGCCGCTATAGACCATCGGTTGCATCGAGCCGCCTTCCGCCTCGGACGCGACAAAAGCGGCGTCGGCGTCGCGGTAGATGAGCCACGCCCGCTGGGCGGCTTTTAGTTTCTTTTGCCGGTTCGCATCGAGCGTCGGCAGTAGTTTCTTATACGCGGCGTTCATGGCTTTGTCGGCGTTTTCAAAGTCCTTGCTGGCCTGCCGGTTCATGCCCGCCTGCGTTTCGGCAAACGGAACGGTTTGTTCGCTTTGCGCGGCGGCGCGGTTCCAAACCGCTCCCCCGGCGACAAGCGCGAACAGGCCGCCCGCCGCGATACCGGCGATACAGCGGACGCGGCGCATTGGTTTTGGCATACGGTTTTCTTTCAAACAATCGCGCCGAGAAAGCGGCCAAGCGGCGGCGTTCCTGTTAATGAACCGTAATGCCGGTGACCGGATGAATTCGAACGCCGTTGGGCAGACCGGGCTTTTGCGCCTTGCCGAAGTAGCCGAGGCCGGTGACGCGCACCGGGGTGCCGGTCCCGGGATACACCCTGCCAAGTTCCGCGTCGTTCTTGCTGAAAAAACGCAACGAGAACGCGCGCCGCGCCGCGCCGATCTCGCGCGCGAACGGGCTTGCGGCGACAATGTGCGGGTCCGGCAACTCGGCGACCAGCGTCCGCCCGGTTTTGTCCTTCAAAACAAGATGGTAGTCGCCATCGGCGCGCAGATCGTACGAAACCAGGCGCGCTTCCACGGTCCAAAGCGTGGTTTCCGCGCGGCCCATCCGCTTGTCCTTCGGGAGCGTTCCCCCAGGGCGCGGCAACGCCCCGAGCGCGCCGAACGTGGTCGGGGTCGGTTTTTTCACGACCTTTTTCGCTTCCACATCCATTCCGTTACGGATGCCCCAGCGCCCGCGTTTTTCCGAAGGCTTGTCAGTTGCGATGTTCGCGTCGCCGCCCGGTCGCCCCGCCGCCGGGGCGTTAGGATCTTGTCGTCGCGCCGATGCCGGGCCTGTCGCCGCGATCAGCGTCGCGGTTGCCGCCGCAACCGCGACGGAAGCGACGAGCGAGTTTACTTTACGAGAAACGGGCATACGAAAATTCTCCTGTTCTTTTCCGCATTGTTATCGCGCGCCGATCAACGGTTCGTCCGAGCGGAATGCGTACGCGGGCAGATCATCGCTGTTATACAAATTCATCGGCGTGTAGTTGGCAAATCCGTAGCGCACGACGAACGGGACAGAAACGTCCGGGGACGCGACGATGACCTGATTTTTGCCACGGATCACGGCATCGGCGGGGTAGAACTTGCCGCCGTCCGGTCCGGCGATGGTGAAGCCGACCAGTTTCCCGTTTTCGCTTTGCGTTTTCAAGCCCTTGCCGACGTTGTCGAACGTCAATACGGCCTTGCCGTTCTCGAACTCGATATTTTTTATAGTGGGACCGACCGCAACGATCTTTTCGTTGTACACATAGCGGCGGGCGATTCGGGCGAGCCGCGCACCGACCGGGGCCTTGTCGCGCGGGTGAATATCGCCTTCGTTACCTACCCCGACCGTGGACGCGACATACACGCCGGGCGTTTCGCGGGCCGCGATCCGCTGGGATTCGCGCAGTTCGGCGTACTCGGTGCGACCGGACGCGCCGTTCCCATACGGCGCAAGTTCCACCACGAGAAACGGCATCGCGGGATTGTTGAAGTCCGACCGCCAGTTATTGACCATTGCGGGAAGCAGGTCACGGTAGCGGGCCGGTCGGCCCGTATTCGATTCGCCCTGATACCATGCGGCCCCGCGCACCGTGTACGGCGCGAGCGGCGCGAGCATGGCGTTGTACAAGCCGGACGCGGCGTTCGAGCTGAACGTTTCCGGCGCGACCGGTTTGCCCAGGCGGAGCCGCTCGACCTTGTACCGCCATTCGCCCGCAAGGCTCAAGGGCGCGGCCCCGCCGCTTACGAGGCGCAACTCACTGGCGGGGCTGGTGAAACCGCCGCCCAGCATTTGGTCCCAAACGCGAACCGCGATGACATTGCGGCCCGCCTTGAGCGTTCCCGCCGGGATCGTGTAGCGGCGCGGGAACTGGTACCAACCGGGCGTTTCCGCCCCGGTCGCGCCCACCCGGACGCCGTTCACGAACGTTTGATCGAAGTCGTCAATCGCGCCAAGCGTCAGCGTCGCCGCTTTCGCCGCG
>CAXUMS010000190.1:3673-9263 GCA_964252165.1 uncultured Armatimonadaceae bacterium
TCGCCTGCATTGCTGATTTCAATGGTGCGTCGGAACCAAACGCCGCCATCGGCCCCCTTCAACTCGTCCGGCGCGCTGGCATCGTCCCATGCGAACGGAACCGTGACGGGCTTCCAGTCCGCCTCGCTTGCGTCCGGCGCGCTCCAGCCTTTGGCATTGGCGGCGATACCTGTGTCTTCAAAGCCGCCTTCGTGCGAGCCTTCCGCTTTCCACCGGGCGAGTTGCGCTTCGTAGCGCGCTTGCGCCGGGGCTTTCGCGCCCGCCGTTTTGGGCGCGAAAACATCGAACTCGCTCGGGGAAACGCCGGTTCGGAGCAGAACCGGCTTGGACATCCACGCTTCGATGCGGGTTCCGCCCCACGATGTGTGGATGATCCCGACCGGCACTTTCAGGGCTTTTCGCAGATCGCGCGCCATGTAATAGCCGACGGCGGAAAAAGCCCCGGCGGTTTGCGGCGTGGTCGCTTGCCATTTGCCGCCCCATGGAATATCGGCCTGCGGGGTTGCGGCGACCGCTTTGGGAACCGTGAACATCCGCAGTTGCGGGTCGTTCGCCGCCGCCGTATCCGCCTTGCCGGTTTCGGCGTTGCCGAGTACCCACTCCATATTCGACTGCCCGGAACACACCCAAACCTCGCCGACCAGCACATCCTTAACCGTCAAAGCGTTGCGCCCCCGGACATTGAGCGTGAACGGCCCGCCCGCCGCGAGCGGCCTCAGCAAAACCGCCCAGTTCCCGTTGGGGTCGGCGGTCGCCGTCGCGGTTTGCCCCGCGATGGTCACGGTGACGGCCTCGCCCGGCGCGGCGGTTCCGTAAATGCGGGCCGGAACGCCCCGTTGCAGCACCATTCCGTCCGACACCACGGACGGCAGGGAAACATCGGCCCGCGCGTTCTGCGGCGCAAAGGCGGCGAGAAGGGTCAGCGCGGCTCCCGCCGTCCCCAGAGTGAGAGAAGTTGAAAATTTCATCATTGATTTCACTTTAATTATCCTTATTGATTACTGAATGCCCTGTTATTCGTTTGGTCGGCTTCCGAGTGGTCGGCTTCCCGGTGGCTCAAGCCCGCTCGCTAAGCGAGCGGGCTTGAGCCACCGGGAAGCCGACCACTCGGAAGCCGACCAAACGCTATAAACTCAGCCAACCGCCTTTTTAACGTCGTTCCCCTTAGCCGCGCCGTTCGCCATCGCCCAAACGCTGGCCTTGCCCCACTCGCTTTCCGCATACTCCGACCACACGCGCGCGTACACATCCTTTGTATCGCTTGCGATTCGGTTCCAGTTGAAGATCGTGGTCGCGCGCTCGTATGCGGCATCCGCAAGATGGCGCGCGTGGCCCGCGTCCTTCAAAACGCGCACAATGCCCCATGCCAGAGAATCCGGGTCGCCCGAGTGCGTCACGGTTCCGGATTGGTCGTGCTGAACCACCTCGGGCAATCCGCCCGCATCCGACACGACAACCGGAACGCGGGCCGCCATCGCCTCTAACGCGACAATGCCGAACGGCTCGTACAAACTCGGGTAGACGGCGACATCGGCGACCCGGTACAAACGGTCCCGGTCCGCGTCCGACACGCGCCCCGCAAAGTAAACGTGCGAGGCGATACCGCCGTACTGCGCCTGCTGTTCCAAATGCGCGCGACCGCCGCCGCCCGCGATCACCAATTTGGCATCGTGGTACTGGTAGCGGACGCGCGCGAGGGCGTCAATAAGAACCTGCGCTCCTTTTTCCCGGACCATGCGCCCGATGAAATAGATAATCTTCTCGTTCGGGGCCGCGAACCGCGCCCGGAAAGCGGCCCGCTCCTCATCCGGGAATGGGAAATCGAAAACGTCCGCCTCGACGCCGTTATAGATAACATCTATCTTGTCCCACGGCGTTTGCAGGGCGTACTCGACCTCGCCGCGCATGAACGCGGAACACACGATCACGCGCCACGACTCGAACTGCAAATCCCATTCGCACTGGTTGATGTACTTTTGCACATCGGTATGGATACCGTTATTGCGTCCGTGTTCGGTGGCGTGAATGGTGGACAAGAGCGGCAAGCAGTGACGGTTTTTGAGCGCGCGACCTGCGAACAGCGACAGCCAGTCATGGACATGCAAAACAACCGGCTCGCCGCCTCCTTCGGCTTCCCACTCGGCGAGCAGGGCGTTCGCTCGGATTTCCTGCTGGTCGTTCAACAGATGAACCCAGTGGAAAAAATCGTTCGCGGTCTCCTCGACATCCACGCGGTGGATAAACAGGCTCGGAAAGGGGTTCTCGTCGGCGGCCCCGCCCGCCGCCCCGCACGTGACCACATGGGTTTCCACGCCCGCACGGGCGAGCGCGGGCGCAAGCCCTTCCAGCGCGGCGGCGATTCCGCCCACCCGCATCGGCGGGTACTCCCACGATAACATAACGACGCGCAAAATCGAAATCCCCCGTTCCCAACTATCGCTACACGCTTGTTGTTCCCGGGATAATTTTAACATGAACCGGCGCCTCACGTACAGCGGCTTCCCTGACGCGGTTCCAGGTCACGCGCCCAACGAGTTCTTTGTCGGTTTTGAACGCCTTCCCAGCGCGCCTAATTAACGCCCCGCCTCTTCCTAAAAACAAAAACGCCACGCCGCGCAACCGGTTCGGGTTGCGCGGCGCGGCGTTTCTCACGGGGGCGTTCCAAGAGCGACAACCTAACGGGTGGCCGCTTTCATGTGTTTGAGTTCTTCGCGGGCGTCGCGGCGGTTGGTAACCGGTCCGTCTTCCACGATGTCGCCGTCTTTGAAGCGGATAATGCGGGTCGCGTGTTCGGCGATGTCTTGTTCGTGGGTCACCATCACGACCGTTTTGCCCTCGCGATTTAGCTCCTGAAAAATATCCATGATCTCCACGCTGGTGCGGGTATCGAGCGCGCCGGTCGGCTCATCGGCCATGATTACGACCGGGTCATTGACAAGGGCGCGCGCAATCGCGACGCGTTGCTGCTGACCGCCGGAGAGTTCGTTGGGCTTGTGGTGCATCCGCTCGGCGAGACCCACGCGCTCCAAAGCCCATTTCGCCCGCTCTTCGCGGTTCGGCTTGCCCGCGTACAGCATCGGTAGCTCGACATTCTTGATCGCCGATGTTCGGGCGAGCAGAAAGAACGATTGGAACACAAAGCCGAACTTCTGGTTTCGCACCTCGGCGAGCCGGTCGTCCTTCAGGGTTCCGACATCTTCGGTGTCCAGGGTGTAGCGGCCCGATGTCGGGCGGTCCAAACACCCGAGGATGTTCATAAACGTGGATTTGCCCGAACCGGACGGTCCCATAATCGCCACAAACTCGCCGTGTTCGATGATGAGCGAAACGCCCAGCAAAACCGGCACATCGAGCGCGCCATTCTTATACGTCTTCTTCAGGTCGTGAACTTCGATTAACGGCAATTTCTTTATCCTTATAGCAACCTGCTTGGGTGATCGGTTCAGATGGCCCCTTAACCGTCTTAGAACTCTCACCCCCTAACCCCCTCTCTCGCAAGCGAAAGACGGGGAACCGGATATAGAGTGTATGGCGGCAAGTAAGCAAAGCAAGCCGTTTTTGTTCTGGTTCCCCGTCTTTCGCTTGCGAGAGAGGGGGTTAAGGGGTGAGAGTTCTAAGACGGTTAAGGGGCATTCCCATTTGGGCCGAGCGGCGTTACCGTCACCGGAATCGAGATCATCTTGGGCGGCGTAGGGGGCGCGGCGGGGCGTGTCGGCGCGGCCCCGCCGCAACCGTCGTCCAGGCAACAATGGTCCCACATCAGCGTTTTCACCGGCGGCGCTTCGGACAGATCGGGCCGCGTCATCTCCATCATATAGTACATTTGGAACGTTAAAAGTTGTCGGGGGCCGCGTCCGTCCGCGCCCGCGTTCGCCCGGTTCCAGCGTCGGCACAGGTAGCGCCCGTACTCCAATCGGTAGGGCGCGTTCGCTTTGCTCCACAGGTTGTTCAGGTACTTGCGCCAGCGTTCATCGCGGAACGACTGCGCGTAGTTGACCGGCTTGGCGTACGACGGGGCCGCAAACGCGTCATGGAAAACGTCTACCGTGGTTCCATCGCGCAGTTTGCCGGGAATCACCATCCAGCCATCGTCCGTCATGGGCTTGGGCGCGAACATCCCCCAACTCTGATCCACATGGACGGCCTCGCCGATCGGGTTGGACGTGTACGGCAACACGCGGCTCCACAAATCCCAGTTCACGGTTCGCAAATTCCACAGCAAAATGTAACCGAGAAAAAACGCCGCGACCGCATGGCCGGGCCACGACTGCGTCAAACGCCCCGTGCGGTTGGGGGCGTAAAAACCCTCGCTTTCGCCGAGGCGCGCCGCAAGACGGCTCCAACCGGCGACAAGGCGCGGGTATCGTCGCGCGGGCGCAACAAGGCGCGGCGCGAGATGATCCCAGAACCACGCGGGCAAGAACGCCATCCACGCAATCGTGCAAATATACGGAAACGGTCCCAATTCCAGGCACACGTTCAGCCCGATCAGGTGAAACGCCCAGAATGCGGCCACCACAAAGGCGCGGACCGGGCCGGTGCGGACAGGCAAAAACGCAAGGGCCGGTCCGAGCGTTTCGATGAAAAACGTCGCGAACGTCAGCCCGCGCGGAACCAGCGGGATTTGCCGGAGTAGTTTGCCCATCGGCGTCACGAACTGATCCAGGCGAAGCGCAATATCAATCGCGGTTCCGGTCGTGCGCCACGACGCATCGGTTTTCAGCGCGGCGGAAAACCAGTACACGAACGCGACCTGAAGCAAAAGACCGGCGGACGCGACCGAGAGCGTGTAGGCGGGAAGCGGGCGCAATGTTTCGCCTTTGACCTCGCGGGCGGCTCGTTTGCGACGGTCGCGGGCGGCATCGAGCGAAAAGAACGCCCCAAGCGGCAGGAACATCCCCCAGAACAAAAGCATCCGCAAAAGCACATCGCCGCCCTGCAAGATAAGCGGGTTGCGCGAATGTAGCGAGATCAGCATCACCCACGATAAAAACGTGAATACCCGCGTTTGCCAACCGACCAGCAGGAGAATGGCGAAAACCGTGGCGACCAGAAACAAAAACGCCTCCCCCGCGACGGTTCCGGTTTGAAGGTGTAGCGACCAAAGATGACCGCCGTTCCACGTAGACGGAGCGACAACGCGCGGCAAAAGCCCGAAGTCGGTGTAGAACGCTTCCAGATCCCACGCCCGCATCGCCAGATCCGCGAGCAGCATCAGGGCGAGCGAGATACGGAACAGCGCGAGCGAGCGCAAATCTATCGCGAACAACGCGCGTGTCAGATCCGCCGCGCCGTGTTGCCGGGGCGGCGGGAGCGGCGGCGCAGGCTCCTTGTCGGCGGCGCGGGTTTTGGGCGTCGCGGCGGGCGGGGGCGCGCTCAAACGCCGCTTGGGAGTGCGGGCGGTCGCCGAACGCGCGGCGGAAAACCGAGGATAAACCGGGGAAAGCATCTCGGTTTATTATCGCCCGCTTTGCGCCGGGTGTCCAATACGCGGTGTTGGGTGTTGGGTGTTGGGTGTTGGGTGTTGGGTGTTGTGTGTTGGGTGTTGGGTGTTGGGTGTTGGGTGTTGGGTGTTCTGAGAATACCGCTT
>CAXUMS010000191.1:0-9183 GCA_964252165.1 uncultured Armatimonadaceae bacterium
TGCCGCGCGGCAGGAGCGCACCCACAAAACGGACAGCACAAACCTAACGAACAACGCCTCTAACCTTCGAGGAGCAAGGATTCGGGGTCTTCGAGGAGTTCTTTGATGCGGACTAAGAAGCGGACCGCTTCGGAGCCGTCCACGATGCGGTGATCGTAAGAGAGGGCCAGGTACATCATCGGTTTGATTACCATTTGCCCAGCCTCTACCATCACCCGTTCCTGGATTTTGTGCATTCCCAGGATACCGACTTGGGGCGCGTTCAGGATCGGCGTGGACATCAGGCTTCCGAAAACGCCGCCGTTCGTAATTGTGAAGGTTCCGCCGACCAGATCGGTCAGGGCCAGGCTGTTGTCGCGCGCCTTGCCCGCGAGTTCGCCGATGTTCTTTTCGATTTGCGCGAAGGATTTCTGGTCCGCATCGCGCACGACCGGCACCACGAGACCCCCCTCGGCCCCGACCGCGATACCGATGTCGTAGTACTTTTTGACCACGATCTCATCGCCCTGAATTTCGGCATTCAGGTACGGGAACTGTTTTAGCGCGCCGATGGATGCTTTGGTAAAGAACGACATAAACCCTAAGCCGACGCCGAACCGCTCTTTGAACGAGTCTTTGCGCCGTTTGCGAATTTCCATGATCGCGGTCATATCCACCTCGTTGAAGGTGGTTAGCATCGCCGCTGTCCGCTGGGCCTCGACAAGGCGAGCGGCGATGGTTTTGCGACGACGCGTCATCTGGATGCGCTCTTCGGGCCGACCGCTCGCAGAAGAGGTCGTTCCGGTTGCGACCGGGGCGGAAGGGACCGCAACCGGAGCTTTCGGAACGGCCTGCGCGGCTTCCTGCGCCTTGACAGTGGCGGTCAGGGGGGCGTCGGCGGCGCGCTCGATCTGGTTTGCGACATCGTCCTTGCCGATCTTGCCATCGGCGCGGGACGGTTTAACCTGCGCGAGGTCAATATTATTGTCCGCCGCCATCTTCGCCGCAACCGGCGTCGCCGCAGGAGACGCGGCTCCTGGTACGGAGGAAGCTTCGGGCGCGGGCGCAACACCGTTTAATGGAGTGGCGGGGGCCGCTTCCGCGACCGGCGCGGCGGCGGGTGTCGCTCCCGCGCCGTCGCCGCCGATGCTACCCAGAACATCGCCGGGCGAGACAATGTCGCCCTCGAACTTGGCGATTGCCGACAGAACGCCTGCCGATTCCGCGGCGACCTCAGCGTTCACCTTGTCCGTTTCCAGTTCCACTACCGCCTCGCCCGCCGAGACCGAATCGCCTATCTTTTTGAGCCAACGTGAAACGGTCGCCTCGACCACCGATTCGCCCAGCACGGGTACATGAATTTCAACCGCCATTTGCGCCGCTTTCTTCCGCTTTTTGCGATGTCGCTAACGTAATTTCGTTGGGAACGGCGTCCGCCACAGACACTGCCGCCGCTTTAGCGCCGTTCCTGCCATTTTTTCCATTTTTACCGTTCGACGCCGCGCCATTTGCCGTTGCGCTCGCAACGGAAGGCACGGGGGCGTCGCCCAGCGTTTCGGCGATAATGCGCTTTTGTTCACGGTCGTGCGCCCCGATAGAGCCTTCCGCCGGACTTGCCGCCTCGGCCCGCCCTATATAGCGCAAGCGAACCCCTCCCGGAAGCAGGTCCAACAAACGCGGCTGGGCGAAGGTCCATGCGCCCATGTTGCGCGGCTCCTCCTGCGCCCAAACCACCTCGCGCAGGTGGGGGTACTCGGCGACAAGGGCCGCAAGCCGCTCGGACGGAAACGGGTATAATTCCTCGACGCGCGCAACGGATACATTCAGGGCATCCAAAAACTCGGGACGAGGGGCGAACTGCGGACCGGGTCCGAACGCAAGGTCTATGTACAGTTTGCCGCTACATAGCACAAGGCGCGTCACGCCGTTTCGCCGCGCCGCGTCGACGTCGCGCGCGTCGGGCAAGACGGCCTGGAACGAACCGGTGACGAGATCGGCAAGCGACGAACCGGTGCGCGGGTGACGTAAAAGCGATTTGGGTGTCATGATGACAAGCGGGCGCGGTCCGCTTTGAAGTTGCGCGCCCTGCCGCCGCAACAGATGGAAATACTGGGCCGCTGTGGTGCAATTGGCGACACGCATATTGTCGTTCGCGCACAGTTGCAAAAACCGCTCCAGCCGCGCCGATGAATGCTCCGGTCCTTGTCCCTCGTAGCCGTGCGGCAGAAGCAGAACCAGCGACGGCGCCTGACCCCATTTGCTCGCCCCGGACGCGATGAACTGGTCAATAATGATCTGCGCGCCGTTGGCGAAGTCGCCGAACTGCGCTTCCCACAAGACAAGCGTATCGGTGGCGTGGACGCTGTACCCGTACTCAAAGCCTAAGGCGGCGGTTTCGGATAACGGGCTGTTGAACAAAGCGAGCGACGCGCGGGCGTCGGGGAGCGATTCGAGCGGCGTGCGCCGCTGGCCGGTCTCGGGGTCGTGAAAAACCAAGTGTCGCTGGGTGAACGTGCCACGCTCCGTATCCTGCCCGGTCAGGCGAACCGGCGTTCCGCTTTGCAGGAGCGTCCCGAGCGCGAGCGCCTCGGCGTGCGCCCAGGATACCCCGCCGTCCCGCTCGAACGCGGTTCGGCGCGGCTGAACAAAATTCTTTTCGAGTTTCGGGTCCGGCGTAAATCCGGGCGGGAACGAATGCAGGGCGACATTGAGCGACGCTAAATCGTCCGCAGAAACGTTTGCAACCGGCGCGGCGGCGTTGTCGGTTTGATCACGGCTCGCCTGCTCGGTCGCGGTTTGGTTTTTGGCGTTCGACGCGGCGTTTTTGGCTTCGGTCAGGCGGGCGCGCACAGTTTGCACCAACTCGTCCGCGTCGGCTTGCGTGACGATCCCATCCTCGATGAGCGTTTTCGCCCACACCTCGCGCGGGCGCGGGTGACGGCGGATCATCTCGTACATGCGCGGCTGGGTGAACGCGGGTTCGTCACCCTCGTTGTGGCCCAGGCGACGGTAGCCGACAAGGTCAATCAGGAAATCCTTGCCGAACGTTTGGTGGTACGCGCACGCCATCCGGGCGACCGCGATACACGCCACCGGATCGTCGCCATTGACATGAACAATCGGAATCTCAAACCCTTTGGCGAGGTCCGACGAGTACAACGTGGAGCGCGCATCGCCGGTACTTGTGGTGAAGCCGATCTGATTGTTGGCGATTATATGGAGCGTGCCGCCCACGCGGTAGCCCGCGAGTTGCGACAGGTTCAGCGTTTCGGATACCACGCCCTGACCGGGAAACGCGGCGTCGCCGTGGATGAGAATGGCGAGCGACGCTTTAATATCCTGAACCGGCGCGCCCGGCGCGTTCCGGGTTTCCTGCGCGGCCCGCGCGCGTCCGACCACGGCGGGGTTGACAAATTCCAGATGGCTCGGGTTCGGCGCGAGCGTGATCGGCATCTCCGGCCCGCCGTCGTCGTTGGTGTAACGTCTACGGTAGCCCTTGTGGTACTTCACATCGCCGCTGTAGCCAATCGCGCCGGTTCCGGCCACCGATGGTTTCGCCTCGGTCGTGGACGGATTGGGGAACTCGCCTAAAATCGCCGCGTAGGGTTTGCCCAAAACGTGTGCGAGGACATTCAACCGGCCTCGGTGAGCCATTCCCATCACGACCTCGCGCGTTCCGCTTTGCGCGGAACAGCGGATAATCGCGTCCAGCACCGGCACCATGACGTCGCAACCCTCGATGGAGAAGCGCTTTTGCCCTTGAAACGGCGGCGTGGTTTGCAGAAACTGCTCGAACGTGTCCACTTCGGTCAGACGCTCCAGAATGTCGCGCTTTTCGCCGGTCGTGAAGCCCGCGAAGAACCGTCCGGTTTCCACCGCGTCACGGAGCCACGCGCGCTCTTCGGCGATCTGGATATGATCGTCCTCATAGCCGACCGAGCCGGAATACACCGCGCGCAACCGCGCCAGCGCCTCGCCCGCATTTTGCGCCCCGTCTGCGCACGGCCCGCCGATAACCGATGCGGGAAGCGCGGCAAGGTCGGCGTCGGTTAAGCCGTGGGTTTCGAGAAGCAGGGACGGATCGCCGGGCGGCGGCGAGCCGAGCGGGTCAATATGGGCGTCGAGATGCCCGAGTTCGCGCACCAACCGCCCGAGCCGCGCCGCCCCAACAATTTTAGCGACATCGAGAATCGGCGCGGCGGACAACGGAGCGCTCGCAGGCGGAGGCGCAACGGACACAGCGGCGGGGGCGGACGACGGCGCGTCGAGTTCGGGCGTGACGCCGCTTTCAAAAAGGGCGCGGGTTTCGGCGTCCACCGACGCGGGGTTGTTTTGGAAGCGTTCAAACAGTTCCAGCGCGTACCCGGCGTTCGCTCCGTGGAAAGGCAGTAGGTCGCTCATTTTATAACGGTCGTTCGGCTGTCGTTCCCGCCCGCGCAGTCCACAGGGGGCAAGCAAAAGCCGTTCTCAGTTCCTTACAATTTTATCGCGGCGCGTACGGTTTTTTGGCCCGCCGCATAACGAGGCAGGCGCGCGGGCGCATCGAGCGAACCGGAACAGCCCCGTTCCCGCTCGCCCGACGCGCCCCCCAGCGCTAACGCTTTCTTTTAGTGTACCTTCTTTTGCGTGCCTTGTCCGACCGACTTCAAACGCCACATCCGCCCCCTTATATAGCCGGAGGCTTCGTACTTGGCGTTTAACGCTGTTGTAAGCGACGGAAGAAGCGAGTTGCAGGCAAGCGCTGCCCCGCGCGGCGGGTACGGCATCGGACCCGCAAAGACGAAAAATGAGGATAAAGAAAAAGCGCCGTCGCGTCCCGTAGAAACGGCGCGGCGGCGCAAACATTTAGTTCCCGAGGAAGGGCGCGTTTTCCTGCGCTATCACTATGCACACTCGTAAAAGCGACTGATAAAAGCGACTGAGTGAATTATTGCGGCATTGCAAACGAGTATGTTAGAATCGGTCAAATTCACTGTGTTTGAGATCGCTGGAGAAGAAACGAATGATCTATGATTTCTTTGTTGATTGGGTTGAAGCAAAAGGTTACAGTGTAACGAAGATTGGTTCCACAAGGCACCGTTTAGATGGTTTGAAGGACAACAGCAATTGGAAAATTTTCGGATGCTTTAAATACGCAGGTACTGTTTGGGGAGTTCGTAGCAATACTCATCTTGATACTGTTAATCAATGCTATCTCCTTGTGAAGTTCGCGGGATTCAAGGACCCTTTTATTATAGAGAAGACGAAAGAAGGTAGATGTTTAAGACTGAAACAAGATTTCAATTACCTGCAACCATATAGCCGTTTTCATGTGTATGAACAACCACAGGCATTAGCCCAACAGGCGAAAATACATAGTGCTTACAAAGTCGGATTACTACGTGACCCGGTACCCGAATATGAGGGCGAAAGTACAGAAGACACGAACCGGCGAGAGGCTGAAAACAAAAAACGTATCGCCGCCCGTCGCCAAGAAGACGTCAAACGGCGTCGTGAGGAAAAAGGGGAGTTTGAACGGCAACAACAACCCGGAAATGACGAAAAGCGTACGAAAGGAATTAGGCAAGTACGTGTAGACGACGTTGTTTTAGCCACGGATATGAACACCCGTGAAACAGCGCGTTACCACCTGTCTAAGCCTACGGGATGTCGTTTGCCCTGCTCTACCGGCGCTCATTTTTGCATTGGGCATGAAGCCCCTGTTTTCGAGGCGTTCATTCACAAGTTTGTAGGAGACACAGCCATTGTTTGCGCCCCTGCTGGCAACCTTCGCTACAAAATCGTTAGCGTCCAAGCACCTCCGCACAAGATCGATAGTAAACAAAAACCATCGTCAGCCAAGCATGGTTCGCAGGAGAAAACAATCAATCCAAGCCAAGGTAGCGAAACTTGGGCGTACGTTGCAAGAGATAACGGACAATTTGGCTCCTTCCCCAAACATGACAACTACGGCGATGAGGCAAATGCAGATGTCAAGGATTATGACGATTACGTTGATTACACGATGAACGAGTAAGTCGTCCTTTCTGGATCGTGTCTATACTGGGCGCAACACGCCCGCCGGGTCGAGCGCACCCTTTACCGCCTGCAGCGCCGCGATGTGAGCCGGGCCGAGGGTTTTTGACTGCGCCGCGCGGCGCAGGGAGCCGACGCCCCAGTGGTGGGTGAGCGAGGCGGCCCCGGCGTCTAAAAGGGCGTCGGTGAGGGCGGTAGATATGCGGGCGTGGAGGGCGAGCGCGGCCTCGGGCGTTGCGGGTTCGGACTGCGCCTCGTAGAACAATTCCAGGGCGCAACCGGTCGCGTCAGGGTGGCAGGCGACCACGCTTTGAACGACCGTGAGCGGCGCGGCGGCGCGGCGGAATGCGTCCGCGACCGACTTGACGCGCGCCCACGGGGCGTACACGGCCCATGCATCGGCGAGACCGCCCGCGCGTCCGTTGGGCGCGAGCCAGTTCGCTTGCGTCGCGCGCTCGTCGAACCACGTTTCAGCGATGTCGGGCGACAGTTCGCGCCCGCCCGCGCGCTTGCACACCGCGAACGCCATCTGGTACTGCCCGGTTTGCACGGCCTCGCTTCCCTCGAACGCGAGGAGGAGAAGGGAAACGGCGGAAGTGGCCCCCCCCGCCCCCAATAATGGAGGGGCTAAAACACCTGCCGACGCCGATGCGCCTTCTGTGTCCGAGGCTCCCCTATTATTGGGGGCGGGGGGGGCCACTTCCCCTGCTCCCACATCCATTCTTTGCTTGCTTGCGGCGTCCGGGTCGAGGAGGCGGGCGAGCGTGGGGCGGGCGTCGGAGCGATACACGAGGCGCAGGGCGTCCATGCCGTCTGAAAACGAATCAAAGGCGAAAACGGCCCACGCGCGCACATCGGGGGACGGGGCCATACGAAGCGTCGCCGATGTGACGATGCCAAGCGTTCCCTCGGAACCGATAAGCAAACGGTGCAGGTCCGGGAAGCCGCCCGTGTTTGTGGTTTGGATAATCTCGCCGGTCGGCAAAACCGCTTCGAGGGCGATGGTGAGGTCGCCCTGACGCCCGTACCGCCCGGAAAACAAACCGATGGCGTCGGTTGCGACCGCCCCGCCCACCGTGGCGAGGTTGGCGGATTGAAGGAAATGCCCCAAAGTGTAGCCGTGCGCTTGAAGGTCAGCCTCCACGCTCGCCAATGTGCGGCCCGCGCCCGCTGTGACTATCAGGCTTTCCTCGTCCCACGAAAGCGCATCGAGCCGCCCCAAGTCCACGGCGACAACCGCTCGACCGCTACTCATCGTCCCCGGTTCGTTTGCGCCGACAAGGTTCGACGCGCCGCCGACCGGAACGAGGCGGGCGTTGTTTCGGTTCGCCCATACCACAAGCGCGGCGACCTCGCGCGTGTCGGCGGGGCGAGTGACAATAGAAAACGCGGCGGGCGAACTGTCGCCTTGCAGGCGTCGGCTTTGCAACGCGACCGGCGACCACGACGATGCGGCTTCACGCAGGCGCGCCCGTTCTGCGGAAACATGCGCGGCTCCCGCAATGCCTGCGAGGTCACGGGTGATCTGTTCGAGGTCTGCTTTATCGGTCACGGCGCGACCGGCTCGTCGTACAGGCGGGTCCACACATCGGCGAAATCCTGTGGGCGCAACATAAAGCGCAAGAAGTCCGGGTTGCGCCGGAATGTCGTCAGCATCGGCTCGCCGCCGACCAGCCCGAAGTCCGGCAACTCCCGCGCGGCCAGCGTACGCGGCGCGACCACATCGCGGTAGCGCGGGTTTGATTCCAACTCGTAGGCGCCCGGCGAATCCCCTCCAAGAACGAAATGCGCCATGCCGCCGAGGGCTTCCAGATTCGCGTACTCGGGGTGCGCATCGGACGTGCGCCACGACCCGAAGGCGAGCGGTTCATCTCCGACATTGACCAGCAGGCTCGCCCAGCCGGGCGCGATCACGGCCTTGTCGCCCGCCTTGAGCGGCATGACAACAACATCGGAAACCGACCGAGCGGCCTCGCATTGCAGATACAAAACCGCCTCGCCCTGCCAAATCTCATGGACCTCGGGGAACGCCAAATGGGTACTCGATGCATGCGAATTGATATGACCGCGCGTTCGCACCCATTCCCGCCCGATCTTGCCGGGGCGCATCACGAGGGCGACATATACCAACCCGCGACGCGCGATCTCGTCGCGCGTGTCGCCGGGCGCGACGCCCCGGTAGACCGTGTAAATGGCATCGTCGGCGCGCCCGGACGCGGAATCGAGCAACACAGGTTGCAAATCCGAACTTACGCGCGCGTACCCACTTGGGGCTTGAACCCCCGCGTCCTCGAAGCGAAGCGCGAGGTTGGGCGCATCGAGGATCACCGGCCCCAAGCCGGTTTCGTCAAGGCGCGTTGTTCCTGACGCCGGGACGCCCATCGCGTCCGGCGCGGACACGAACACGGCAGGCGCGATAGCTTCGGGGGCGGGCGGGGCGAACGGTGAGTTTTGCGCGAAGGATTGATCCATAGTTTGGTTTGAGCCAGTTTAGCGGTCAGGCGCGGCGTTATTTTCTTACGATACCCAAAAACCGCTTTATCGCGGGCTATCGCTTTTTAACCGGCGCGGGCGCAACGGTATAATGCAATCAACGCGCCGCGCCTGTCCGGTCCGCCGGAACCAAAAGCGCGGAAGGATACACTCGCCTTGTCGCCCATTGTTTGCTTACTCAATTTCGTTTTGTCGCTTGCCGCCTGGCTACCGTGGAAATGGCCCACTGTGGAGGCGGGCGACTTCCTGATTGTCGGCACGCTCGTGGTCCTCGAAGGGCTTTTGTCGGCTGACAACGCGCTGGTTCTCGCCCTACTCGTTCGGCACCTCCCCGATGAACAGCAAAAAAAGGCGTTGTTATACGGTCTGGTGGGCGCGTTTGTGTTGCGTGGAACGGGTATCTTCTTCGCCCGGCAGATTATGAGTTTGTGGTGGTTGTGCGGGATCGGCTCGCTTTACCTGATGGGCCTCGCCGCCAAGCATTTTCTCCAGCGCGACAACCATAACGACGACCCAGACCTTGCGAAAAAAGCGACGAAACGCGGACTGGGCTTCTGGCACACGGTAGCGATGGTGGAACTGACTGATATTTTCTTCGCCATTGATTCCATTCTGGTCGCGGTCGCCCTGGTCCATAACCCGAGCAAAATCTGGATCGTCTACGCGGGCGGTTTTTTAGGCATTATCCTGCTTCGT
>CAXUMS010000192.1:0-9054 GCA_964252165.1 uncultured Armatimonadaceae bacterium
CACCCAACACCCAACACCCAACACCCAACACCCAACACCCAACACCCAACACCCCAATTGCTAACGCTTTTTCACGACCAAAAGGCAAACATCGTCGCGCAGGGTATTGCCCGCATGAAGGGACGCGGCGCCGAGAAGGGCTTGTCCCAATTCGTCCGGCGTGTCTTGAAGGGTATTGCGGCTTTCGATAACGCCAAGGATGCCTTCGGTTCCGAATAAATCCCCTTTTCGCCGCGCTTCGGTCAAGCCGTCCGTGTAGAGCAAAACGCTTTCGCCTGGCGAAAGTGTGGTCATGGCGGACTGATACGGCGCGCCGGAAAGCGCGCCGAGAACCGGTCTGTTCCCGGCATGGATCAGAGCCGCCGCGCCTTCGGCGTCAATACGGCACGGCGGTTCGCCGCCCGCCGTCGCCGTTAAAAGCCGCCCGGTCGGCTCGTGGAAAACCGCGAGCGTGACCGAGGTAAACTTGTCCATGCTCAACTTGTCCAAATGGGCGCCGTCGCAGAGCGAGCGGTTTACCCGCGCCAGGACGTGCGCGGGAACATCCGGGCAGGCGTCATCGAGTTCGCGCAAGGATGCCCGCAAAAGAACGCGACCCTCGGCGGCGCGTCCCGCCGCTTCCAAACTCTTGCCGGACGCATCGCCGACCACGAAAACCGAACTGCCGTCTCGGAGCCGGAACGCATCAAAGAAATCGCCGCCGATATTCGCCTCTTCCAGCGCGGCGTCGTAAAACGTGGAAACGTGGAAACCGTCTATAACCCCGTCCCGGATCTCGGGCAGGAGTGAGGTTTCCAGCAGGTGCGCGATTCGCTCGGATTTTTGCGCGCGTTGTTTTTCGGCGGCGAGTTCCGTGACCAATCGCTTGCGCTCGTCGAACTCCCCCGTGGCGTCGCGAACCATAGGCGTAGCCGGTAACCGCGTTTTCGCTGCTGTCGCTGTATAACGGCGTCAAAACGGTTTGGGCGCAAAACGGGATGCCGGATTGGCGCACCTGCCACACCTCGCTGTTTCGCGCGCCGCACAGGGCGAGGCGCAGAGCGCGGGCGGGCGTGTCGTCGTCGCTTTCTTCGCGATGCCACAACACCGCGTAGTTTTCGCCCGTGACTTCGAGCGAGCCATACCCGTATAAAAGCTCCGCCTCCCGGTTCCAGAAGACGATTTTCCCGCTGTCATCGAGCAGGATAATGGCCGGGCCGGTGGATTCGCGCACCATCAGCGCCACTTGTCGCTCGCCATGCGTCGCGCCGCGCCCGGTTCGCAACACGGTTTCCACGGCGCCATCGAACGCGGGTTGAAACTGCGCGGGAACGCGTGCGTCGTGAAAACATGGGGCGGCTTGTCGGCGCGCTTCCGAGGCGACGCGATTTTCCCAATCATCCTCGAAATTTACGATAACGTTTGGCGCAATTCTCGTCACAAGGCGGCTCCAGTTGACACTCGTGGCGAATAAAGCGGGGCGGCGGGGCGAGGGGACACAGGGGCGGCGACGGGGCCACATAGGGGGATGCGTGTCCGATACGATATAACACCGCCGCCGCTTGTCCGTGAGCGGCGGTGAAAACGGGATCTCCTACGTTAAATCGGCAACCGGGGCGAAAGGCTTTGCCGCGCATCTTTAGGTAGCGACGCCATTTCACAACGCGGGAGCGTTCCTCGCGCACCCGCATCGGCTCGCCCCCGGCAAGCGATTAGTCATAGTATGCCGGAGCGCGGGCGGGATGCCCAGAAGGAAACTGGGAAATTTAATGTCGGATTTATCCCGGCAGGCTTACACTAAGAACGTGGGTTTCAACCCGCGTTTCGCAAACGGTTTCCGCTCAGGACCGAATCACCGTAACGGCGTCCCCAACGCGCACAACCGCCGCGTTCTCCGACCCGAGATCAGGAAGCAGGTTGACCGCGAACATCACGCCGCTTGTCGCGGGGTCGCGGCGGTAGGCGGCAAGGGTTGCGAGCGGTTCCGCCCCGGTTTTCTCGCCGGTTTCGGGGTCCACCGTAACCACGGCGCACCGCGCGCACGCTTTGGCGACACGGAACGCGGCCTGCGGCGTTTGCACGATGCGCCATTGGTCCTCGTCGTACGCCGCCCCGCCGCCGCCCGCGACCACGATATTGGCGCGAAACCGCGTCATCGGAACCGGCTCTTTACCTCGTTGCGCAAGGCGCCGGTTCAGGTCCGCGAGCGATTCGTCGCGGGCCAAAAGAACCGGGTAGCCGTCGGCGAAACTCACCTGATCGTCCGGCCCGGCGTGGTCGGGGGCGACAAGCCGCCGGTAATCACGCCCCGCGCGAACGAGGCGTACCGAAACATGAAGAAAGTCCGACAGCCAGGACGCCGCCCCATCGCCCATGTCCTCGGCCTGAACCGCGTCGCGCCAAACCGTCACCGGCAACATCTCGGCCCGCGCGGATACGTCCCCGCCCCACGGAATGGTTACGGGCGGCAAGCCCGGCGTGCGGAGGCGCAATATCCCGCTATCGTCATCGCCGTTGTTCTCAGCGACATCGGGCTGTACCAACGCGAGGCGCGGGTACTCGCGCTGGGTCAAAAACCGTCCCGCCGCGCCGTGCGCGTTTGGCCCGTGCGCGTGAACTATCATGAAGCGCCGGTCATGGCGCAGTCCCATCGGCTCCACCGCGGAGACCGTGACCGCAACGCCGCCGCAGGCTTTGACGGGATAAATAAACAAACCTGTGACGCGCGGCGGGCCGGTTCCATTCATGCGCCCATTATATAGCGCCCGCGCCGAACGCTATCGCGCCCTTCCAACCTGAAAATGTTCTCCTCCCCGCCTTCTGAACGGGAACAATGACTACTAATGTAATCGTAGCGGCGGTTGTAAAAACTACAAACGTAGTTTAATCGAAAAGGAAACTGTGATAATGCTTACGAACAAGAAAAACTCTCGGGGCGGAGCAGGGCGCTTGCCGCAGGCTCCCGCCGCGCTTGCCGTGGTCAGCGCGCTTTTTCTCTCCGCGCCCCACGCGGCGCGCGCCCAGCAAATCGTAGCCCCGCCCCCGCCCGCGCCGCTCGCCGGGGAAGCCGCACGGGACGGCGCAACCGCCTTCGTGGAGAACAGGATCAGGATAAACCGAACCGCCCCGGTACTGCGCGGCGGAACGATCACGCTCAAGGTGGATAATTTCGACGACGCGCGTCGCCAGATTATCGCCGCCGCCCAAGAGCAAGGCGCAACGCTTGCGGATGCGCGCGTCGAGGTGAATGGCAAAGGGCGACGGCACGGCTGGTTGCGGTTGTCGCTTCCCGCCGAGAACTTGACCCCGATGCTCGCCGCCGTACGCGCCTCCGGCAAGTTGTATTCCGAGAACATCATCACAAACGACCGCGCGTCCGAATACGAGGATTTGGGCCGCCGCGTTATCCGTTTACGGGAGCATCAAGCCCGCCTCGATGCGCTCCTCCAGAACGGGCGCAGGCTTCGCGGGAGCGACATTTTGTATGTGCAGGAGCGTTTGTTCCGCGCGGGCGTGGACGAGGGAATGCTTCTTCAGCGGCAAACCGATCTGTCGCGCGCCGGGGGCGCAAGTTCGGTTGTGGTCGCGCTGTTCGAGCCGGTTCCCGTTTCCGCGACAGCCCGGGCGCGCGTGGACCTCGCCAACGGGTGGGCGAGCGGGCGCGAGCGGGCATCATGGACACTACAGCGGAACCTGGCGCGCGGCGCGACCGCATCGGCGTACGCGCTGGTTTGGTCGCCGCTCTGGCTTCCCGCCCTAATTATAGCCCTGCTTTTACTCCGCTTCCTCGGCGCGCGCTGGCGTCAGTCTGAGGCGTCCGAGCAACTCGCCGCGCTCGCGCTCGCGCTGGGAATCGCCCTCGCCGCGCTCGCCCGTCGCACAGTCGTTGCTCTGGCCGCCCGGTCGTCGTTCGCGCAAACAAACGCCGCCGCCGCCGCCCCGCCGCGTTTCCACGATGCCGCCGCGCCAAACGCCGAAGCGCCGCCGCTCGTCCCGGTCCAACCATTGCCCGGCCCGCGCGACTAACAAACCCCGCATTGGGAAAAACCGCAAAAAGCCGTGTAAAGACTTTGGGAACTATCGGGTATACAAATTGTAGAATTTATGAAACAAACGGCTTCCCCGCGCGCCGACCCCCGCGGCGCGCGGGAAAACCGAATTACCCGGAGGAAATGAATTATGAGTCAAGCCGCTGCCGTAACCTCGGCGGATTTTGATACGCAGGTGCTTCAGTCGAATGTGCCGGTGCTGGTGGATTTCTGGGCCGCGTGGTGCGGGCCGTGCCGACGTGTCGCGCCGGACCTTGATGCGATCGCCGAACAACTCGGCGCGTCGGTGAAAATCCTGAAGGTGGATGTGGACTCGGAACCGGACCTCGCGGCCCGCTACGGCATCCAGTCCATCCCGGCCCTGTTCATCTTCAAAGATGGCAAGGTCGTGGACCAAATCCTCGGCGCCCAACCCCGCCAAATCATCGCCCAAAAACTAACCGCGCACGTTTAGTTGTTTGGTTGTCTTGTCGTTTGCGTCTACTCGGCGTAAGACTAAATCGCTCCTGCCGCGCGGCACCCTCTCAAGCCGAGGGCGGCTCAAGCCGAACGCTTGACCGTGTGTTTCTTAAACGAAAGGTCTTGTTGTTTATTCGACACGTCGAATAAACAACAAGACCTTTCGTTTTCTGAAATGACCGATCCAACGTTTGGTTGGTCCCCCCTGGAAGAGGGCGCCGCGCGGCAGGAGCGATTTAGTCTTACGCCGAGTAGACGCAAACGACAAGACAACCAAACAACTGTAGGTACAATCTTGTTGCGAAGGGATAAAGGCGACAGGATGAAAAAGCAAGCGTGTATTGCGGCGGGTTTCGCGGTGGCAGTGGGCGGGCTGGCGATGGCGAGTTGGGCGCAGGTTCCGCCCGCGACGCGGATTACCAGCAAAACCAAAGTCTCGGCGGTTAAGGAAGCGCTTGGCGAGCGTTACATCTACGGCGCGACCGCATTGCGCGCCGCCGCCGAATCGCAGAACACGAGCGCGCTTCGGCGCAATCTGGGCGATTTGTACGCCCCCTCGTTCACGGGCGGTTTGCCCGGCGTTCGGGGGCGCGTGAGCCGCGATGCGTGGATGAACAGCGTTTTGCGGGGCGGCGGGTTGCCGGGCGGAGCGACGAAGGGGAGCGTGCAGGACGCGCTCGCGGTTGCGCCGTTCAAGGACTACGAGGTAACGCTGGACCGTGTCACCACGCAGGATGGGGGAACGCGCGCGACCGCAATTGCGACGCAATCGCTGACCACGGGCGCGGCGGGCGGCGAGGCGACCACGCGGCGCGTGATGGTTCTAAGTCGCGACGAATGGCGAAAGGGCCCGGACGGCGTGTGGCGCCTGACCCGTAGCGATATTGTTCGTCGCTCCGGCGGCTGATACCGGCTCTTCCGTCCGCCTGTTATACTGAAAGGCGTAATGATAGACCTTTCTTCGGACACGGCGACGCGGCCCACAAACGAGATGCGGGCGGCGATTGTAGCGGCCCCGGTGGGCGACGATCAGCGAGGCGAAGACCCCACGGTGAATGCGCTGTGCGAACACGCCGCAGAGCTTCTGGGCAAGGAAGCGGCGCTGTTTCTGCCGTCCGCGACAATGGCGAATCAAATCGCGATCAAGGCGCAAACGCAACCGGGCGACGAGATCATCTGCCACGAACACGCGCATATCCGCTTGTACGAGGGCGGCGGCCCCGCCGTTTTGTCGGGCGTGATGCTGTGGTGCGTGGGCGGAGTCAGAGGCGTTTTCACCGGTGCGCAGGTGCGCGAAGCGCGCCGCGAGCCGGACACGCCGCATTATCCCCGAACCCGCCTGGTGTGTGTGGAAAACACGCACAACGCCGCAGGCGGTTGCGTTTGGACCGAGGCCGAGATCGCCGATGTCGCCCAGGCGTCGCGGGAATTCGGCCTTGGGCTTCATCTGGACGGGTCGCGGTTTTTGAACGCATCCACCGCACTGGGGAGGCCGCCCGATGCGCTCGCCGCGCCGTTCGACACGGTGACGCTGTGCTTGTCCAAAGGCTTGGGCGCGCCGGTCGGGGCGATTTTGGCGGGCGATACGGCCTTGATCCATGAAGCGCGGCGATGGAAGCACGTCTTTGGCGGCGCGATGCGCCAGGCCGGAATTGTCGCCGCCGGGGGCTTGTACGCCCTGCGGCATCATGTCGAACGCCTCGCCGTTGACCACGAAAACGCCGCCCGTCTCGCCGAAGGTTTGGCGGAGATTCCCGGCGTGCGCCTTGACCCCGCGCCCCAAACCAATTTGGTGTTCTTCCACGTTTCCGGTACCGGCCTTTCCGCCGACGAAGCCCGCGCCCGCTTGCTCGAAAACGGTGTCCGCGCGTCCGGCGTCGGTGAGCGCCTGCGCTTCGTCACGCACCTCGATGTGTCGCGGGCGGATATTGACACTGCGCTTGCGGTTTGCCACCGCGTGCTGGGGAAGTAGTTGGTTGCTGGTTCAAGGAGAAGAGGCCCTCTAACCCCCCAATAATGGGGGAACAAGAATGAAGTGGCTGTCGCCGACGGCCAAACTGCTGGTTCGCAAGGTTAGGGTATCGCCACTATGTCTTTCTAGTCCCCCCAGTATTGGGGTTTAGGGGGCCTCTTCTCCTTGAACCTAAAGCCCATCCGTCCCATGAAAATAATTCTCGCGCCGGACAGTTTCAAAGGGGCCGCGAACGCGCCGGATGTCGCGGAGGCGTTTGCGCGCGGCTTCGCGCGGGTGTGGAAGGGGGCGGAATACATTCGCCTGCCGGTCGCGGATGGCGGCGAGGGAACCGTGCAGGTAATCGGCGGGGCGGCGACGGGGGCGGGGCGGGGCGGCGTTATCGTTTGCCCCAACCCGGTTTCCGGTCCGCTTCCCGACCAAACCGTTTCCGCGTCCTGGGCTTGCGTCGGTGATAGCGGTGCAAGTGGCTGTACCGCCGTCCTCGAACTCGCGGAAGCGGCGGGCTTAACGCGTATTTCCCGCAACGCGCAACGCGACCCGCTACGCGCCACAACGCGAGGCGTGGGCGAGATCGCGCTTCAAGCCGTTCGCGCCGTTCCTCGTATCAACCGTTTTGTCTTCGCGCTCGGCGGCTCGGCAACCACCGACGGCGGGGTTGGCCTTTTAAGCGCGCTCGGGATTCGTTTTCTTGATGCGGACGGGCGCGACCTGCCGCCCGGCGGGGCCGCGCTCGTACGTCTTATGTGTGTGGACCGGTCGGGCTTGCGGCTCGATCCCGCCGCGTTTGATGTGGAAATCGCGTGCGATGTGGACAACCCGCTCACCGGCCCGCGCGGGGCCGCCACCATATTCGGGCCGCAAAAAGGCGCGACGCCGAGCGATATTGCGCTTTTGGACGCCGCCCTCGCGCGCCTCGCCTCCGTTTTAGGCGCGGACGGAGATTTACCGGGGCGCGGCGCGGCGGGCGGAACCGCCTACGGCTTGTCGTGGTTGTTCCCTCATGCCGTTTTCCGACCCGGCATCGACGTGGTTCTGGACGCGGTCGCCTTCGATGAACACGTGCGCGGCGCAAGCCTGGTCGTTACCGGCGAAGGGCGAATGGACGCGCAAACGCTGGGCGGCAAAGCCGCGCTTGGCGTCGCCCGCCGCGCCCGCGCTTTGGGCGTTCCGTGTGTCGCTTTGGTCGGCGCGCTCGCCCCCGATGTGTCGCCCCAGGCCCTTGCGGATGCTGGAATCGCCGCCGTCCTTCCGCTCGCGCCCGGCCCGGCCACGCTCGAAGGGTCCATCGCCCACACACTCCAATGGGCCGAGAATGCCGCCGAGCGCGCCGCGCGTTTTATGACATTAGCCTTGCAGCCTCCGCTAAGGGGGCGGGGCGGTCATTCGCAGAAGTGATGGAGCCGCCAATTTATAGGTGGGGACGGTACGCTTGGAATCACGTTTTTCGGGGGCGATGTGGAGTAGGCGGTCGTCCGCCGCATCCAAAAACAACATAAGTCCTGACCTGTTCCTCGTGTTTACGGAAGTAATAGATCAAGACTTAGCGTGTCGCGGGCATGGGTTTGATGGCCCCAGTAGGACTCGAACCTACAACCAACCAGTTATGAGCCGGGCGCTCTGACCATTGAGCTATGGGGCCGAAAGTGCGACAAAAGCGCGTTGAAGACCGCGTCGTTCGCGCGCTCATTATATCGCAAACGCGTTGTTTCGTCAGAACCCTATCGCCCGCGACCGGCCCGGCGCTAAATCGTGGTAAACAAACAAAGCGTTAAGGTACTATGACCAAAAAGCGGGAAATTGTAGGAACCGCGCGGCGACGTTCAGCAACGGGACGCCACGAGCAAATCAAAGCGAAAGCGAATCAAAAACAATGAACCAGGATGGAATGGGCCGCCTGCTTTTAGTGCGGCACACGGAATCGGCATGGAACAAGCTCAATGTGTTTACGGGCTGGGTGGATGTTCCCCTGTCCGAGTCGGGGCGCGACCATGCGCTGAAAGTCGGGCAGGCGATGCAGGGCAAATTCGCCATTGATAAAGCGTACACATCGAGCCTCGTGCGCGCCCAGGAAACGCTTGATCTGGTGATGGAAGGCGCGGGCGTGGGCGGTATCGAGATCGTGCGCGACTGGCATTTGAACGAGCGCTTTTACGGCAACTGGCAAGGCAAAAACAAGGATCAGACCGTGGAGAAGTACGGCAAGGACGCCGTTCACGCCGTTCGCCGGGGCTACGCCGCCCGCCCGCCCGGCGGCGAGTCGCTTCAGGACACGACCGAGCGCGTGCTTCCCTACTTCGAGGAAACAATTGAGCCGGAACTTAAAAAAGGTATGACCATCCTGCTCGCCGCGCATGGCAACTCGCTCCGTGCGCTGGTGAAAAAATTGGATAATCTTTCCGATGAGGCCGTGCCGAATGTCGAGGTCGCGAACGGCGAGTTATTGACGTACCGTTTGGGCGCGGACGGCGCGTATACGCGCGAGCGCGACGCGGCGGCAAGCACGGAGTAAGTCGGCGGCGTTACAGCGCTTCAACGTTTGTTTTCCGTGGCGTTGTTTTCCGAGTGGCTCAAGCCCTCTCGCTACCGGGCTAA
>CAXUMS010000193.1:0-8947 GCA_964252165.1 uncultured Armatimonadaceae bacterium
GTCGCTGTAGCTTTGATGTTTATCGCCATCGCTTTAACCTACGCACTTCGTTTTCGTTAATGCCCCACAACCTCACTTGTCATCACTAAGTCTTTGCCGGACCGAATGTAGGACAGGTACTCGTCGCGGAACAACAACAAACTCGTCATCACCGGCCAGATCGCGCCTTCGCCCAGCGCGCAGAACGACTTGCCCCGGATATTGTCGCAAATGTCCCAGATCAGATCCAAATCCTGCTCGCGGCCCGCGCCCATCACGATCCGATTGTAAATCTTGTGCAACCAGTTCAGCCCTTCGCGGCACGGCGTACACTTGCCGCACGACTCATGGTGGTAAAAGTCCACGAGCCGTTGCGTCACCTGCACGATGCTCGTGGTTTCATCGAACACGATCAAACCGCCCGACCCTAGGCCGAGCGTTTTGGTCGCGGCGGGAATGCCCTCGTAGTCGAACGGGTAATCGAGCGGTTCGGGCGGCGCAAATCCCATAGACGAGCCGCCCGGGATATACGTTTTCATCGTATGCCCGTCACGCACCCCGCCCGCGATTTCCAACACCTCGCGGAACGGCGTCCCTAACACGATCTCGTACACGCCGGGCTTGTTGACATGACCGCTGATCGAAAACAACTTTGTGCCGCGCGAACGCGGTGAGCCGTAGCCGATCTTCGTGTATTCGGCCCCGCCGATCCGCATAATCGGAACGCAGGCCGCAATCGTTTCGACATTGTTTACAACCGTGGGTTTCTGCCACACGCCGGACACCATCGGAAGCGGCGCGGACGGGGCCTTCAAGCGCGGCATGCCACGCTCGCCCATCAAACTCGACATCAGGGCCGATTCTTCGCCGCACTCGTACGAACCCGCGCCCAAGTGCGTGTAGATGTCGAAATCCAGGCCGGACCCTTGCACGTTTTTACCGCAGAATCCGGCTTTGTACGCCTCGTTCACGGCCTTTTGCACCGACTTCCACGGCGCGACATACTCGCCACGGATGTAGATATAGCACTTCGACGCCCGAATCGCGTGCATGGCGATCAGGCAACCTTCAACGAGAAGGTGCGGGATGCCGTTCATCAGGTCGCGGTCTTTTGCGGTTCCCGGCTCGCCCTCGTCGGCGTTGATGACCAAATAGTGTTCGGTATCGCGGTTTTTCGGCACCGCCGCCCACTTGACGTGCGTGGGGAAACCCGCTCCGCCGCGCCCGCGCAAGTTCGACGTTTTGATCTCGGTGATGATGTCGTCCGGTTCCATCGCGAGCGCTTTTTTGAACTGCTCGTACCCGCCCTCGCGCGTGTACACATCAATTCCAGCGACGCCCGGCACGTAGCGCTTTTCGTATAAAAGTTGCGGTTGTTCTGACATAGTCTGTCGCCGACGCTCTTTCTAAAACTTGCCCTGCTCGCCGATCAGCGCCTGCGGCGTGGTATCGGACGGCTCGGCTTTCAACTTCTCGATCAGGTCATCAATCTGCGCGCGGGTTTTAATATCTTCGTAATAGGTTCCGCCGACCTGAATGGGAACCGGGTTGCAACACGCGCCCAAACACTCGGCCCGGTTCAGGGTAAACATCCCGTCCGGGGTTGTATCCCCGGCGGAGATGCCCAACTTGTTTTCCAGGTAATGGATCAAATCGTCCGCGCCGAAAACCTGACACGACACATTATGACATACTTCCAGATGATGCCGCCCGACCGGCTGTTTATTGTACATTGTGTAGTAGGTCGCAACGCCCTCGACCTCGGCGCGGGCGAGTTGCAGATAATCCGCGACCTCTTGCATCGCTTCTTCCGGCAACCAACCGCCGTACACGTCCTGCGCGACCCACAAAGCGGGAAGCAGGGCGGCCTGCTTGGTGGGGTAACGTGAGACTAAATCGTCGATCTGAGCGCGAACTTCATCGGTAAACTTTGGCATCGTATTAAAAACCGCTAATTGTATTGTACAAGGTTTGCATGCCCTTTAGCCTGCGGCGTTGGGCGCGGGCGCGACCGGAGCCGATGGCGGCATCGCGGACGCGCTGTTTGCGACGGGCTTTTTACGTTGAGCCAGACGAATTAGCGGACGCTCGAACAAAAGGTAGAACACGTACCCGCCCGCGACCGCGACCGCGCACATCAGCGCAAACCGGGCGAAGGGATTCGCATCATTTAACTTAGCAAGTCCCAAAGCCTGGTTTACCAAACCAATGCACGTAAACTGTATCAGATAAAGACTGTAGGAGAAAAGCCCAACCTTCGCGAAAGCGCGCACAACGCGGTTTTTCATCAACGCCGCATCATAGGCGTACATCGCCCAAAGCGCAAGGGCGAACACGACGCCCGTTAAAACCGACCAGCGACTTGGGCGCATCAAATAACCGTAAGGAACCGATCGCAACGCGGCGAACGCCAGCAACAAGACAGTAGCGGTTCCAAAGGCGGCAAGCGGCAGGCGCGGGCCTGTCCCAACGACCGATGTTTGCGCCCGCCGCACATCATAAACCAGAACGCCCAGACCAAACAGTGGCCACATATCGAGCGGGTACGCGAGTAAACGAGGTGCGGCGATAAGAATTACGCACATGGCGACCGTTAGAGCATGAAGGCTTCCCAAGGCGAACCCGGCTCCGCGTCGCCGACAAAGCGCAATCGCCCCGGCGCAGATCAGGTAGAACGACGCTTCGTAGCACAGCGTCCAAGCGACCTGCGACAAAAGCGGTTGACGAACCGCGAGTTGCAACAAGCCCATGTTAGCCAGATAAAAAGGGAGGTTGTTGTTCGCGGCGATGGTATCGCCAAGAACGCTACCGGGAATGGTTCCGCGCGCTTTCAAAAAGGCGAGCGCGAAACCAAGCGCGAGAAAAAGAACGCAGGACGCCCAGTAGGTCGGAAAAATGCGGCGAACGCGAGCGACGACGAAATCACGTAGGGAGCGGTTTCTCGTGATCGTTCCCACGAGCGCGGCGGCGATACAATAGCCGCTGATCACAAAAAACATCTCGACGCCAAGATATGCGTAACGTGCAAAGGCGAATAGCGCGTTCCCCGCCACGCTTGGCGTTTGATCCTGCACAATGCCGCCCGCATGAAACGCGACCACCCCGAGCGCCGCCACGCCCCGCCACGCGTCAAGCGAGCGGTATACATCGTCGGCGCGCACCAGCGGACGCTCCAGTACCTGATGCGGCGCGTTTGCGCCGTCGTCCACGCTGATTTTGCTTGTTACACTGTCGGCGGCTTGGCTTATCATCAGAACCAAATTATCCCATCGAGACCGGGCCGACAGCGCATCCTGAATTTGTTGCAGGCCCATGAAACAAGGCCGTCGGATCGATCCAGATAGAGCGTGAATCGTCGAGCATCGCTCCTTCTAATAAACGGCTGTAGCGAAATCACGCTGTCGCCTTTGCGGCGGATGTCGGCGCGAACGCGGCGAGCGCGGCGGCCTCTTCCGAAGCGCGGCGGCGCGCTTTGCTGGACATAAAGGGGCGTTCAAACAAGCAATGAAATAAATACGCCGCCCCGACCGACACGAGGGTCACAATCAACAGTTTCCATCCTTCGCCGCCGTTTCGCCATCCGGCGGCGGCGAGTACGGCTCGCGCAAGACTGATGCTGATAAAGTGCGTCAGATACAGGCTGTAGGAGAATACCCCAACAAAGGACAAAACGCCAACGATCCGGTTTCGCATCAGGGCGGCGTCTTTGGCATGAAGCAGGGCAAGCGCGAGAACAAAGGGCGGAACGCTCACGAAAAGGGCCATGCCGCTCACTTTTTCCGGCCCGAACGCCGCGCCCGGATGAAGAAACGCGCACGAGGTTAAGGCGAGCGCGACCATGCCAAGCGTCGCCCGGGGAAGCCAGCGGACGACGTTCGATGCGGGCGCGGACGCGCGCCGCATCAGTAGTTGATACAAGGCCGCGCCCGCGCCGAACAAGGGCCAAAAATCAAACGGGTAAGGAACGCGCGCAGGGCTGACAAAGAGCCACAAGCAACACAGTATCGTCACGCCATGCAGGAGCGTTAGTACAAGCGCCCCCGGTTCCACTACGGCGACGCCTTCGGTTGCGTCTTGTCGAGTACGGGATGCCGCGCGCTTTGTCCATGCCAGAACGGCCCACAAAAGCGCGCCGCAAACAAGGTAAAAAGCGAGTTCGTAGCACAGCGTCCAGAAAACGCGACACAACAAAACCTCGCGCGCGGCAAGTTGCATCAAAGACAGGTTGAGGATGTAGAACTGCGCTTTGTCCACAGGCAGGTGAGCATCGGAAACAAGCCAAACTAACGGGTTCTGCAACGCCTGCGCGGGAAGGACGCCGCGCCGCGCCCCTTCCGCAAGTCCGTAGCCGAAAAGAAGAAACAGCGCGAACGCGGCCCAGTAAGGCGGGAAGATGCGTCGCAGACGGGCGCGCAGGTAAGACAGGATCGTCCCATTTCGGGATGCGCTGGCGACCACTGCGGCGGCAATGCAAAAACCGCTAATCACAAAAAACATCTCGACGCCCAAATATCCCCATCGGCAAAACGACCAAAACGGATTTTGCGTAACAAGCGAGGGGTTTTCCGAAATCGTCCCGGCGGTCGCGTGATATATCACCACCCAGAGAGCGGCGACGCCGCGCCAGGCATCAAGCGAATGGTATACGTTGCCGCTACCGCTTGAACGCGCCGGTCCTCCATCAGAGTTCGATGTCGTTGAGAAAGCGGGATTTTTGTTTGTGGCGTCGGCGGTCAGCATAATTTTAGGAGGCCGTTAATTCTGTTGCCGACGACACGCCACGACAACACGATTTGCTGTACGCGCTCCCAGCGCAACGCCAAATTCGTTTCGACAGTCGCAGTATGATCTGGAACGTTCTTTTGTTGGTTGCGCCCGTTTCGTTTGTTGTATTATTGACGGCTTGGCTCATCATTGCTCGAACTATTCCCTTGAAACCGGGCCAATACGCCTGCGGGGTTTGGCGGCGGATGATAAAAAGGGCCGCTCGCACAGCCAGAAGAAGCCAAAGGCGACAGCGACGGCGATTAGCGTTACAACCGCCAGTTTAGCCCCCTCATAACCGTCCGCCCAGCCTGACGCCGCAAGCGCGCCGCGCGTCAGGCTAATGGAGAGAATGTGCGTCAGGTACAGACTATACGAGAAGACCCCGACTGCGCCCAGAGCGGCCACTGCACGGATGCGCGCCAACGGTTCATCGTAGCGATGTAGCAACACGAGCAAAAGCGCAAACGGAACTGACGCCCAGAAAACCAAAGATGCGGCGTGATGGGCGATGCCAAGCGTAACTCCCGTCCCTACCCCGCGTCCGTACGCGGCGGCGGCGAGACCAAAAGAGCCGACAGCGAATGCGATTGCGCTCCCCAGCGCCGTTCCCAACAGACCACGCTTCGAGCCGACCGCGCGTTCCGCTCCCATCCCGCTGTACGTTAGCCAGTCAAAGACGGCGACCCCCAGCCCAAACACCACCCACATATCCAATGGAAATGGAAGAACATAGGGGCGCAAGGCGAGTCCAAGGCCGCATAATGCGGTCACGACATGAAGGGCGTTGAGTACGCCGCGCGCCCCGGCCCGCTTGCCGAACAAAACGAGCGCAAGACCGCACAGAGCGTAAAAAGCGACTTCGTAACACAGCGTCCACGACAAAAAGTATAGGAACGGTTGCCCTGCCGCCGCCTGTAAAAGCGCGGCGTTCGTCAGGTAAAACCACGCGCCGCCGCCCTGGTGCGCGGTCGCTATTGTCACCAGAGGATTTTGCAACGCCGCCTGTGGCGCCAGATGATGCGCGGCGGCCCAGCGCAAACTGTAGCCCAGCGCGAGCAAAAGGGCGAGCGCGGCCCAGTAGGGGGGAAAGATACGCCGAATGCGCGCGCGGAAAAATCGCACTGTTAAGCCCGCTCCGCCCCGGTCCGCCGCAGACGCGACAGCGGCGGCGATACAATAGCCGCTGATCACGAAAAATAGTTCCACGCCCAAGTATCCATAGGCGCAAAAAGCGTATGCAGGTTGCGCTCGCAAAATCGGCGCTTCCTTGAGCGCGCCTTCGGTCGCATGGCAGAACAACACCCACAGCGCCGCAACCGCGCGCCACGCGTCTATCGTCTTGTAAACGCGCCGCTTGTCGGCGGGCGCAGGCGCTTCGCCGTTCGTCGCCCCGTCACTACGGGGCGATGGCGGCGACATGCGGAGAGCGGGTTCAGCGATTGGGGCGGCGTTCATGGTTTTATAGCGGTTTCAACAAACCTAAATTCAGACTTTCGCCCACGAAGAACTACTGCGCCAAATCGTTTAACACCTACGCTACCGTCCCCAATCGCCACATCTTATCTACCGCGAACCGCTATGTAGTTTCGCGTACTCAATCTGGCAAAAATGGTCGTTTATGATGTCTATCTCGTTCTTGGACACGCCAAAATGGGCGTGAACGCCGCGAACGATGCTCGGATATGCGGTCGCCCGCGCCTTCTGCGCCGATCGCTTCACAATTTCTACGTCATCACAGAGCGGGTTTTTCCAAATGCGTTCCGTCACCGCTTCAAACCCTTGTTGCACTTCGCAGAATATCCGGTAACACGCCGCTTCCCCAATGCGGTTCCGAACCATTTCATAGGGAGTTGAAATCGCTCGCCTTCTCTAGTTGACCGCGACACTGTCAAACGCAAAGGCGGATGGGACCATTCACGCACCGTTCGCGCTATTCCATAGCCCACCAACACCGATAAACCAGCGATGCCAGCGGAAGCCAAGCGGCGTCTTGTCAGGAGCATGATGGTCTGAGACTATCTAACGGTCAATGTCGCCCAAGACGATGTCAATGGAGCCGATGATGGCGACCACATCCGCGACCAGCCGCCCTTCCGCCATTTTCGGCAACGCCTGCAAATTGTAAAACGACGGCCCCTTGATCTTAACCCGGTACGGCTTGTTCGAGCCGTCGGAAACGACGTAGTAGGCTTTCTCGCCTCGCGGCCCTTCAACCGCGCCAATCGCCTCGCCGACCGGCGGGTGAAAGCCTTCCGTATACAGTTTGAAGTGGTGGATCAGGGCCTCCATCGAGGTGTCCAATTCTTCGCGCGGCGGCGGGGCCATTTTACGGTCCGAGGTGCGAACCGGGGCGTCCGCGCCCTGCGCTTCCACCTTGTCCCATGCCTGCAGGCAAATACGGTGCGACTGCCGCAATTCTTCCAACCGGACGCGGTACCGGTCGTACACATCGCCGTACGTTCCGACCGCGACATCGAAGTCGAACTCCTCGTAGCGCGTGTACGGGTTGGTTTTTCGCAAATCCAAATTCACGCCCGATGCGCGCAAAGAAGGGCCGCCCATACCGTAGGCGATAGCATCCTCAGCCGTGATTACTCCCACGCCGCGCGTTCGCTCGATCCAGATCGGGTTGTTGGTGAGCAAGCCCTCGTACATCGCGATCCGGGCCGGAAAGTACTCCAAAAACTCCTGACAACGCTTCATCCAGCCGGGCGGCATCGGGCCGCGCAAGCCGCCCGGACAAATCCATGACGTTTTGGTGCGGACGCCGGACATATGCTCTTTGAGTTCCAGAATCCGGTCGCGGTCCTGCCACGTATAAAAGAACACGCTCATCGCGCCGATGTCGAGGGCGTGCGTTCCAAGCCACAGCATGTGCGACGCGATCCGCTCCAACTCGTTGAGGAGGACGCGCAGATACTGGGCTTTGGGCGGAATCTCGACCTGCATCAACTTTTCGACCGCAAGGCTGTAGGCGAGGTTGTTGCACAGGTTGGATAGGTAATCTTCGCGGTCGGTCAAAACGAGGGCCTTGTAATACGACAAGTTCTCCATCGTTTTCTCGATACCGGTGTGCAGATACCCGATATGTGGCGTACACTTGACGACCGTTTCGCCGTTCAACTCCAATACAAGGCGCAGAACGCCGTGCGTGGACGGGTGCGACGGCCCCATGTTGATGGTCATTGTTTCCTGCTCGGTGTCAGGATCAATGAAGCGTTCCATCTCGATGCCAGTCGGCGCGGAGGCCGCCGCCCTGCCGCGCGGCATGAGATCGAACGTTTCGTCGGTTGTGGTTAAATCGGTAACTGCCATTGGTTTTGACAGAAGGTGTTAGGTGTTGGGTGTTAGGTGTTGGGTGTTGGGTATTTGGAGCGGCCTCGGAAGGCTATCTCAGTACCTAACACCCAACACCCAACACCCAACACCCAACACCTTCTTAACTTTCTAAGCCGGGGGACCGTCTTGGCGGCGAACGTTGTGCGAGAACTCAACTTCCTCGCCGCCGAGCGGAAAATCTTTGCGGAGCGGGTGACCGACCCAGTCGTCGGGCATCAAGATGCGTCGCAAATCGCCGTGACCGATGAACTCGATACCAAACAGGTCGTAAATCTCGCGCTCCGGCCATTCGGCGGCGAGCCAGACGCCGGACACGGTGTCAATCGACGGATCGTCCTCGTCGACCTGCGCTTTGATCACGATACGCCGGTGCGTGGTCGTGGAGAAAAGCGAGTAAACCACCTCGAAGCGCGGCTCTCGCTCCATTTGGAGCAGATCCACGCCCAGAATATCCGAGACGAGGTTGTAGTGGAGATCGGCGTCATCGCGCATCACGATCAACACCTCGGCGATGCGGTTTTTACGGACCGTAATAAAGTCCTGGTCGCGAAATCGTTTCGCGCCCACGATCTCGCCCGCTAAACCCGCGCGTTCCAGCGCCTGCGCTTCGGGCGAATCGGCGACCGCGAGATTGTACTCGTCCGCGCGCGTATGGTCGAGGGCGAACTGTCGGTTGCGGATGGCTATATCGGAGCCGGAAAGGCCTAATCGTACGTCTGTGTCTACCATTGGTGGGGTTCGCTTCGCTCACGGTGTTGGGTGTTAGGTATTAGGTGTTGGGAAAGAGGAGAAGCCCCAACACCTAATACCTAACACCCAACACCCACTACCGTCGGTCCGAGAAAACCTCGTTGTAAATCAG
>CAXUMS010000194.1:0-8811 GCA_964252165.1 uncultured Armatimonadaceae bacterium
AGGACGACCGGCGCGCTTCGCGCCCCGTAGCGAGGAGATTTATCTCCTTGAACACAACACACGGTATCCCAAACTACCCCCCGTTCTTGTCTTTTCCCTAACGCCGCGCCGTAACAGTTGGCGTGACGGTTGGCGTGACGCGGATGCGGTCGCCATCGGTTTCCACTATTACCGCACCGCTCTGGTCGGTGCGGAACACGCGTGGGGGGTGGGAAAGTGCGGCGAGGCGGGCGAGAACCGAGGGCGCGGGGTGGTCGTACGTGTTTCGCGCGCCGCTCGAAATTATGGCTATGGACGGGCGAACACGATCCAGGAACGCCACACTGGTTCCCCAGCGCGAGCCGTGATGCCCGACTTTCAGCACGTCCGCGCCGAGCGGCGCGCGGGCGTTTATCATGTCGGCCTCGGTCGCCTCTTCGGCGTCGCCGGTGAGAAGAACGCGCGCTTTTCCGTACACCAAGCGTAAAACGATGCTGTTGGCGTTGGTTTCCGACCGACCGCGTAACGGCTGGCGGGGCGGGTTTACGACTTCGAGCCGTGCGCCATCGCCCAAGTCAAGGATTGCGCCGCGCCGCGCGGTCCAGAACGGAACGCGTTTTTGGCGAAGGTTTCGCACCAGACGGTCGTACGCGTTGTGGTTGATGCGGTCGCGGAAAAAGCCGCTGTCGAGAATGGCGGACACGGGGAACGCGTTCGCGACCGCGATCAGGCCTTGCACATGGTCGTCGTCGGGGTGCGTCGGCACGAGAAGGTCTACGCGCCGGACGCCCCGGCTTCGGAGGTAGGGAACCACAACCCGCGCTCCGGGATCGTTACCGTCGCGCTCGTCGGTTCCGGGATGCCCGCCGCCGTCCACGACCACGACGCGCCCGGATGGCGTTTCGATAACGGTTGCATCGCCCTGCCCGACATCGAGAAACGCGATGCGAAGCGCGGCGCGTCCGCCGAACGCGGCAACATCACGGTTGAAGTGCGGTCGAAACAGCAGGAGCCACAGAAGCGGCGGAAGACAAACGGTTATCGCCAGCGCAATCAAGTAGCGGCGGCGGAATCCAAAAGATCTTGCGAAGCGCATAATGGCGTACCGGAACCGAGGCGGCGAAGAAAGCAAGATAGTACAGCGCGACGCCCCAGGCGGGCGGCGACGCGGCGGACGTGGACGCGCCCGGCGCGGCGGCGAACACGAGAGCGGAAAGCCGAAGCAGGCGCAAACACCCGCCCAGCGGAAACCAGAGCGGCGCGGTCGCCCATTGCGGCGATGCTTGGGACAAGGGAACGGTTATCATGCCGAGCGCGAGCGACGCTTCCGACAGAGGCGCGATTATGAGATTTGCGAGCGGAGCGATAAAAGAGATCTGGTTGAAGTGATACAGCGCAAGCGGCGCGGTGGCGGCGTGCGCGACAAGCGAAATGGCGACAGCGGCGCAAACCCATCGGGCCGCTTTGGCGCGCCGATTCATGCCCGGCTCCCACGGAAAGAACAAGGCTTCGAGCGGCGGCGTCCACAAAAGCAAAGCGGTGACGGCGCCAAGCGATAACTGCGCGCCGGGATCGTACACGATCAGCGGCGACACAGAGACAAGAATCAGCGCGGCGAACGTGAGCGAGTGAAGCGGATGGGCGACGCGGCGCACCAAAGGCGCGGCTAAAACCACGGATACCATCAGGGCGGCGCGCGCCACAGCGGGACCGTTCCCGGCGGCAAGCGCGTACGCCCAGATAGCCGCGAGGCAGGCGACACTCGCCGCGACGCGAATAGCGCGGTGGGCGGGAAGGCGCCGGGACAGAAACAGGAGCGCGCCCGCGAGCAGGGCCAGATGAAAGCCGGATGTGGACAGGATATGCACGGTTCCGGTCGCGCGGAAAGCGTCTTCGACCTCGGCGGGAATGCGTCCCCGGATGGATAGCAGCACGCCGCACAGAAGCGCCGCATCGTCCGGGGGCAGGCGGCGGTACGCCTCGGTTTCGGTGAGGTCGCGCAAACCGAGCGCCGTCCGCGTGACGCCCGCCCTGGGCGCGGCGGCGTCGCTGGTTCGCGCGACATCGCCTCGGTGACGCGCGACCATCACGGAAAATACGCCCTGACGCGCAAGGTACGCGCGGTAATCAAAGCCGCCTGGATTGGTCGCGGGCGGCGGGCTTTCCACGCGTCCCCGGACGCGAACGCTGTCGCCGTAGCGAAGCGGCGCGCTTTTGCTCGGCGTCGCCACGGCGTAGGCGCTGACGCGCAGGAGGCCGGTTGCGGGGCGGGTTGTTTGGTAGTTGTCCAGCGAGTCTGCGGCGAGCGTGAACGATTGGGTTTGCCGCGCGCCGGTTTCCACCGGCGACGCGACCACGCCCCCAACCCAAACCGACGGGCCACCGGATGCAAGCCGCGAAACATCGTCCCCGACCGGGGCGGACGCGAGGCGGGCGCGCATCACGCCGAACAAGAAAAACGGAACCAGAAGGTAGGCGAGAACGAAACGGCGCGGCGCGCAGAGCGCGGCGAGAAAACACAAACCGCCCGCCGTCAAAAGCGCGATTGAGGGAACAAAAGGGCAAAACGGCGCACTCGCCACACCTGCTGTAACCGCAACCAGCGTCGCGAAAAGCGGACGAACGCGGGAAATAGGGGGCGAATGCGGCGCGGCGTTCCCCGTAGCGGCGGCGGTCATGCCGGGCGGTAGCGGCGGGTCGCGGCGGCGTTGCGGCAACGCGCGCACGGTCGCTCATCGCTCGCCGCTTCGTGACCGCGCGTGTCGCCATTTTTGCTCGCATCGCCGGGGCGGGGCGGGGTCAGGTCGCCGCAACCGGGGCAGGGCGTCCACGCGTTGTCGAGCCGCCATGTCCGAAGACGGGCATCGGCGAAGCGGGCGCGGCGAAGTTTGGCGCGCAACTCCTCGTCGCCGATACTTACGATTCCCTGCTCGATTGTGGCCATCTCGGACGCGGACAGTTCGATGTCGTCCAGTTCCTCGGAGGAAGGCGCAAGCGGCGCGGGCGCGTCGGTTTCCTTGTTGCGCCCGACGCCCTTGCTGACAAAGTGAATATCCGTAATCAGCGGGGCCGACCCGTCGCGCGGCGCCCCAAGTCGGGTATTGAGGCGGGCGATAATATCGAGTTTGTAAAACGTGAGTTCGGTCGCCCACATGGACGACCGGGTGGAAACGCGCAAAACGCCGTTTTCGATGCCGATGACCTCGGTCGCGCCCGCGAGTTGCGGTCCGACCACCTCGGCCCACACCAAAGGCGCGGTATGCTCCTTGATTTTGCGCGCGATTTGAAGCCGGTCCAGGTTGCTCGCGACCAGCCCGCCAATCGCCTGCGCCCCGCCCCGCACCCCGCCCCGCCTGTTATTTCCGCCGCCACTGTATTGCATCGTCGCCGCTTCCGCCCGGTCTGGAACAAAGGATGTCGCCGCCGTTGTCGCCGCTTGTTGCATTGTAGCACGCCCTTTCGCGCCGCCTCGTTTTTCAACCGCCGCTCGTGTTTCTTAACGGCGGTCGAAACGCATTTATGACAGCAACTACGGCGAAAAGGGCGCAGACGGAAACTTAAAATGCAACAACGTTTTAGTTCGCGCTTGGCGTTTCCTCAATGGGCGTTGCCGTCGCTACTTGCGGGCGTACTGTAAGAAGCGAAGAGAACAAACCAGTCGCTTGTTGAGGCGGAATTCCTGGCGCGGAAGTCGCGGACTCCATCAAAACGTTTGTTGTGGTTTCATTGATTTTTCCCTGAGCGTCCAAAGTGATGCGCTGGATTGTGCGCCCCGAGACATAAATAGCGCCATTACTGGGCCGAACCGCAATACCAATCGGTATCATGTCTAACTTTTTCTTGTCCGGGTTAATGATCGCGCCGTCCGCCGCAACCTGGTATCCAACCAGGGTCGCTTCCGCGTTGTTGATAACATAAACGTGTTGACCATCAGGGGAAACTACCACTTCGCTTTTGCCGCCGCGCGGCGCGTCCGCGCTGAAGCCTGACGCGACGAGAGCAGGCACGAGCGGGGTCAACGCTCCATTCGCTCCAATATGAAACTGAGAAACAGTTTGCGGATCATCGTAACTATTTACGACATAAACGGCTTGCTTGGCGGCGTTTACGATTATCGAGGTAGCGACCATTCCTGTATCTACAGTAGTCGGCGATAAAGGCGTTAATGCGCCGCTGTTTTCCACTTGAAACTGGCCCACAAACGAAAATGGCATAGGGCTTCCATTAACGGATGGCTCGCGGAGCAGAGCATATAACGCCGTTCCTGTTGGGGAGGTCGCCAATCTTGTAGGGACTTTCGATAAAACCGTGGGCGTTCGCGTTGCTGTCAATGCGCCGTCCGCTCCAATCGTGAACGGTTCGATTGCGCTTGCCGCTCCGTTCGAGGCGTACAAGCGTTGTCCATTTGGATGAACCGTCAACTGTAGGCTTTGCAACGAGTCCGAAGGGGTGACGCTTATCGTAACGGATGGCGGTGACAAAGCGATTAACGCTCCCGTTGCGCTTATACGGTATTGTGAGATTTTGTCGTTGTGAGACACATAAAGAAAAGCGCCGTTCGGTGTCGTCGCTACCGAATCAACTAAATCATCGTACGTTATAGCGGCGGGTGACAGGGGGGTAAAGGCGCCGCTTGTTTCCACCTTGTAAAGGCGAAGGCTTTTGGTTGACAGGTCACTGACATAGGCGAACTCAGCTCCTGCGCTTGTACTTGTCGCGTTTTGCGCGGCGGCTTCATCGAAAAAGGGCGCGGTTACGTTAAACAACATTCCTGTGCATAAGATTAACGCGCCTCCAGCCACGTACTTTTTGAACTTCATTTGATCTCCTTATTTTCTTTTGCGTGGTTTGTTCGGAACGGGGCGATGTGCGATCGCGACTTGCTGTTGGCGCACAATCAGCACGGAACGGAAGAACAATGGGGCGGGCGGGGACGTCGCCCCCCTTCCTGTTTGCGCCGCAGGGAGCGGTAACACGTCGGCGTTATCTACCGACATTTTTCCGTGCGCGTCCATTGTAACACGCTGGATAGTACGGGACGCGACATACACCGAGCCGTCACTGGGGCGAATACCTAATCCGGCGGGTAGCAAGCGCAACGTCTGCTTGTCCGGGTTTATCAAAGCGCCATTCGCCGCGACCGTGTAACCGACAACCGTACCTTCGGGGTTGTTTGTCGCGTAAGCGTGTAACCCATCGGGCGAGACAACGACGTCACTGGAACCGCCTACCGCCGCATCAAGGCTAAACCCGGACGCAACAACCGAAGGCGAGAGCGGCGTCAATGCGCCACTCGCTCCGATGTGGAATTGCGAAATGCATTGCGGATCATTAAAACTATTCACAACATAAACGGCCTGTTGCGGACCGTTTATCGCAATGGAACTGGCGCCCTCGCCTGCATAAATTTGGGCGGGCGATAACGGCGTTAAATCCCCATTGTTTTTGATGCGATATTGCCCAATGTAAGAAGTTGGTTGCGGTTCCCCTGCGGCGGCAGGTTCCCTTAGTAGAGCATAAAGCGTTTTGCCGTTAGGATGAATGGCAAGCCGGTAGACATTTTTATCTGAAACAACAGGAGGCTGGCGTGAGGATAATTGCCCATCGGAACTAATAGTATATTTTTGTATTCGGCTTGTTGTTGCGTCGGCGACATACAAGTAACGCCCGCCGGGATGTACCGCCATACCAGTATTTATGAAATCGGACTCCTGCGGCGGCGGCGGAACGGCGACAACGGCGGGGGAAAGCGGTGTAAGCGCGCCGCTTGCATGAATCTTATATTGCCGAATACCTTCGCCCCGGCAAGATACATACAAATAACGCCCTTTGGGATCCGCTGTCAGTGAGTCTATGATGTCACTGTATGTGATGTTTGCGGGTGAAAGAGCGGAAAAGCGACCATCGGTTTCCACTCGGTACAGGTTAAGCGAATGGGCGCTTGCGCTGTCAACATAGGCGAACTCGCTTCGGGTTATCTGGGGCGGCGTACGGCCCGTCGGTTGTTTCTGGGCTTGCGCCGTTGTCGCGAGAAATAAGGCGCAAGCCGCGCCCGTAATCAAAGAAACGCAACGCGTCCGATGTCGGTGGGGAAAGTAGAGCATTCTGACCTTTCATTCTTGCGTTGCGGACCAACGCAGGTCCGCTACGACGAACCGACTCCTGCACTGAGCAGGTCTTGAAGGTCAAGGCGTTTACTGACGAATCCTAACCGCCCGTCCGCGTCCGTAGGCCACTCGGTTTCGGGGCGGTCCCAGCACAACTCCAAACCGTTCTCGTCGGGGTCGCGCAGGTACAACGCCTCGTGCGTTCCGTGATCGGTTGCGCCGTCGAGGGGCCAACCGGCTTCGACCAGGCGGCGCAGGGCGTCGCCCAGGTCCGCGCGGGTCGGGTAGCGGATAGCGACGTGGTACAAGCCGGTCGCGCCGGGCGGGGGAGGCGCGCCGTTTTTCGACTCCCACGTGTTGAAGCCCAGATGGTGATGGTAGCCCCCGGCGGAAACAAACAAAGCATCGCGCGTATGCAAGATCACATCGAAGCCCAGAACGCCGACATAAAACGAATAAACCGGCTCAATCGCGGCGGTTTTTAGGTGAACGTGTCCGATGGTGACGCCCGCCGCGATAGGGCGCGGGGCGCGTTCCACGGGTGAGAAACGTCCTGCCGTCTCACCTGCGGGCGACTTTGCACTGCTATCGGTATCCATAATTTTATATTCCTATCGCCGCCGTCGCCTGACCTATATCGGTTGCGAATGCGACAAGCAACACGCCTTTTCCCTAATGGGCTTCCGGCGCGCTTACCACCAACTTCCTACCTTCTCAACGCCCTCGCCGGTATCCTCGTTAAAGTAAATGCCGCTGTTAAAAAGATGAAGAATGCCGCCGCCATTTGAGATCTTAGGCGTTCGCGACGCGTGAGATCCGCCGTGAACGCTTTCCGGTAACAAAATCCGCTTAAACCGAATAGAACCGGCATCGTTTCTGTCAATGCCCCAGGCTCCGTGCGACGTGTAAACTTTTCCTTGATAGTCGGTGAAGGTTTGATCGAAAGAGCCGTCCGGGCGCAAGATAAGCGTTGTTCGTCCGCCGCCGATGTCGCCTTGATAGGTTCCGCTACGAAGCGACTTGTTTGGATAAAAAGGCGGAAGCACGACAAGTAACGGGAACAAGCCGATGCAACCAACGCCGACAAAAAACCAGCCACCCCAGCGCGACTTGCCTTTGGGGCGAAGCATCGCGTAAATGGCTCCAACGAACGCAAAAACGAGGAAGAACAAAAAACCTATAAAGATACCGACAAGTTCCACAGCGAGATTTCCTTGAACGCGCTTCCTTGCGCCGCTTTTTACGCCGCCGCGACCTGCCGTACGTCGGTTGCAAACGCGCCCGGCGACGAGCCGCGAATCACGCGCGCGGCCAGGCCGGTTTGCTCCTGGTACGCCTCGGTAACCTTTTGGATAAGTCGCTCTTCATCATCCGCGCGGCACAAAACGCAGACGGTTCCGCCCGACCCGCCACCCGTGATCTTTGCGCCCGCCGCCCCGTGGTCGCACGCGATTTGGGCGAGCGAATCGGTTTCCCCCGCGCCCAGCCCGCACGCGGTATACGATTGGTGCGATTCGTCCATCAGTGCGCCCAATCGTTCGAGCGTCGCCTCAGTCGTGTCGCCGCTTCGGAGCAGGTCCACGAAAGCGGTGACGCGCGCCATCTCGTAAATCGCGTGTTCGGTCGCGGCGCGAACGGGGTATTCTTCGCCCGGCGCGACACTGGTCACGGTGTCGAAAATGCCGCCGTGCTTGCCCAGAAAGACCGACCCGCGCAGGGTTTCCGGTAAGCCGTCCGGCAGGAACGCCCGGTACTCGTCCGGCGATACGTTGCACAGGTGACCGCCGAACCCGTTTCCGGCCACATCGGATAGAATCTTGTGGCCCATGAACGCGCCCACCCGGACGCGCCCGTACGCGGCCCCGGCGACGCTGTGCTTGACCGCCGAGTCCACGCCGAACACGCGCCACTCGGGCGGCAACACGACCGCGCCCTGCAACTTGTACGGCTGGCACAAAAGGGTGAGCAGGCGGTTTTCCTCGCCCAGCGCGCTGGTCACCTGATCCATGATGCCGCACGGCGCGTCCATCACGTCGTTTTCGACCCGCTGACACAATCGCGCAAGCGTGAGGCCGTCGAGAGTGAGATCGAACGCGCCGCAAAGGGCGCGCATGGACGCGACCTCGACCGCCGCCGACGACGAAACGCCCGCGCCAAGCGGCACATCGGAGCGAAGCAAAAGGCGCGCGCCGACGCCTTTGGGGATCATGCCCTCAGCCCTTAGAAGCGCGACGCACCCGGCGACATAGCCCGCCCACTTTTCGCCATGAACGGCGTCGCGCAGATGCCGCAAAAGCGAAACCGGATTGATAAACAATTCGGCGGGCAAAAGCAGTTCGTGCGTTAGCTCTTCCGCACGGGCGTTCAGCGACGCGACCCGAACCGCGCCGCCGCTCGCCCGGTCCGCCTGCGCCCCGACGATAGCGGCCTGCGCGATGGGCATTTCGGCGACCAACCCGCCCGAATAGTCCGAGATGCCGCCCATCACGTCAAGGCGTCCGGGCGCGCGCGCGACCCAGATAGGCGGCCCGTTCGGGTCGAAGAATTGGGGCGCTTCCGCCTGGCGCGCCGCCTCGAAGATGGCGAAATCTTGTTCGGTGTCGTACATGGTTGCTGTGTTGGGGGTTGGGTTTTCGCTATCTTGGCGTGAGATGCTGTTTTCGTTTGTCGTGTTTTCCGTGGCGTTGTTTTCCGAGTGGCTCAAGCCCTCTCGCTACCGGGCTAA
>CAXUMS010000195.1:0-8809 GCA_964252165.1 uncultured Armatimonadaceae bacterium
TGTGGTTGGAGCCGCCCGCCCGGTCACGCTTGCGTGACATACGGCTTTGAGCGGGAGCCGCGCGGCTTGAGCGATTTAGCCTCACGATAACGTAGACGCAAACGACCTACTTCGCGCCGGTCAAGCGGTTTAACGAGGTGCGCAACAACTGTTTGAATTCGGGCGGGGGGGCGTCGGCGGCGCGGTCGGTGAGGGCGGCGTGGACCGCTTTTTCGGCTTCGGCCTTGTTGTAGCCCAGGTTTAGGAGCGCGCCCGTCACATCTTCGGCGATAGCGGCGGCTTCGGTTGCGGCGGGCTTGGGCGCTTTGCGGTTTGCCAGCGTGTCCAATTTTTGCTCGAAGCCCAGAAGCGCGAACTTTTCTTTGAGTTCCAGAACCATCCGCTGGGCGGTTTTCGCGCCCACGCCCGGCACTTTGGTCAGTCGCCGCACATCTTCGGCCTCGATCGCCTCGGCGAGATCGCGCGCGGTCAGGGCGGATAGAAGGCCGAGCGCGACTTTCGGGCCAACGCCGGATACCGAGATCAGCAACTCGAACGCGCGCAGGTCCATCTCATCGGCGAATCCGAACAGGCTAATATCATCTTCGCGCACCTGCGTGTGCGTGATAAGCGTCACTTTGGCGTTGTCGCCGGTTGCGGGCAGGGTTTCCAGTACGGTGAGCGGCACATTGACGCGGTACCCGACGCCGTTCACATCCAGCACCACAAACGAGCCGCCGCTCCGTGCGACGGTTCCGGTCAGTTGCGCGATCACGACGCGGCTCCAGAATAGGCGTTGGGCGACGCTCCGCATCGCTGGGGTGTTGGGTGTTGCGTGTTGGGCATTGAGAAATTCAGAACGTCGCCGTTTTGGACCTCGGCGCGCCGCGTTTCCTTCACGGCGGGCGAACGGAGCGCAACCGAGTTGTCGCGGCTACATTATATCAGTACAAGCAAGGGTATAATGGGCAAATCAGGCGGAAACAAAGGACTTGCGTTCGCCGCGCGCGAACAAAACGCCGCCCTGTCGCCGTCTAAGCATTAAAAATCGAAAACGTCCGCTTCGTCCGTGTCGCAACTTTTAAACTATGTCAAACTCGCCTAATGTCGAAGAAGCCTGGTCGCCGGAACCCGAACTGCGCGAATTGCCGCCGCGTCGTGTTGTCTCGTCCGAGTTCCCTGACCTGAACCGTCCCAACATGATCGCGTTTCTGGGCGGCGGCGGCGGCGGGGCTTTGGTAGGCATTATCGCCATACTTGCATTTCAAAATGTTTTTGTTAAAGCATTGGGAATTGTTCTACTGCTCGGCGGCTTGGCCCTGCTCGCGCTGTACCCGCAGAAGATGAAAAAGCACGCCGACCGGTCGCGGCATCTGGTCGAGAACGCAACGCCGGTTCTCGCGCGTATTGTGGCTGTGACGAATATGACGGGCGATTCGCAGTTCGGGCGTAGCGTTCGCTATCAGGTCACGCTTCCCGGCGGCGAAATCCTCCACCGTGATGTGAACGCCGACGATCGCGCGCTTCCCAAGATTATCCCGGGCAATGTCACCGCGTTGATGGATATGCACACGACCGATGTCGAGTTGTACTGCGTGTTGCCGTTTCGCGCCTACCTCAAGCCCCAGGATGCGATGACCGCGCCGCGCCCGCAGAGCGCGCTCGACGACATCCCGACCGCCCCGCCGACCGGCGCAGGGGGAATGGGTCAGATGGGCAATATCGGCATGGGCGGTATCGGCCAACAGCAAAGCCAGGGCCAAACGCAACAAACGCCGCCCGCCTCTGGGGAAACGCAACCCGCCAAGCCCGGTTATCAAGGGTTGCCGTGGGAATAACGCTTTTACCAGCGGCTAAAGCGAACAACGGCCCGGACAACACGTCCGGGCCGTTCCTTTTCATGTCAACATTTTCCGACAGACTAAGCGTTTGCGTCGCGGCGGATAACGCCAGGGGGAGCAGAGGGGTGTGGCGAATATTGGACTCGCCTTCACCTTTTTCTGTCAGTACGTCCGTTTAGAACGTCACGTCGGGGAAGTCGGATTTCGCCTTCGCCCACTGCGCATCGCGGGCGGGCGACGCCCCAAACGCTTTTTGCGCGAGGGGGCGCAGATCCGCGCCCGCCGCGCCGCTCATGAAATAAACGTACTCGCCCTCGTTCATATCGCGGCTATACTTGCGGTTCTTTCCGTTGTTCTCCGGTTCGGTGGGGAAGTTTTTCGCGGTTAGCGCGAAAAAGCGCGCCATTACCTGCGCGCCGTTGTGGTCGCGCCAAAGCGGGTAGAACCAGTCGCGGAACCAGTGCGTGTTGGCGCGCGGGAAGTTGTCCGAGCCGACAATGAAATTGTCGTACACCCGCTTGGCGTCGGCCTCGCGCCCCAGCGCCTTGTACACATCGTACTGGTAAAACTCCGCCCACTTGCTATCGCCCCAAACAGGGAACGCGGGCGAGCCTTGAACGCCGTTGTTCGCGCCCTCGACCACATGGCTGACCTCGTGGGACGGCAAATCCAGCGTCGAGGTCGCGGTCCACGGACCCGGGCCGCAGTCGCTGACATTGCGGTTGTCATGGGACGCGTCCAGATAACCGCTGGGGTGACCGCCCGAGTACTTGCCCTGATGGAAGATGTAGTACAAACGCCCTTCCGGCCCGAACGCGCCATATGTTTTTTTCGTGTACTTCCACATCTCGGTGAGGGCGGGAAGCATCGCCTCGATGGCCGCCCGGTTCGTGTCATCGTCCACATACACGGCGACATCGTCGTTGTATGCGAGCCGTTTCAGCGTTTGCTTATGCTCGAACCAATGCTCGGCCCACGTTTCGGGCGGAACGGGCAAAACGGCGGACGCGGCGGTCGCGGCGGGAAGGCCGTACGACGGGCCGCCGGTGCGAAGAAACTCGGCCCAAAGCGTGTCCAGGTCCTTGCCGCCGGTCGCGGTTTTGAACAGATCGGGCGAGTACGTTCCCCGGCGCAGGGCGGCATCGAGGCGCGGAACCAGCCCCCGGTCGTATTTTGCGGTCAGGTACGCCAAAAAGCCCGCTGTGGTCCGGTACGCATCGCGGTAACTCGCCTTTGCGGGGTCAATGCGCGTGCGCGGCGATTCCGGCTCGTAACGCCACCAGCGAACGTAGTCCGCGATACCCTCCACCAACCAGCCCGGACGCTCTTCCGGTCCGTTGTACCCCTGGACGAGATGGGTGAGTTCGTGGACCATCATGCCAAAATCGTTGGGCGTTCGCGTGATCCATTCGCCGCTGACGGAAAGCGTGTCGCCCGCCGCGTACGCGGGCGCGGAAAGCGTTCGCTTAAAAACCAGATGGATCGTTTTGAGCGGTTTGCGTCCTTCGGTCCCGAGCATTCTCCAGACAAGGGGATACCACTCGGTGACGACCTTCTGCGCTTTCTCCGCCCACGCTTTCCCTTCCGGGAAATCACTGACATCTATGGTGACATTTGGCGTGGCGGTCAGGGGGGGCGCGAGCGGGTAAAGGTGCCGTGTGAGCGTCGCCGGGTCGTCCACTTTCGTGGGGGCCTGGGCGAAGGCGGCGGGGGAACAAAGAAACGGCGAACCGATCAGCGCGGTGAGCGCAACAACGGCGTGGGGAACCTGTTTGGCGTTTGGCATGGGATAAGCGTTCAAATGGGGGCAAATTTTAACTGCCAGCGGCGGCGGCAAATTTGGGGCGTTTTCCGCCCCCGCGCTACTTGCGGTTGTTCCTTATTGTACTCGTTTCTTTAAATGGGAAACAAGGGCGGCTTGTCGGTGCGGTTTTCTTCAAGGGTTTTCGTGGAAGACGAACTACGGCTTACCCCCGCCGCTTTGTTGAACCGGGGCGCGCGTTCCTTTTAGTGGCGGGTTCGGGTTCGGGTCCATCCCGATAGAAATCTGCATCGCGTTTTCCGGTCCCGCGCCCCGGTCTACGATGATACTGCAAATAGCGCGTCCGTCCTCAACAACGATGGAAAAGTTCGCCTGCCCTATCTGGTCCAGGAAGTCGGGCTTGGGTTCCATCAGTCTCTTCAAGGAAGAATCGCACAACGCCATGCAGGACAGCCCGACCAAGTCGCGCGCTTCGTCCGGCGCGTCCGGGAACAACACCGTTTTGTTCTCCGCCGCCTCGATCTTTGGGTCTATGATCGTGCGTAGTCGCTTTACCGACGCGATAAACAGTCTTTTCCCGATGTGCGGCTCGCCAAGCGGCGGCGTGGGAGATGCGCTTTCAAGGCTCCAGGCCGCCGACATGGCGCGCAGGAAGGGGCCAGGTAGAAGCCGCCGAAACTCGCGCGCGAACTCTTTGCCGCTTCCGATGGGATGCGTGACCGGGAGGGTGATGCGCACAACGCCTGCGGCGGTTTGGGTAAGGCGCAGATCGTAAACACCGTTAACCGCCTGGGTCAATTGGGTGGGGGCGGCCCATCCGCCACCGAACACGCACACCGTTTTGCGCGCGAGGGCGTCGTCCACCTCTACCTTGCGTAAAGCGTTCTTCGCCAACGTATCCGGCGGGGACTTAGCGATGCGCGCATTTAGACTTGTTGCAAACTGATCCAGACGGGTTTGAAACAACGACGGCGGAACCGCAACCGGCGGCGTCTTATTCGGGTCCGTTGGTTCTGTATACTCTCCGATGATTCTACCGTCCTCGCCCACATCGAGGCCGGGGAAAAGGTCAAACCCGGTTCCGCCGCCGGGTTGCGTCATCATTCGGTAGCTGAGCGTTACTGTTTTTTTATATCCTCTAGGGTTTAGAATCCCCGTATACGAACTGTAGGTGTTTTTCGCATAAACCACCTGACCAAAATAAGTTGTGGGACGAAGCGCCCCCTGTAGGCGGTAGTATATGCCGTTTACATTGTCCATCGGAAACTGAATTGAACCCATCGAGGCGAGGCGCCACGGGAGCGATTTAAGCGCGGGCGGCAGACTGCTGATGGGAATGCCTTTGGCGAGTTGTCTGCGTCGCTCCGGCGTTGCGGCATTGACAAGGTTGCGAACCGCCGCTTCCTCGTTCCCGCCGTCGCCATACACAGGCGCCGCGGCTTTCATCAGGTTTTTGAACGAAAAGGCCGCTTCCTCTAACGTAACTTCGGGAAGGTCTTCGGGGTCGGTGTAATGTTTCTTAAGAAGAAACGTTTGCGAATTGGCGCGAACCGCATCGTAATCATGCGCTTTGGCGACAACCTTTATTTGCGCTTCCTCCGACCGGTTTTCGGGCGCGGCAAGCGCGGCGCGCAGGGCCGTCGCTTGTTTGGGGATGAGTTCATGAACGCGCGGGGCGGATTCGCAAACAAGGGCCACCTTGTATCGCGCCGCCAAGAGGGAAAACGCGTCATCAAAGCGGTTTAGTTTTTCCGCCGCGTCAGCGGAAAGAAGACCTTGCTGTAGTATGTCCTCCCTTGTTTGTTTGGCTCCCTCTGCGGGAGCCAGACAAACGGGGGCGAGCGCGACGAGTGTCAAAAGAACGGCGGCGCGCATTTTCATTACAAATACCGGCGGTAGTTGTCCGCCCTATTTAGAATAACGGTACGGATAGGATTACGTGGCCCCGCCTTGCTCGCTTTGGTTATCCTCGGGTCGGGCGGTGGCAGAGGCGTCGGCGCCACGGTTGAGGTTATGGTGAAGGTGCCTTCACGTTCCCGGAACTCTCCGGGTAGCAGGTCGGTAACTACAAACCTTGCTGGCTTCGCTTGGTTCTGTCCATAGTTAGGCCCTTCTCCGTTCGCGGAAGCAGTGGCAGTGGCAGTCGCTCCATCAGTAATCGTCGCCTCAGCCGTTCCTTTAAGGACACAATCGGCGTCCGCCGAAATGTAGACTACTGCGAAACCCAAAATTGTGATGGGAGCGGCGGTAGCGTTTTTGAGGCGTATATACGTTTTGCCGCTTTTGCTTTTGGTGTCTCCCCCAGGATTGGTACGCGCCGCTACGCTAACGGTTGCCGGGTTAAAGTAGTCGGCCCACGGCCCGCCGCTTGTCACTTCGATATAGGTCAGTGGAGTGAGTGCGCCGATGTTGAGACAGTAATCGATCGAAACGCTTGCGGGGTTAACCGGGGCGTATTCGGTCGGGGTGGGACCGTCGGGCGGGGTCTCCTGCGCGGCGACGGGATTAGCGGTTAGTGCGGTCAGGCCAAGCAGGGCCAAAGCCGCGAACCAAACGGAAACTTTCATGATCCAACTCCTTTTGCAAACGCAACGCGACAGGCTGGTTCAGAGGGGTAAATCAACCAGCGTCAACCGGGCTACTTCTTCCGCCGCAAAGCGTTAAAATAAGGACAACAATCTACAGAAACCAACGCAACCAACGCACCGGCGCAACGAGACGGCGGTCCTGTTTTTAGCGGAACGGAAGATAAAGACGGATGTGATCTAAACAAACCTGGGAAGACGCGGCGGTGTGTGTTGCGCGCCCTCTTCCGTGGTTGAAACGATACCGTAGATGCGGTCTTTTTGTCAAGCGGTTCTGTAAAAACCGCCGATTTGTTTTTGCGCTATTCAACAAACGTGTAAAGCGCCGCCGTTTGTCCGGCCCGCACTTAAGTTGCAACATTAAAAACAAACGCTTCATCGGGTAGTATGAAGGCGTTTGTTGATAAATGTCACGCTAACGCCGAACCACTGATAACAACCGATAACAACCGATAACAACCAAGTAAAACGCCGCCGCGCTTTTCCCGCCCCGGCCCCTTCAAAGGAAATTTCCCGCTATGGCCCTCGCTGAAATGGAAACCAAATCATCGTCCTCCGACCTGCCCACACAGTGGCATAGCCTCGCGCAACAACTGCGACAAGACTCGATCCGTTGCACCACGGCGGCAGGCTCCGGTCACCCGACCTCGGGCATGAGCGCCGCCGACCTGATGGCGGTTCTCTTGCAGTCGCATCTGCGCTACGATTTCGATCAACCCGCGCTCCCGAACAACGACCACCTCATTTTTTCCAAAGGTCATGCCTGCCCGGTTCTTTATGCGATGTACCGCGCGGCGGGCGCGATCAGCGATGCGGAATTGCTGTCGCTTCGCAAGTTCGGCTCGATTTTGGAAGGCCACCCCACACCCGAAATCCCCTATGTGGACGCCGCCACCGGCTCGCTCGGGCAGGGTCTCCCGGTCGGCGTGGGGATCGCGATTGCAGGCAAACTGATCGAAAAGTTGCCGTACAAGGTGTGGGTCGTCCTGGGCGATTCCGAGATGGCGGAAGGCTCGATCTACGAGGCGTTCGAGCTTGCCAATTACTACAAACTCGACAACGTGATCGCGATTTTGGACTGCAACCGCCTGGGACAGCGCGGCGAAACCGCGCTGGGCTGGCACACGGAAAAATACGCGGCCCGCGCGGAAGCGTTCGGCTGGAAAGCCATCGTGATCAACGGCCACGATGTCGAGGAGATTGACCGCGCGTATACCGAGGCCAAAGCCGCGACCCAGCCGGTCTTTATTGTCGCCAAAACCGATAAGGGACATGGCGTTTCGTTCACGCAAAATGTCGAGGGCTGGCACGGCAAGGCGATGAAGCCGGACGAGGCGGAAAAAGCGTACGCAGAACTGCAAGCCCCGAACCCGCCTTTGACCGTCAAGCCGCACGCGCCGGAAAATCTGCAAGGCGCGCCGCTTGCCGCCGAAGCCCCGTTTGTCGCGCCGGTTTTCGAGGTCGGCTCGTCCTATTCGGTGCGCGAAGCGTACGGTGACGCTCTGAAAGCCCTGGGGACGTCGCGCGGCGATGTGGTGGCCGTGGACGCCGAGGTGTCCAACTCGACGTTCTCGATCACGTTCAAGAAGGCGTTCCCGGACCGCTTTTTTGAGATGTTTATCGCCGAGCAAATGATGGTGTCGGCGGCGCAGGGTCTGGGCGTTCGCAAAAAAATCGCGTTCGCGTCCACATTCGCCGCGTTCTTCGCCCGTGCGTATGATCAGGTGCGAATGGCGGCGGTCTCGCGGGCGGATCTGCGCTTGTGCGGCTCGCATGCGGGCGTTTCTATCGGCGAGGATGGCCCGTCGCAAATGGCCCTGGAAGACCTGGCGATGATGCGCGCTATCTGCGGATCCGCCGTGCTGTACCCGTCCGATGCGGTTTCCACCATCCATCTGGTCAAGGCGATGGCGGAGCGCGACGGTATCTCGTACCTGCGCTCGACCCGGGAAAAAACCCCCGTGCTGTACGGCCCGGACGAAACCTTCCCCATCGGCGGCTCGAAAACCCTGCGCTCGTCGGAGAATGATACCGCCACGATTATCGGCGCGGGCATCACGCTCCACGAAGCGCTGAAAGCCTACGATACGCTCGCAAGCGAGAATATCCCGGTTCGCATCATTGACCTGTACTCGGTCAAGCCCGTGGATACGGAAGCCATCGTCAAGGCGGCGACTGAAACCAAACACCTGATCGTGGTCGAGGATCACTGGCTCGAAGGCGGCCTGGGCGATGCGGTTCTCGCAACCCTCGCGACCGCAGGCGTCCCCGCCCCGCGCTTCACCCACCTCGCGATCCGAGAAATGCCGCGCTCCGGCAAGCCCGAAGAACTCCTCGACCACTACGGTATCTCCGCCGCTCACATCGCCGAAGCGGCCCGCAAGTAACGGTTTGCCGTGTAGTCGTGGCCGTCTACTTGGCGGAAGACTAAATCGCTCAAGCCGCGCGGCTCCCTCTTCCAGGGGGTGTCACACAAGTGTGACCGTGGGGGACCAACCTTACGTTGGATCGGTGATTTTAAGAAACGCAAAGTGTCTCGGTTAAACCGCCTTAGCGGTTTGACCGAGACGCTTTGCGTTTCAGAAACACACGGTCAAGCGTTCGGCTTGAGCCGCCCGCGGCTTTGAGCGGGTGCCGCGCGG
>CAXUMS010000196.1:0-4598 GCA_964252165.1 uncultured Armatimonadaceae bacterium
TTAGCCCGGTAGCGAGCGGGCTTTAGCCCCTCGTAGACACTGCGACGCGGAAACCGCGCTGTTTGGGAAGTATTTAGCCGTTGCGCGCTTTGTGGTTAAATCTTTTTGATGACCTCGCTTTTACCCGAACTCAAAACACCCATCCCCGGTCCCAAGTCGCTTGCGCTCGCGCCGGAACTGCGGAAATGGGAAAGCCCGAACGTTACCTATATTGACCCGTCGGGGCGTTTCCCCGTGTTCTGGGAGTCGGCGTCCGGTTGCCTGGTCACCGATGTAGACGGCAACACATTTCTTGATTTAACGGCGGCGTTTGGCGTCGCCGCTGTCGGTCATACCAACCCGCGCGTCACCCAGGCGATTGCGGAACAAGCCGGGAAACTGATTCACGGCATGGGCGATGTTCACCCGCCCGCTCTCAAGGTTGAACTTGCACGCAAAATCGCCGAGCGAACGCTGGGCGATCTTGGCGCGTGCATATTCGGCGCAAACGGCGGCGATGCGGTGGAGGCCGCCCTGAAAACCGCGCGCCTGCACACAGGGAAAAGCGGCGTTCTTGGGTTTCGCGGCGGTTACCACGGCCTGACGTACGGCGCGCTCGCTGTGACCAGCCGGGCGGACTTCCGCGAACCGTTCCGGGGCCAACTTCCCACGTTCGCCCGCCACATTCCCTATGCGGAGCCGCGCGCTTGTCCCGCCTCGTGCGGCTCCGCTTGCTCGCTTGCCTGCCTCGGCTTTGTCGAGGATGCTTTGCAAAACAATCAGGCCGACATAGGCGCGGTGATCGTGGAGCCAATTCAAGGGCGCGGCGGCGTTATCGAGCCGCCGATGGGCTGGCTCGCGGGTCTGCGCGCTCTTTGCGACCGCTATGGCGTTTTGCTTATCGCGGATGAAATCTTTACTGGCTGGGGCCGAACCGGCGATTGGTGGGCGTGCGACCACGAAAACGTCATCCCGGACATACTTTGCATCGGAAAGGCGATGGGCGGCGGTTTCCCGATCTCGGCCTGCGTCGCCCGCCCGCACATAATGGCGTCGTGGGGCGTTTCGACCGGCGAAGCGTTGCACACGTCCACGTTCTTAGGCTCGCCGCTCGGTTGCGCCGCCGCGCTCGCCGCAATCGCCGAACTGGAAGAGCGCGATCTGCCCGGGCGCGCCCGCACCGTGGGCGCGTATTTCAAGCGGCGCCTGGAAGAGTTGCGCGAGCGCCACCCGGAAAAGGTTGTCGAGGTGCGGGGGCGCGGCCTGATGCTGGGTATCCGGCTCGCGTCGCCCGATCTTTCGCTCGGATTGGTTTACGACCTTCTCCAACGCGGGATTATCGTTCTTCCCGCCGGGCCGGGCGATGTGCTGGAGTTCGTGCCGCCGCTCATTATCGAGCAGGAGCAGATAGACTTCGCGGTTGCCCAACTGGACGCCGCGCTAACCGGCGCCGCCTGCTAACCGCGTTTTCGCTCTACGGCTTCAACACGAAACCGTCAATACCCACCAGAAAATTGGCGGACCGTGCGTTTTTGCCATTTACCTCAATAGTTACCGGGTTCGCCCCGACCACAAGCGCGACGCGCCCCAGCGAAACCAGGCCGGACGGTTGCACACGCCCGCTGTACCCGCTTACAGTCGGGCCGTCCGCCATGCCGCTGACCAGAACGCGGAAGTCCCCGTAATCCGGCGCTTTGGTGAAATAGCCGATCAGTTCGTATGTTCCGGCTTTGGGCGCATTGACCGCGAACGTCAATCGCGCGCCCGCTTGTTCGGGTTTCCACCACAACTGCGCGCCGCCGCTCCACGGTCCCGCAAACGCATCCATGTCCTGCATTTCAACCACGCCATTCGCCGCCTGGGCGCCGCTACGGAGGCTTTCGCCCTCGATAATGCCGGGAAAGCGCGGGGGAAGCGTTGGCTCAACCGGAAGCAAATCGGCGTCCGAGGGAAGCGGCGGGAAAGGGGGATGCGGATGGGTTTGATAGTAAAACGCAACCGATGAATAATCCGCCGCGACATCGTTGACCGGTCCGTGTTCGATGCTGAAGCGAAGCGACTTGTCGAACGGGATCGCGTCCTCGATATGCTACCGGTACGCGTTGATGCGGCCTTTTTCCGTGTCTTTGATCGTGACACCGTGGTACGGGGCCGAGTAAACGCCGGTATCGAAATACCAGCCGGACGAGAAGTAATCCTCGGTTCCCGTCCCGATAATAGACGGAGCCGCTTCCCCGTCTACCGTTACCTGCTCGTCGCCCTCCAAGTAACCAAGGCTTCGCCCCTTCATCGGTTGCATAGACATCAAACTGCCGACATACTGACCTTTACCCGTGGTTTCCAAAAGCGTGTACGGCTTGCCGGGCGTGGTAGGGCGGGCGCGCCGGAACTGGGCGTGGAAGTACAACGCATCGCCCAGGATTTTGGGATGCGTTTCCACATTGAGGTTATAGTACAGGGCGTCAATCCGCACTCTTGACCGGTTTTCCACGGTTATACGTGCCGACCGATGGAACGGCATCGGCCAGTAGCAGTTGTAGCCGCCGCTCGCCATGTTCAGCGAAAGCGACTGAAAATCGCGCCACTCTCCGAAACCCATACCGAAGAAATCCGAGATCGGACACTCTACCGAAGGGGATTTTTCTCCGTCCCAGTAGCACCGAACAATCGCCTGACGCTGGATAAAAACATTGTTGCGCGGCGCGATTGTGACCCACCACCGGCGCACCACGCCCGCGCCGCCTTTGTAGTCCATAAGCGTGATGGTCTCGCCCGGCGCGACCGCCCGAAAATCGGCGTTGCCGCCTTTGGGATCGGCGCTTGCGAAATGGCGCACCTTGCCTTCGCGCGGCGTCATCAGGTCCGCGAGCGTTCCCGCTCCCAGTCCTTGCGCTCGTGCGGCGGTTGTGCAATTTGTAGTCAACCCGAAAGCGAGCAAACAGGTCAATTTATACATCGTCAAATTGGCAGTGGTTCTAATCAGGTTGCAAGGAGGTTAAACCGTTTTATGCAATAGCGGTTGTAGTCGTGGATGAACAAGCGCAAGCAAAGCACGTGCATCCGCCACGACTTCGAGAACGACAGCGTTTTTCTGACCATCCGCCCGACCCGTTGCCGAAGCGTCAGGTTAAAGCGCTCAACCGTGTTCGTAAGCCCATCCCCTTTGTTACAAGCCACGTGTTGCTCGTCTGGCACGACCTGCTGGTAGGCTTGCCAGAAGTCCGTGTAGGTCATCAGGTTTTTGTAGCCATTGGGTATCTTGTTCCACAACTTCCAACAGGTTCTCGCGCTTCGGTCACCGACCACCATCGCCAAAACTTGCCTGCTTTGATACGAAATCGCGATCCAGACCCATGCCTGACCCTTCTTCTTGCGCCGAACAAACGACCACACCTCGTCCAACTCGATGCGGTCAAAGTCAACAAACGAGGCGTCAAGCGGCGGCGCAAGCGTGGTTTTCAGGCTTGGCAACCGCCCCCTTTTTCTTTAAGCCACTTGGTCAGCGTGTTGCGGCTAACCTTAAAGACGCGGGCGATGCCGCGCATCGAGGCGCGTTCCTGGTACGCGGCTAAGACTTGCTCCTTGAACGCTTCGAGGTGGCTACGGTCGGGCGCATCCGAGAAGGTGACGCGACAATCTTTGCAACGGAAGCGGGCGTGACCGCCCGTGGTACGACCAAAGCGGATGACGGCTTGGCTACCGCATTCGGGGCAGGCGACAAGTTCAGAAACCATAAACCTAATCTACCCTGACAACTTGGAAAGAGCCACCACCGTCAAATTTTTACGCCGCCCATACGTTGTCACAGCGCGGTTTGCACCTTGCTAATCCGCAAACATAACACGCCCCGTTGACGATGTCAACAAGAAGCGAAAGTCGAGCGCAACGCCGAAAACGCCGAGTGTTAATTTTGTTGTCAACGTCACCCCGCCTTGAGGAGCTTGCTCCGTTCAGGCAATCCTCCTGAGCGTCTCCGCATCGGCCTTTCCCTTGAAGTATTTTTCCAGTACGCGGTTGAAGACATTGTCCGTTGCGCCCTGCGTGGTCGCCGCTTGCGCGAACAGAGTTATGGACGATTGAAGTTTCCGGTCGTCCGGGAAGCCGAAGATAGCGGACGCCGACCGTCCGTCTATGGAAAGAAGTATCTGGGCGCACTCCCTGAGCCGTGCGCCCAAGATGGGATGCGCGAGATACTGCGTCGCCTCGTCCAAGTTTGCGATGGCGTAACGTTGGGCCATAGGACTAAAGCCTAATCCGGCGATTTGCGGAAAGATATACCACATCCAGTGCGATTGTTTTTGACCGCTCCGCAATTCGGAAAGAACGGTTGGGTAAACCGTTTCCTGCGCGGTCACAAAGCGCGCCAGGTCAAACGGATCTTCTCCACCAGGCGACTGTACACGATTTTGCATTTCGCTCATTGTAGACCTTTTTTATCCTTTGTTTTCTGGCAGGTCGTAAAATTAGTAGGCCAAAAGAGCCATGCATTCCGCGTCACCTTCGTTGTAAGATGGACTAATTCAAACGTCAACGGGAAGCGCGGCGGACACGCTTCGTTTATCTCGTTGTGCGGAAACGTACGGCTCCTGTTGCTTACCCATTTTCATGTCGCCGGTTAT
>CAXUMS010000196.1:4608-8691 GCA_964252165.1 uncultured Armatimonadaceae bacterium
CTTTGTGACGTGACGGTTCCTTTGTCGCGGATCAATGTCATCACGGGCGCGAACGGGTGCGGCAAGTCGAACCTGTACCGCGCGATGTTTCTTTTGCACGCGGGCGCAATGGGGCATCTGGCCCAAACGCTCGCCGACGAGGGCGGGATGCCGTCCGTGCTGTGGGCGGGCGCGCGTAAAAAAGGGCCGGTGCGTCTGCGGCTTGGCGTCGCGGCGGATGGCTCCGACTACGAGTTGATTTTAGGGATGCCGGAACCAAACGACGTACCGTCGTCCTTTCTGCTGGACCCGATGATCAAAGAGGAAACGGTGATTTTTCGGGAACGCGCGGGAAAAGCGGCGGTGACATTGGTGAAGCGAAACAAAAGCGGCGTGGAACTGCGCGCGGCAAACGGGGAACGGGTCGCGCTCCCGATGTCGCTGACACGAAGCGAGTCGGTTTTATCGCAACTATCCGAGCCGCACCGCTACCCGCATGTCGCCGCGCTTCGCGAACTGCTCGCCGGTTGGCGCTTTTACCACGGCTTCCGCACGGATGACGATGCCCCGCTTCGTCAGCCGCAGATCGGGGTTTTCACGTCGGTTCTCCGTCACGACGGCCTTGACCTCGCCGCCGCGCTTCAAACCATTATCGAGATCGGTGATGCGGACGGCTTGCATCGCGCGATACGGCGCGGTTTGGGCGGGGCAACGCTGTTCATCGAGGCGCCGGACGCGCGCTTCCGGGTGCGTTTGCAAATGCCCGGCGTTGCGCGACCGTTGGAGGCGTGGGAATTGTCGGACGGGACGCTCCGGTACTTGTGCCTCCTTGCCGCGCTCTTGTCGCCGCGCCCGCCGTCGCTCCTCGCGCTGAACGAGCCGGAAACCAGTCTCCATCCCGAACTGTTGGAGCCGCTCGCACGTTTGATCACCGATGTTTCCGACCGGTCGCAGCTCTGGATAACTACCCATTCCGAAATTTTGGCCGGTCACATCGCGCGCTTCAGCGGCGTTCAACCGGTAACGCTGGTCAAAACGAACGGGGAAACGCGCCTCGCAAGCGCTGGTAATGCAGGCGCGCAACCGGCAACGGTTAATGCGACGGTCACGGAAACCGGTTTTCGCTTCGACGAGTAAACCCGTAAAAGCGCGGGAGAAAAAAGGGAAACGCTTCGCGGTTTTCGTGGTCAGGAAAGAAGTAGCGCATAGCGCGTGAGTGATGAGGCGATATTTTTATGACAAACGGGGCGACTATTGTTCCTGAGCGGAACACGGAAACAACATTGCGGCGGACGATAGGGGCGCGCTTTATCGCGCGACGCCGTATTGCGCGGGCAAGCAGTGACGCTGTGGTCGCCTTTTTGTTGTCGCAAACCGCCGCGTTATCGGATTTTGAAACTAGTGGCGTCGGCGACGCATTTTCCGCCGACGCAAATTTGTCCCAAACGGTTGTGGATCCCGACAGCGCCGACTTTTACCTTGAGGCTTCGCACGCCCTTGTCGCGGAACTCCGCATCTTGGTCGCGCTTCGCGCTTCTTTCGCGTCTACGGACCATTGAGGCGACGCAGGAAATCCTCGTGGCGCGCCCGCCCGCGCACATAGACGGCGTGGCGCACCGCATCTGGCTCATAGTTTGCGCAGATCGGCGGCGGTTCGGCACTTCCGATAGTCCCAAGGCCCAGCTTTTCCCGCGCCCAGAGCGCGGCCCCGCGCGCCGACGCTTGTTCTTCGTCGGACACCAAAATGGTTTCGCCCAGCACGTCCGCCAAAATCTGCGCCCATACCGGCGATGCGGTTAGGGCCGCGCCCGTGCCAATGATGTCCGCCTGCGGCGTCAGCGGACGGAGCCGTTCGCGAATAGCGGCGAAACGATACGCGACGGCCTCAAGCGACGCCCGCCCGATTTCTACGCTGGTTGTCGTTCGCGTCACGCCCGCAAACGTTGCGGTCAGATCGTCGCGCCATAATGGGGCGCGCTCGCCCGACAGGAACGGCAAAACCGTTAGGCCGTGGGCGTCCGGCGCAAGAACCGCGATTGCCTGCTCGAAACCGTCATCGCCGTTCGCGCCGATGTTCAGCGTTCCCGTCAGCCACGCCCACACACTTCCGCCATTCGACAGCGCGCCGCCGACCAGAAAGCGGTTCCGCTCCGACATATAACGCCACAAGCCTTCGGGAACCGGCGGGACCGAGACCGTAGCGTCGCCCGCGATCATCACCCGCACCGCGCCCGACGTTCCGATCATCAGGGCGAGCCGGTCCGGTCCGGTCGCGCCGCAACCCATGTTAGAACACGCGCCATCGCCCAAAGCGGGAAACCACGGAACATTGGCGAGCGCGGGCAACGCGTCACGCCATTCCCCAACGAGGCCGGAAACCGGCGCGTCGTTAAGGGGGGACAGTGTATCCGGCGTGGCGCCGGGAAGAAGAGCGAGCGTTTGGGCGTCCCATTCGCCGCGCGCTTGATCCAAAAGGCCCGTGCCGGACGCCATCGAGAACGAGCAGGCGATTCGCTCCAGTCCGAAAAGCCGCGCGTACACGTACTCGCCCGGCGACAAAAACCGGACGCATTTCGCGAACGCGTCCTCGTTTTTCTCGCCCAACCAGAGCAAACGGCCCGGCGGGTACGACGTATGCACGGGACAACCGGTCCGGGACGTGTACCCGGCGTCGAGTTGCAGGCGCAGGCGCGCAGTTTGCCCGAACGAGCGCCGATCCGACCAGAGTAAAATGGGCGTGACCGCTTGGCCCGAGGCATCCACGCCCACAAACGAGTGCCAGAAGGTACAGGCGGCGACCGCGACCACGGCAACGCCGGGCGGCGTTTGGGCGAGCGCGCCTTGAGCGCACTCAACAACCTCGCGAAGAATTTGCTCCGCGTCGAGTGTGGACTCGCCGTCCGCGCCCGCATGCGCCTCGTGATGGCGGGCCGTCGCCGCGCCTGTGATAGCCTGCCCGGTTGCGGCATCGTATAAAACGGCGCGTGTGGACGACGTTCCTATGTCAAGCGCGAGAATGGCGTCGCCGATGCCGGTTGCCGCCATGCCTACGCCGCCGCGCCGTCCGGGGTTAGTGGTCGGCCCATGCCCTGCGCCTGCGCCTTCTCATAGACGACAGCGGCGACCGCAATATCTTCGAGCGCAACCCCCAGCGACTTGAAAACCGTGATGTCGTCCGGCCCGGTTCGGCCCGGCGCGCGTCCGCTGACAATCTCGGCGAGCGGGCGGGCGCGCTCCCATGCGAAACGGCGTTGTTCATGGGCGAAAATCAGTTCCGCCGCCTCGCTTTGCGCCTGTTTTACATCGTCCACGGCGATAATGGCGGCCCGAAAAATAGTTTCCTCGTCCATCTCGCGCGCGGTCAGGCGGTTCGCGCCCACGCCCGCGACAAAGTCGCCGGGAGACAGCCATTCGCCGCGCAAGATCGGCTCCCGCGCGCCAGTCGCGCACACGATGATTTCGGTTCCGCGCGCCGCCGCTTCCGGGGACGCGCACGACTCGAAATGCACGCCGGTACGCGCGGTCATTTTTTGGCAAAATGCGTCGCGCCGCCCAGCATCCCGGCTATGCACCTGGAAACCGCGCAATTCGGGCCGCGCGACAAGCAGGGCCTCGGCCTGCGATTCGGCCTGCCATCCGCTCCCAAACAACGTCGCCTGACGCGCATCGGGGCGCGCCATCCATTTGGCCGCGACCCCGGTCGCCGCTCCGGTTCGCATCTGCCCCAGTTTATCGGCCTCGATATACGCGAGCAGATCCCCGGTTTCGGACGAGAATAACTGCACCCAGAACCGCGTGTCGCCGCCGAACGTGGTGTACGTTTTCGTTCCCATCACGCCCCGCGCCGAGTAGGAGGCCGCCATCTGATGCATGACGCCGCGCGGCAGGAAAAATCGCGTCCGTGGCGTGTTCGACGCGTCGCCGCGCCCCCATGCCGCGAACGCCGCTTCCACCGCCGCAACCGCCTCGGGCATCGTCAAAAGCGCGGTCACATCCGCCTCGGTTAAATAGAAAGCCATACCAAACATTGTAGCCACCCGCCCCGCCCGCGTCAAACCTGTTTTCTTGTTTGCGTGGGTTTGTTGTCGTTTTTGTCTCTTACTT
>CAXUMS010000197.1:0-7410 GCA_964252165.1 uncultured Armatimonadaceae bacterium
AACACCCAACACCCAACACCCAACACCCAACACCCAACACCTGGTCTCGCCTGCTTGCGGCGCCTTACGGCGCGGCGACGTGGATGGCGATTTTGCCGAAATGCTTGCCGCTTTCGAGGTAGTCGTAGGCGGCGCGGGCGTCGGTGAAGGCGAACGTTTTGTCCACTACCGGGCGGATTTTGCCGACTGTGAGCGCGCGGTTCAGATTCTCGAACATCGCACGCGAGCCGACATAGATGCCTTGTACGCGCAGGTTTTTCTGCAAAATAGTCGCCGTGCTGATCTCGCCGGACACGCCGGACAGAACGCCGATGAAACTGATCGTACCGCCGTAGCGCGCGGCCCGGAGGGATTGGTTCAGCGTTTGCGCGCCGCCCACCTCGATCACCTGGTCCACGCCCTCGTTGTTAGTCAGGCGGAACGCCTCCTGGCTCCATTCGGGCGTGGTTATGTAATTGATGCCGTCATGCGCGCCGAGGGCTTTGGCGCGGGCGAGTTTCTCGTCGCTGCTCGATGTGATGATAACGCGCGCGCCCGCCGCGAGCGCGAGTTGCAGGGCGAACAGGGACACGCCGCCGGTTCCTTGCAACAGAACGGTTTGGCCCGCCGTTAGATTTCCTTCCTCGAACAGCGCGTTCCAGGCGGTCACCGCGGCGCACGGTAGGCTCGCGGCCTCCTCATCGGACAGGTAATCGGGAACCGACACCACGCCGTTTTCGTGCAGAACCACATACTCGGCGAGCATTCCGTCCACGCCCGCCGCCCCGAGCGCGGTTTTGGCGTCGGCGGCGGCGGGGTGCGGGCCGCTCGCCCAGCCTTGAAAGAAGGTTCCGGCCACACGGTCGCCGGTTCGGACGCGCGTCACGGATGCGCCCACCGCGACTACCTCGCCCGCGCCATCCGAGGCCGGGATAAATGGGGCGGCGTTGGGCGCGGCGGGGCCGTAGGAGCCTTTGGCGATCATCAAATCGCGGTAGTTCAGCGACACGGCCCGAACCTTTATCAAAATCTCGTTTGGCCCGAGCGTTGCGGGGTCTATATCGGGGCGGTCGGCGAGGGTGAGGGAGTCGAGGCCGGGGCGGGCTTGTATTTCGTACGCTTTCATGGGAAACCTTTCGCGAAGCGCACGCCTTATACGGCGGCGCGCCGGTGTTATTACAAACGGCGAGACAGCAGGCCGGGCGACCCGGTTCCCTTGTTTCCTCAAAAAATGAAAGGCGACCCTGATACCTCCGCGTTTTTCCGATATAAAAAACTATGTCATCCCGCTCCATACCGACCAGCGTGCCGCCCGCCCCTTTTCCACAGGCCGAAATCGAGGCGCTTTTTACCGGTCCTATCCACGCTTTTGAAACGCCGTTTCAGGGCGGATATACGTCGGTTTGGATTGCGAGCGCCCAGCGCGGACGTTTCGTTCTCAAAACGGCCCGCGCCCCGGAGGGACAGGCCGCGCTTCTGAGGGAAGGCGTTATTTTAAACGCGCTTGCCGCGTACCGCCCGCGCGTCCCTGCGTTTTATGGCAGAGCCGCCGCGCGCAACGAAAACGGCCCGCCGCATTACTTCGCGCTAAGTTGTATCGAGGGGCGAACGCTCGCCGAAGCCGTAGGGGACCTTGCGGACAGCGACGCGCTTGCGGAGCATAAGGTAGCGGATAAAGTTCGCGCTTTGCTCCACGCAAGCGGCGTGTTTTTACGCGAGATTCACGGTTGGCGGCCCGGCTCCCCATACGCCGCCGATGTCCCCGTTCCCCCCGACTGGCTCGGCGCCGCTGTGGCAGGCGCCGCCGAGCGCGCCGCCGGAAACGAGGACGTCGTTATCACAAACCCCTACAGCGCGTACTGCGGCGCGCGAACCGGTGACGTTTACGCCGACGCAGCCCGTGCGTACAAGAACGGCGCGTTTGGCCCCACGCGACTGGTTTGGGGGCATGGCGATTGGTGCTTGCCCAATATTCTGGTCGCAACCGACGGAAAAACGCTCGCGGGCGCGGTGGATTGGTCGGCGGGCGGTTGGGCGGACGCGCGCGCCGACCTCGCCACCGGTTTGCGAAGTATCCGGCGGAACCTCACCGGCAAAAGCGCGCCCGGCGACCTTGCGACATACGCGGACGCCTTCCTTTCCGGCTACGGCTACCGCGAAGGCCCCCAAAGCCTTGCGCCCTTCGAGGCGCTTTACAATTTGTGAATGTGCGCTTGGGATGATTGGTTTTGAAGCGCGTTAGGAACTTTGCCCCGCTTTTGCCACAATGCGCGTATGACGGACGAAGAACTATCAACGGCGAGCGCGCGGCTACATGAGGAACTTGCCCGATGCGGTATCGAGACGGCTCCCGGATTAACGAACTCCGAATTTACACGTTCGGAGAACGAGTACGCAATAAAATTCCCGCCCGATTTACGCGCGTTCCTCCAATACGCTTTGCCTGTATCTCGCGGCTGGGCGGAATGGCGCGGGGATGAGGATGCGTTGCGCGAGCGTTTGTCGTGGCCCTTAAAAGGTCTATTGGCTGACATCGAGTTTAACGGCTTTTGGCGCGAAGATTGGGGCGCGCCGCCCCCTAAACTACGGGCCGCAGTCGCGGTCGCGCGCGAACAGGTTGCCGCCGCTCCGCTATTGATACCGATTTTTGGTCACCGCTATATACCGAGTGAGCCGCTTTTGCCGGGCAACCCGGTTATCTCGGTTCACCAAAGCGACATTATCTACTGCGGAGCCAATCTTGCCGATTACTTCGACAGCGAATTTTACGGCAAGGGCGCGGCATGGACGCGCGACACGCTCACCGGCGCGTGGACACGCGGTACTGGAATTTGGGTGTACCGCCCCGCCGATACGGCTCCGCCGCGCCCCGTTCGCTTTTGGGATGATTTCCTTTAAGTTTTAGGGAAAGAATGATTTCAAGCGGAACCTGCGGAACCAGTGAACTTTGCCAGATAATCTGCGTCTGGAACGTTACACACTTTTTTCAAACGTCGCCTAAACTCCGATACCCGAGTTTAGTTTCCACTTATGCTATCCGCCTGCTTCCTTTCTGCGCCGATACCGAAGAAGTCGAATAAACGCTTATGACAACGCAATTTCAAACGAATAAGGGCGACAACGCCGCCGTTAAGCCCGTACCGCCAGTTCTGCCGCCCTTAGATGACGACGATGATCTGGATCTGTCGTCGCCCCGGCGAACCGCGCCCCGGTGGCGGCGGAATTTGGTCGCGCTTCTGGTTTTAACCGGTATCGTGGGCGGCGGCGGGTACGGCGTGTCCGCCTATCTCAAAGCGGCGAAAGCGCGCGCGGCGGGGGAAACGCAGTTCAAGATCGCCCCGGTCGCCCTCGGCGATGTGAAGAAAACCGTTTCCGCGTCCGGAACCCTGCAACCGTGGTCCACGGTGGATATTAAATCCAAAGCGGGCGGACGGGTCGAGCGGCTTTTGGTGGATGTGGGCGATCCGGTCAAGCCCGGCCTGCTTCTCGCCCGCATTGACCCCGCCGACTCGCTATTGACCGTCCGGCAGTCCAAAGCGGATCTGGACTCCGCGAACGCGCGCGAAACGCAGGGCGATTATCAGTACCAGTTGCAGATCAAGCAAAGCGCCATAGCCATTCAAACCGCGCGGGCGCAGTTAGCCTCCGCGCAAGCGTCGGCGGAAGCGGCTCGCACCCGGTACCAGACCGCGCTCGCGCAGTCCACCGCACAGCCGACCCTGACCAGCGCGCTGGTCGCGCAAAGCGCCGCGACCTTAGATGCCGCCGTACGCGCCCGCGAACAACTGACGCAAACGCAGGCGCAGGACCTGGCGCAAACGCAGGCGTCGGTCGAGCAGGCGAAGGCCGACGCGGAGAACGCGGGACTGACGCTGGGACGGCAACAAAGCCTGCTCCAAAAAGGGTTCGTTTCGCAGTCCATTGTGGATCAGGCGACCGCAACCGCCCGGTCGGTGCGCGCCGCCCTTACGTCGGCGCAGAAACGATTGTCCACCATCGGCGCGGCCCAGCAGGCCGAGCGCGCCGCCGCCGACGCCCGCGTAGTGCAGGCGCAGGCGTCGCTCCGGAACGCGCAAGCGCAAATTGATGTGCAATCGCGCCGCAATTCGGCCCAGGAACTCGCCGCCTCGGTGAAGCAGGCCGACGCCCAGGTCGCGCAGTCGCGCGCCGCGCTGAATCAGGCGATTGCGAATCAGGCGAACAACAATATCAAGCGCGAGGACATCGTTTCCGCCCGCGCGACAAAAGAGCGCGCGAACGCGTCCCTGATCAACGCCCAGAACACGCTCGATCAAACGTCGGTGCGATCCCCGTCCGAAGGGGTCGTTCTGCAAAAGTATGTGGAGCAAGGCACGATTATCACGTCCGGCCTGTCGCTTAGCTCGACCGGCACCAGTATTTTGCAACTCGGCGACATCAGCAAAATGTACGTGGATGTGACCGTGGACGAAACCGACATCGCGAATGTGGACGAAGGTCAAACCGTGGACGTCACGATTGACGCGTACCCGGGTGTGCCGTTCGAGGGCAAGGTATCGCGCGTCAACCCGCAGGCGATCTCGGAGCAGAACGTGACCACGGTTCACGTGCGCGTCGAGGTGGACAACTCGTCGGCGTCGTTCCGGCTTTTGAAACCCGGCATGAACGCGACGTGCGAGTTCGTGCTGGGCGAGCAGAAGAACGTGGTCGCGGTTCCGTCCGAGGCCGTGAAGGAAGACGATAACGGCTCGTATGTCGAGGTCGCGACCGGCGGCAAGCCCGCCCCCGCCGACCCGACCGCCGCCGCTCCCGCCGACCCGAACACCAAGATCGGCGTCACGAAAAAGCGCGTTCCGGTCGTGGTCGGTTTGGTCGGCAACGAAACCACGGAAATCACGAGCGGCTTAAAAGGCGGCGAGAATATCATCGTTCAAACTATCGAACCGGAAGTCGCAACCACCCCGGCGGCGGGTGCGGGCGGCAGTCCGTTCGGCGGCGGCGGTGGCGGACGACCGGGCGGTGGTGGCGGCGGGTTTGGCGGCGGCGGTGGCGGGCGCGGTCGGTAATGGGAAAGGCCCCCTAACCCCCAATAATGGGGGGACAAGAAGGGTGTAATGGCGTCAAGTTAGGTGACAAGGAGATAAATCTCCTCGCTACGGGGCGCGAAGCGCGTCGGTCGTCCTGCGGACGGAATGTGGGGAAGATTTAACGAGGTTGGTCTGGTTCCGGTCGGTTGGATAGGTAGACCGCCTTGCCCTGCGTCGTTATTTCGCCCGTAATTGCTAACTTCGTCCATTCCGTCCGCAGGACGACCGGCGCGCTTCGCGCCACGTAGCGAGGAGATTTATCTCCTTGAAAACAATCTTTGATCGTGTTGTATTGTTTAGATATTTTGACGACATAAAACCAATGGCAAACACAACGCTGGAACGGCCCGCGAAGCCGCAAAAAACGCCCGATGCGCCGCGCGCCGCCCAAACGGTTGCGCCTGGCGACATCCCGGACGGCTGGGACGCCGCGTCGCTATTGACCGCGATGCGGATGGCGGCGCGCGGCTTATCCGCGAACAAACTGCGCGCGTTCCTGACCATGCTGGGCGTCATCATCGGCGTCGGCGCGGTTATTATCGCGATTGCGATTGGCGAAGGCTCGCGGGCGGCTGTCGCCGAGTCCATTCAGCGGCTTGGCACCAATGTTTTGTCCGTCATTCCCGGATCGCAACGGCGCGGCGCGATCTCGTTTGGCGGCGGCTCGCGTACCACGCTGAAACTCGAAGACGCCGACGCGATCTTGAAAGAATGCCCGTCCGTGGGCCGCGTTTCCCCGCAGGTCAACCAGAGCGCGCAGGTCAAGTACGAGGCCAAAAACAACAATGTCACCGTCAATGGAACCGGCAGGGATTATCCGCTTATCAGCAATCATCCGCTGAAAACGGGCCGGTATTTCAGCAACGACGACCTGGTGTCACGACGGCGTGTCGTGGTTTTAGGCTCATCCACGGCTAAAGATTTGTTCGATACCGCATCGCCCATCGGGAAAACCGTTCGCGTCGCCGGGCAAACGTTCGAGGTGATCGGGCTTCTCAAGGCCAAAGGCGGTCAGGGTTTTCAGAACCCGGACGATGCGGTTTATATCCCGGTCACCACCGCAATGCGCCGCTTGTTCGGCTTGAAAAATGTCCGCACGATCACTTGTCAGGCCAAAACGTTCGGCTTGATGACGCGGGCGCAAAACGAGATTGAGGCGCTCATTCGCCAGCGGCACAAATTGACCGGCGAAACGCCATCCGACTTCGTTATTTTCAACCAGGCGAGTTTGGCGGAAACGCAGAACGCCCAGCAGGACACGTTCTCGTCGCTGATCACGTGCCTTGCGATTGTGTCTCTCGTGGTCGGCGGTATCGGCATTATGAATATCATGCTGGTGTCGGTTACCGAGCGCACCCGTGAGATCGGTATCCGCAAGGCGATTGGCGCGCGGCGGGGCGATATTTTGGCGCAGTTTCTTTTGGAAGCCCTCTTCCTGTCGCTGGTCGGCGGCCTGATCGGGGTTGTCTTCGGCTACGTTGGCTCCAGTATTGTCGGGTCCGCGAACGGTTGGCGCGTGGTAATTCAGCCGACCACGGTTTTCCTCGCGTTCAGTTTTTCCGCCGTGGTCGGCGTTTTCTTCGGTTTTTATCCTGCGCTTAAAGCGTCGCGGCTTCGCCCCATCGAAGCCCTGCGCTACGAGTAAGTTCGAGTAAGTTCGAGTAGGTTTTTGGGTGTTGGGTGTTGGGTGTTGGGTGTTGGGTGTTGGGTGTTGGGTGTTGGGTGTTACTGGCTATACCAAGCGAAACGCGCAAACGAAACACAAAAGCCAAGCGGTATTCTCAGAACACCTAACACCTAACACCTAACACCCAACACCCCAATATCGCAGTTTTCGTTTTTCTTTCAAGGAGTATGAAGTTATGACGGTTCGTTACGTACGAAACAGCGCGGCGTTCGCGCTTTTGGCGACGGTTGCAGTCGCGTTGGTCGCGCCGGTTCGGGCGCAGGCGCCTGGCGGCGGCGGCTTTGGCGGCGGGGGGGGCGGCGGTTTTCAGATGCCGCCCGCGATGCAAAAAAAGATGCAGGCGTGGCAGGCATGGAACGCCAATCACAAGAACATCGGCGCGCTTCAACAATCGTTGCGGGGAATTGGTGAGATGGAGCAGGACCCGAAAACCCGGATCACCGGCGCGCAGGCCAAAAAGATCTTGCCAGTCTTGTCCGCGTGGCATAACAAGCCCAAGATGAGCGACGCGCAGGCGCGCGCGGTGAACAAGCAGATCACCGACGTGATGACTCTGCCGCAGATCAAGAAAATCGCCACGTCGCGCGGTGGTCGCCGGGGCGGTCGCGACACCGCTCATCGAGCTTCCGTTGACGGTGAGACCGGCCGCCGAGAACTCGGCCGAGTTCTTCTCGCCAA
>CAXUMS010000197.1:7420-8643 GCA_964252165.1 uncultured Armatimonadaceae bacterium
GGCGGCGGACGCCCCGGCGGCGGGGGCGGCGGCTTTGGCGGCGGTCAGGGCGGGGGCGGCGGTCGTCCGGGTGGCGGTGGACCCGGCGGGGGCGGCGGACGACCGGGCGGCGGCGGCGGACGACCGGGCGGCGGCGGCTTCACGATGCCGGACCCGAAGGACTACAACCCGCTCAACCCGGCGACCCTGCCCTTCGAGCGACAACGCCCGCGCGCGACCCAGCGCATGAACGATCTGCTGAAACTGCTGAAAGCCCGCGCCGCGTAAAACAAAGGATAGGGGGTAAAGGATAAAGAAGGGGCTTGGCCCCTTTTTATCCTTTATCCCCTATCCTTTGTTTTATGACCGTTTCTGTTGTTATTGTTACCAAGAACCAGCGGGCGTATCTCGCGCAAACGTTGCCGATTTTGCGGGGGCAAACCGGATGGCTCGACGCCCCGCCGCAGATAATCGTGGTGGATTCCGGCTCGGGCGATGGCGCGCTTGATCTGGTTCGCGCCGCGCCGGGCGTCGAGGTGGTCGGGGTGGACGGGGGCCGGTTCAACTACGCCCGCGCGCACAATGCGGGCGCGTCTCGGGCGACCGGCGATATAATCGCGCGGCTGTCCGGCGATGCGGTTCCGGTCGGGCCGCGCTGGCTCGCCGACCTGACGCAACCGTTCGTAGGTGATCCGAAGGTCGCCCTGACATGGGGCGGGCAAATCCTGCCGACCGGGATGCGAAACCCGGTCGAGCGTTTGGCGCAGTTTTTGTATCACCGCGCTGACCCCGGCGACGCCCCGCGTCGTTTTCGTAGTCCTCGCACCGTTCTCGGCTGTAACATGGCGATTCGACGCGCCTTGTGGGAACAACGCCCGTACGACGAACGCTTGCCGCAGGCCGAAGATTACGCGTGGTTTTGTTACTGGGCGCGCCGAGGGTATGCGGGCGTGTCGGCTCCCGCCGCGCGCGTCGCGCACGGTCACGACGAACCCTTGCTCCGCTCGGTCCGCCGCGCCCTCGCGCAATCGCTTTTGCAAGGCTTGATTTTGACCGGCGCGCGAGGGTGACAGGTTGGGTGTTGGGTGTTGGGTGTTGGGTGTTGGGTGTTGGGTGTTGGGTGTTGGGTGTTCTGAGAATACCGCTTGGCTTTTGTGTTTCGTTTATGCAATTGGTTTGGTATAGCCAGTAACACCTAACACCTAACACCTAACACCTAACACCTAACACCTAACACCTAACAC
>CAXUMS010000198.1:0-8587 GCA_964252165.1 uncultured Armatimonadaceae bacterium
GGAGATAAATCTCCTCGCTACGTGGCGCTTCGCGCCGGTCGTCCTACGGACGGAACGAGCGAAGTTATTGATAGGGTAGAACACAGCGCAAGATAGCATAATATATTTGCCCAACCGACCGAGCGCAAAACAACCCCATTAAATTATTCTTACAGACCGTCCGTAGGACGACCGGCGCGAAGCGCCACGTAGCGAGGAGATTTATCTCCTCGTAAAACGATCAACGCCAACGAACGATCAACGCCAACGGCGGACGCAACTCAGCGTCCGCCGTTTCGTTTTGGCGCCGTAAAAACAATTTGTTCTTCCGGCGCGCAAAATGAAGAAAACGCCCCTGTGATTCGTTTATCTATCAGAAACGCCGATGACGACACCTCCCGATAATACGCCCGACGACGACAGCCATGCCCGCGACGTCGACCGTTTACGCCGCGCGGCCTGTAACGGTGACGCCGAGGCGTTCGGCGAGATCGTGCGCGTCCATCAAGGGCGACTGCTGCGGTACGCCGCGCGGATGCTGGGCGGGAACCGGGACGCCGCCGAGGACGCGGTGCAGGAAGCGTTTGTGCGGGTATGGCGGGCGCGCGAGCGGTACGCGACGAACAATGACAGCGCGTCCGTCCTTCGCGTGGACGCCTTGCTCCTGCGCACCGTTCACAATCTATGCCTCGATGATCTGCGCCGCGCCCGGCCCGCGCCGCTCGCGGAATGGGGGGAAGCGTCCGATGAACGCGACAACCGAAGCGTGGCTATGGCGGAGCGGGCGCGGGATGCGGTCGCCGCGTTGCCGGACGCCCAGCGCGCCGTGTTTGTTTTGAGTGAGTACGAAGGGTTGCGCTACGCCGAGATTAGCGCGCTACTGGATATTCCGATGGGAACGGTCGCCTCTCGCAAACGGCTCGCGGTCGCCGCGCTCCGCCGCCTTCTTTCCACGCCCGATGAAAACGCCGATGATTGATATTTACACCGATTTTGCGCCGGATTGCGACGCGTTCCTGCCGCTCCTCGATGCGCTCGGCGACAACGAACTGACCGCCCGCGACGCCGATCAAGCGCGCCGCCATCTGGAAACGTGCGCGGCTTGCCGGGAAGCGTTTGCGGGGAACGCGCAGGTTCGCGCCGCCGCGCAATCGTGGACAGTGGACAGTGTAGGCGAGCGCGACGTTTGGGTGGGCGTTCAAGCGCGTATCGCCGCCGAATCAGGGAAAGCGCCGACACTCGCCAGCCGCAATACGCCTGCGCCCTCTTTTATCACCGCCGCGCAACTCTTGCACGCGCAGTACGTCAGCCAAACTCGCGCCGGGGGCGTAGGCGAAACGCTTGTGGAACTCAGTTATTCGGCGGAGCGCGATGTGGCGAAAGCGCGGGCGATCGCCGAGGCCATTCCGTTCGTGGATTTGACGAAACACGCGCCGGAAGCGTCGGCGATCTCCGTTGTGCCTGCCGATGTGGCCTTCGCGTCCGGCGCGCTTCCCATAAAGAAAGACCGAAACCGGCTTTGGGTTGCGTTCCGTAACCCGCGCGACATAAACGCCGTTGATGCCGTGCGCTTCGCCTCCGGTTGTCTGGTTCAGCCGATGTACGCCGCGCCGTCTGATTTAGAACGAGCTATGGCGCAGGCGTACCCGCTCGCCCCGCCGTCCGCGCCTGTCGCCTCTGTCGCTACCGGGGCGGACGAAGCCGCCGAATTGGATAAGGCCCTTCGCACGATTCGCGAACTGCGCGCCGAATTTGGCTTGTTGCAGGCGGAAACGGCGAGCCTGCGGCGCGAGATCGCCCGGCTCAAGGCGCGGAGCGAAAACGTTCCCGCGCCGCAAACGCCGCTTGATTTTTTCGCCCCCGTGTTGTCGCCGCTCGACTTACCCACGCGTCGCATCCAGTGACGCCGCCCCCCTTTTTAGTATCAGGAGAACGTGATGAACGCTGTTTCCCGCTCTGCCATCCCTTCCGCCGCCAAACCGGATTTGCTTGTAAACGCCGACACGACGCAAAACGGCGTGTCCGATGAACTAAACGCGTTGCTCGATGAAACCATCGCCCGTGATGCGTCCGATCTGCATTTAATCGCAAACGAGCCGCCCACGTTCCGGGTGCGCGGCGAGTTGGTCCGGGCGGACGCGCCGCCGTGGACGGCGGCGGCATTGGAAACTGTTGTTCTGGGCGCGCTACCGCCTGCAGTTCGGTTCGCTCTTGTGGACGGCGCGCAACACACCGTATCCGCCATCGTTGAGAGGAACGGGTTCGCCTTTACGCTTTGCGCTTTCCACGAAAATGGGGGACGCCTCGCCGCAACCGTGCGCGTTATGCCGCGCGACATTCCCACGTTAGAGCAAATCGGTGGGGTGGCCACGGAAAAACTAAAGGCGATAGCGGCCCTGCCGCGCGGTATGGTGTTGTTCACCGGCCCGACCGGAAGCGGTAAAACGACCAGCGTGTGCGCGGTGGTGGAGGAAATCAACAAAACGCGCCCGGACCGCATTTTCCTTTTAGAAGGAACGCCCGGCTACCGGTTTACAAGCAAGACCGGCTTGATTTCCGCGCTGTATATCGGGCAGGACGCGTCCGACTATGCGCAGGCCGCGCAAACCGTTTGGGAGGGCGCGGACCCGGATGTCGTCTACTTCGCGGACCTCGCCACCGAGGCGGATTTGCGAGCGGCTTTGACGCTCGCGGATACCGGGCATCTCGTACTGATTCAGTTACACGCGACCTCCGCCGCCGACGCTCTCGCTCGCCTCGTCGCGCTCGCGCACGGCGACGATCACCTACGGCAGTTGCTCGCGCAAACGCTGGTAGCCGTTTTTAATCAGCGGCTTTTGCCGCGCGCGAACCGTCCGGGCAAAGTCTGCGCCCACGAGTACCTTCCGGTCACGGGCGCGGTTCGCGAAGCGCTACGGAGCGGCGGGGCGGACGAGACCGCTTTGTGGGAGGCCGCGCGCGAAAACGAGAATGCGGCGGGCGCGCAAACGGACCAGGAGGTGGTGACGGCGTTGCTGGAAAGCGGAGAAATTACATCGGAAACCGCCGACGCCTACCGGCGCGACCGGCGCCGCTCGCAGGGCGTGCGGCCCAACGGAATCACGGAAGGTAAAGGGGGACAAGAAGGTTGAGGGTTTGGAAGAAACGAAAAACGCTACTAACCGGTAGGGACCGGCGCCGACCACTGTAAGCGCTGTACGCATAGTAGTGCGGCCCTCGCGGGTGGGCTACCGACTCTTCAGCGCCCGCGAGGGCCGCACTACTATGCGTACAGCGCTGAGTAAAGTCGGTGTCCGGTGTCGTATGACGGGCTTGACCGCAGCCACGGCGAAACGCCGCAGACAGATTGCTAACGCTTTCTTCGTTTCTTCCAAACCAACAACTACGAAAAGTATACCCAACCCGGAAACGAAAACGCAAATAAAATTTTCGCTTCAGTCGCAGACTAAATCCAAGCGACTTGGGAAGGCAAGCGCACGGTCACAAGCGTAAATGAGTTTTCGCAGACCCTGTACCGCCATCGCGTTTTCGCTTGCCGTCGCCTGCGCCCTCTCGCACTCGCGCCGCAGGTTCGCTACTTCTTCCTGGTCATATTTAGCGTGTTGATACATATCGCAAATCCGCGACAGCAAAGGATAGTCAGGCAAATGTTCGGCGAGCCGTTTTTGCAGGCGTATTCCGTTACTGTATACGTCTTCGTGCGGAAGTTCTGCACCCTCCCACCAATCCTCGGGAACATCCAAGGCGGTAAGGATAGCGCTTAAATCTTCGTGGTGAATTTGCAGACCGAGAAAGATGGGTTTAGTGATGTGACCAACATGAAGCCAAAGCGAGCCGTTGCCAAGTTCATCTGCTAAATCCGCAGGCGGTTCTTCCCAATTCGGATTATTTTCATCCTTCATCCTTCCGCCCTCATCCTTTTTCCCTATCCGCCCCAGAACGAGTAGGGAACGATGCCCATCGCGAGGCCGAGCAGGTGCCATGCGCTTCCGACAATCATCTGGCCCAGGATCAGGCCGAGGAAGAACGGGAGGAGTTGCCGGTACAAGCGGACGCCGCCGTAGCGCAGGATCGCGCCTTTCAGAATCCACGCGATCAGGAGCGGCGTCCACACGAGGTTCATCGCCCACGAGCCGGAGATGGCGTAGCCGATAGGGTGAAACGGCCACCACGGGAATTTAATGCGGGCGACCATTAGCAGGGCGCAAAAAACAAAACCGACGCCGATACCGACATTTGCTGTCGTGTTCGGCGGTTGCGGGGTTTGCAGCCAGCCATTGAGACGGTTGAACGCCTCGCCCGCGAACCCGCTTCCTTGATTCCACTTGGCCTGCGTCCCGGTCGCGTACGCAAGGTGCAGGTACGCCCAGAACACGGAAACGGTCCCGACCACGCCCGCCAACGCCATTCCCCAGAACATCACTTTTTGGCTCGCGCCCACGTCTTTTGCGGCTTTGAGGCCCTCGGCGGAGAACGGCATGGGGTGCGATCGGTACGCGCGGTTGAACCAGTAGAAATAGTTGAGAAGCGTCAGGTCCCGACCGGTGAACGCGGGCGTGCCGAACGAACGCGTCAGGATATGATCCGGACCGGTAAAATGCAAATCGTGGACGGGCGGGCCGAGTTCCGCCCGCAGACGTGTGACCGCGAGCGACAGCGCGAAGTAGATAGCGAAGGCCACTGTTGCGAGAAGCGGCGACATCCCGGCCCACCACATGAACCCAACCAAACCCGCGAAACAAACCAGCGCGCCTAAAGCCGCCTGCCGGTATGTCAAGCCCTCGGCCTGATCGGAAACATCGGACGGCTCGCCCCAGATGCGCTTCCACACCTCGCGGAAATAGTTGCGCCCGTTCCAGACCATGAAAACCAGAATCGCCATGTAGCCGCCGAACGCCTGCTCGCGCACAAACGGGAAGTCCGGCATGGTATCGAGCGCGAACATCGCGGACAACACCAACTGCGCCTTCCAGAAAAGGTAGAACGACCAGCACGAGAACAAAAGGTCGATCGGCAACAGGTAACCCAGACCAATCGCGAACGGATAAAACGAGTAGCAGGTGAACCCGACGGCGTTGAATGGGCGGGTCGCGAAAATACCTTGCCCGTTCACGTCCACGTGCTTGACATTGATGGACGGAAGCGACGGGTACAGCCACGACAAGCCGTTCAGCAGTTCGATTCCGGCGCACAGCGCGAAGCCGATCCAGAACAAGCGGTTTCGCCACAATCCGCCGCTCGCTTCCGTCATCTGAATTGGGATTTCCACAATGGGGAACGGCAACCGTTCGCGATCCTGCCAGCCTTGACGCACGATCACGTTCAAGCACTGCATGGTCCCGAGAAGCAAAATGATGAACAGGGACCACAGCAGGCAGGGCCGAAGCCACGGGCCGAAGTTCTCCGGTTGGTACAGCGACGCGTTCCCCTGATAATAGCCGTTCAGGGCGTTGGTGTCGGACACCATCAGGGCGGACGGTAGGAACGCCCCAAATCGGCCAATCCAGCCATTGCTGGCATCGCCGAACCGGTACGGATGCCCCAGGAACTGAATGAGCGACGGAACGCTGTCATGCCCGGCGAGGGCGGCCCCGATAGCGACCATTGAGTAGATAAGAAGCAGTTCGGCCTGCGACAGCGATGCGCGCGGGAGGAAACGGCGTAGCGCAATATTTGCGACAATCAAGCCGGTGAGGATGAACAGCACATTGGCGAACAGCGAGATCGTGGTGAAGTACGGCCCGTAGCCGACCTTTTCCGCCTCAATCACCCAGAGCGCATCTAAAACAATCAGCGGCAGGGCGATCGGGAACGCGACCCACCATCGCAAAAGACCGCGCGGCGGTAATCCCGCAACGGGAGCCGCCGCGCCCGCGCCGCGCGCATCCGGCCCCACATCGGGCCGCTCGGATAAAGTCGCCATGAACGTATTTATACAACGTGTGCGCCGCTAAGTCCTGCGGCGCACGCCGGACCCGCGCAAGGAGGAAAACGATCTACGGCGCGGTATTGTTGGGCGTCGCGCTTTCGGACGGTAAGGGCGTCCCGGTCGCGGTGATGTCTACATAGGGGGTGACGTCTACATAGTAGAGAACCGCCGCTTGCCCTTTGAAGAAACGCTCGAAGTCCCGGTCGTCATTCACGACGATACGTTTTCCCTTTGGGCCAAACATGGCGCGGGTTTCGGGGCGCGTAGCGGCGGCGGCGAAACGAAAACGGCGTTTGTCGCCGTTCATGATTCGCACGTATTGCGGGGCGGTAACGGCAATGCCGTCTTGCTTATCGGACTCCGGGAACACGCTGTCAACCGCGAGCGAAACGCTGTTGTCGCCATTCATATGCGGCGTCACGCTCACGTGGTACCCGCCCGCGACCTCCACCACTGTGGCGGCATTGTTCGTCGTGTTCACGCGCGCCCTGCCGACCGCTTTGCGCTGGCGCACGCCGTCCGCGTTCAAATAAACGCGCGTGATGGACAGCGTTAAAATCGCCTCGCGCGGCGCATGGTCCGACATTTCCACCAGGGACTTAACCTCAGCGATGGCTTCAGGCGTGCCTTCAATGTCAAGGGAGCCGTCCAGGTCGCGGGGCGATAGGCGGCGCAGTCCCTTGATGGCTTGATAAATCGAAACCGAAACCATGCCCTTCTTTAAGTTTTTTTCACTTATAACAGGCTGTTCTTTCAGAACGGCGATGAATTCGGACGGATGAATAAAGGTAAGCGCGACTGTTTCTTTCGTATCCGCCGCTTGCGCCGCATAGGCGGGCGCGGCGGCGTTCGCCAGTGGCAGAGCGGTTGGGGCGATCAGCGCGAGCGTGAAGGCGACAGTGTAACCGAAGCGGCGACGGGGGGCGTGGAGCATGATAAGCATCCTTCAAGTAACGAAAAAAACGGTCGGCGGGACACGCTCCGCCGTGCGAAGTTATTAGGAACGACAGTCTACAACTCTTTTCGGCATTCGTCGCGAGGCGCACGTTCTCCTTCCTGAGTATTGACTTCGTGCGCGGCCTTACCGGTTACGGCTTTGAAGGATAATTTAGCAGGAAAAATAGGGGAACGCCGGGAACTAAACGATGCGCCGCTTCGCCTTCTCCAAAGGACGCAAGCGGCGCATTTTCTTTCTTCTTCCGTTCATCATTTCGCGGGTCCGATGCCGCACCCGCCGCGAGAAGCGACGCCCGTTTAGCGTCGCCGCCTCGCGTTGTTCGTCGCCTACGAGGGAGTTAAACGCCGACGATGAAACACGAGTATCTGCGTATCAGTCGCGATGCTATCGAAACCGAGCGCGCCCAATGCCGGGATGAGGGCCGCGAAATGCATCTGGTCGAGCAGTGGTTCGATCAGGTGCTGTCCACCGATCTTACCAAGCGCGGCAACTGGCTGGCCGCGCAAAACCTGATGGACCAGACCATCGGTCTGCCGATCGAGTCCGACTTCAAGTACACGGAGCCAAGCAGCCTGCCGCAAATCAAGGAAGCGCGCCCGTGGTCCGATCCGCCCGCCTTGGAGCCGATCAACCGCGCCGATGTCGCCCATATCGGCGATCAGGTCTACGGCGCGTGGGCCGGACGGTGCGCCGGTTGCCTACTGGGGTTGCCGTTTCAAGGCATATGCCGCCAGAACATCATGGGCCTGCTCCGCGATGTGGAACAATATCCGCTCCACGATTACCTGCGGGCGGAAACGCTCGCCAAAACGCCGGATGTGGTCGCGCGCTACCAGTTCGGAGATGTGGTCCGTAAGGGGATTTTGGCCGATCAGATCGGGGCGGGCGGTATGGTGGAGGATGATTCTCTCAACTATACCGTGATGAATTTGGCGATGTTTCGGAAATGCGGCATGACGGTGACGCCGACCGATGTGTGCGAGTTCTGGCTGGAAAACATCCCGATCATGCACGCCGAGGCCGCCGAGTGCGTCGCGTACCGTAACGTTGCGCTACAAATTATGCCGCCTGAATCCGCTCTGTATCGGAACCCGTACCGCGAGTGGAACGGCGCGATGGCCAGAGGCGATTATTGGGGCTATATCGCGCCCGGAGCGCCGGAAAAAGCCGCCGAACTCGCGTGGCGCGACGCTTCGATCAGCCATGTCAAAAACGGCGTGTATGCGTCCCTTTGGGTCGCGGCGATGACCGCCGCCGCGTTTGCGACAAGCGACATGCGGACGATAATCGAGTGCGGTCTGGCCCAAATCCCGGAGGAGTCCCGCCTCGCGAGCGCGCTAAAACGCGTTCTCGCGGCCCACACGCAAGGAACCGACTACGACACGGCTATCGCGCAGATCCATTCCGAATACGATGAGCGTATCCCGCATCAGGCGTACCATGCGGTCGCGAACGCGTCGGTAGTTGCGGTCGCCCTGCTTTGGGGTGAAAACGATTTCGAGAAAACGATCTGCCGCGCGGTGCAACCGGGTCTGGCCGCTGACGCGAACGGGGCGACGGCGGGCAGTATCATCGGTCTGGTAACCGGGCGCAAAGCCCTGCCGGAAAAATGGACCGACCCGCTCCGAGATACCCTTCGCTCCGGAGTGGAAAACCTGCCGTCCATCGCCCTGAAACACCTGGCCCAAGCGACCCTCCAAGCCCAGGAAACCGTGCTGGGC
>CAXUMS010000199.1:0-8570 GCA_964252165.1 uncultured Armatimonadaceae bacterium
CTCGGAACAGGCGACAAGTTCGGAAACCATAAACCTAATCTACCCCGACAACATCACAAGAGCCACGACCCCGCACTGGACTATAAATGGGCTGTCCCGCTCCTCTTTCATCTTTTAAAAATCCGTGCAGGTGATCTTTGCCATCTGTAATCTGTGGCTTCCGTCGCTGGGCGTTCAAAAAAGGCTCCGCGTTTTGTAACAGCGTGGAGCCTTTTTTAACGAAGGTACGCTACCGGCGCGACACGCGGATGCGGCGGTTCGGCTCCACGCCGATGGACTCGGACAACAGTTGCGCCCGCTCCACCAACTGATGCTGCAACCGCCGCATGAACGAGTTTTGCGGGGCCAGATCAATCGGGTCCGCCCCGGCGATCACCGACTCGATAGCGTCCTCGGCCTCCGTAATCGCGGCCTCCTCATCCGACGGAAGCGAGCTGCCCCCCAAACCGAACACGTCGCGCACCACATTCTCGATCTGGATATACGTGTTCGACTTCACCGCGAAGAACGACTGCGAGCGGCTTTTCGCCTCCTGCATCTTCGCCGGGTCCCGCCGCAATGTCGCCTTCAGCGCAACCACGACATCCGCGTCGTGCATATCCTTCGAGATCACTGCAGGCACGCGCAGATTCGCAATCGCACGCTCCAACCGGGACCGCGACACCCCGTACGGAAACACGCGCACGGTCGCCGGGAGCGCCCGCTTCGCGGGCGGCTCTACTATGCCGCCGCTTCGGCTGTCACGACTGTCACGGCTATCGCCGCGTCCGCCATCCCCGGATTCATCGTACCGGTCGCCGACCCCGCCGCTATTGTAGCCGCCGTAGCCGCCGCCGCTCCCGTTATAACCGCCGCCATTACCGCCGCCACGCTCGCCGTCGGTATAACCGCCGCTCCCGTTACCATTGCTGTAACCGCCGCCGTTACTGCGCTCGGGCCGATCCGCAGGCATCTCGGCCCGCTGAACCACCTCGACCTCGCCGCCCGTGTTCCGCACCCGAATCTCCGGCCTGGGCAACTGCCCCCGGAGCAACTTGTCCACCACCTTCGCCACATCATGGTGGATCGCGAGCTTGTCCACTTCGATAATCTCGATAATCACATCGAAGGTCGGCGGCGCCTTGCGCTCCAAAACCGTCTTCTGCGTCCCTCTTTTACGCGCTTCCTCATCGCCAAGCGTCACCGATTGAATACCGCCCACCAAATCCGACAGCGTCGGGTTCAGCAACAAATTCTCCAGCGAGTTGCCGTGCGCCGTCCCCACCAACTGAACGCCGCGCTCCGCAATCGTGCGAGCCGCGAACGCTTCCTGCTCAGTCCCGATCTCGTCAATCACGATAACCTGCGGCATGTGATTTTCGACCGCCTCGATCATCACGGCGTGCTGGGCTTCCGGGGCCTTGACCTGCATTCGGCGCGAACGTCCGATAGCGGGGTGCGGAATGTCGCCGTCGCCCGCGATTTCGTTCGACGTGTCCACGATCACGACGCGCTTTTTGAACTCATCGGACAGGATACGCGCGACCTCGCGCAGTTTGGTGGTTTTGCCCACTCCGGGACGACCGAGCATCAGGATGGACTTGCCTTCCTCGACAATGTCACGAATGATGTCCACGGTTCCGTACACGGAGCGCCCGATACGGCAGGTAAGACCGACCACGCGGTTCGCGCGGTTGCGAATCGCCGAGATGCGGTGCAGGGTGCGCTCGATACCGGCGCGGTTGTCCAGACCAAAGTCACCGATACGCGACGTGACGTACTCAATATCCTCGTCGCTAATCTCGGCCTCGGCGTGGATTTCCGGCGTCAGCTCGCCGCCGGTTCCCTCGCCCGCGATAACATCGAGGTTCTCAGGCAGATTGGGGTACAGCTCGATAACGCGCCCGGGAAAACGCGCTTCGGCGGGACGTCCCAAATCGAGAACGATTTCGAGCAAATCGTCGAGTTGCGGCTCGCGCTCCAGGCAGGCGCGGAGCGGCGGCGGCAAAACGCCGAGCAGTTGGTCCAAATTATCGGTGATCTTGTGCTGCATACCGGACAACGGCAAGCCGCCGCGCCGAGCGGGCGCCTGCGCTACTGCTTCCTCTACTGCGCCCGTCGCCGCGCCTTCCGAACCGGCGCGGGCCGGGGCGTCGCTGACGCCGATAATTGCGGCGTCGTCTACGCTTTCAAGGGTTTCAGAAATCGGCAAATTTATGTTTCCAGTCCGCTTGGCGTGCGGCGGGACTTATGCGGTTTGCGAAGGTTCCAACGACGCAAACCGCGCCGCTCAAAGATACCTTATTATATCCCTGTGGGAGAGTGTCTACAAACATAAACTCTCCGCAGGCGATGAACAAATTCGCCCGCCAAAACCAAGCGGCGCGCGCCTAAAAGAGTGACGATTTTCCGCAACGGCGAAGAAGCGGGCGACGCTGTACGATGATTTTGAAAAGCGTATGGGGGAAATAAGCGTGATGCGGATGGCGCGCGCGGTTTTGCGAACGGGGCGGCTGGCTTTGGTTGGCGGCGTTATATTGACCGGAATGGGAGCGGGTCGGGCCGGGGCGCAGGGTACCGCCGCCGATTACACGCGAGCGAGCCGGTTGGAAGCGCAAACGCGCGGCAAGGTGACGCACGGCGCGGTCGCGCCGCAGTGGATTGACAACGGGCCGCGCTTCTGGTACCGGAGCGACTTGGGCGACGGCAAGCGCTTATTCGTTCTGGTCGAGCCGGACGCAAAGGTGAAAAAGCGGCCCGCGTTCGATCATGCGCGCCTGGCGGCGGGTATCGCCGCTCTGACTGGCAAGCGCGCCCTCGCCCCGGACCGGCTTCCTATCGAGCGGATCGTGTTTCCATCAAAGAATGCTGTGCAGTTTCAGATGGAAACGGATACGTTTGAGGCGGATCTGAAAACGTACGTTGTCCGGCGCGTCACCGGCGACGCTTTAGGTCGGGTCGCGCCGCTTGCGCCCTCAAACGCCCCGCCGTCCCGAAACGGCGGCGATGCGGTCTCGATCACATTTGCGAACCAAACCAACGGCCCGCTCGCCCTGTTCTGGGTAGACGGCGACAGCGTCCGCCATGCGTACGGCGCGCTCGCTCCGGGGGAAACGCGTCAGGTGGGTACGTACGCGGGCCACACGTGGCTTTTGACGCGCCCAGATAACGGCGCCTCATGGGTCGCGTTCGTGGCGACGGAAAAAGCGTCGCTTGCGGTCGCGCAAGGCGACAAACCCGTGGCCCCCGCTCCGCCCAAACCGCGCGACGCCCCCGGCTTGTCCCCGGATCGGAAAGAACAAGTAATCTTCAAAGGCGACAACGTGGTTCTGCGCGATAGGGCGACCGGGGGGGAAACCATTCTGACGCGCGATGGCGCGGCGGGCGACGGCTATGGAAACGGGCCGTACTGGTCGCCGGACAGCCGCCGCTTCGTGGTCTTCAAAACCGAGGCCGCCCAGGAACACAAGATTTATCTGGTGGAGTCATCGCCCCGAGATCAGATTCAGCCCAAACTTCACGCTATAGACTACCTGAAGCCCGGCGACCGAATCGCCCATCCGCGCCCGTTCCTTTTCGACGCCCGAACGGGCAAGAGCATCGCAATCAAGGACGACCTTTTCCCCAATCCGTGGGACTTAAATGATGTCGCATGGGAACCGGACGGTTCGAGGTTCACGTTTTTGTACAACGCGCGCGGGCATCAAAGCATGCGCCTTGTCGCCGTGGACGCCCGAACCGGAACCGCAAGCGTGGTGATTGACGAACAGGCCAAAACGTTCATTGATTGGACCAACAAGGTTTATCTACGTCGTTTACCAAAATCCGGCGAGGCCGTTTGGATGTCGGAGCGCGACGGCTGGAACCATCTGTATCTTTATGACAGTCGAACCGGGCGGGTGAAGAACCAGATCACGAGAGGCGCGTGGGTCGTGCGTGGCGTGGACCGCGTGGACGAGGTCAAGCGACAAATCTGGTTCCGGGCGGGCGGCGTACGGGCGGAACAAGATCCGTATTACGTGCATTACTGCCGCGTGAACTTCGACGGAACCGGATTCACGGTTCTCACCAGCGGCGACGGCACGCACCAAATCGCGTTTTCGCCGGACAACCGGTATTTCGTGGACACGTTTTCGCGCGTGGACCTGCCGCCCGTCAGCGTTCTGCGCCGGGCGAGCGACGGCGGGGCCGTGTGCGAGTTAGAAAAGGGCGATGCATCGGCCCTGATAGCGACCGGATGGCGCGCCCCGGAGCGTTTCGCGGCCCCGGCCCGCGACGGCGTGACGCCGATCTACGGCGTTATCTGCCGCCCCACGAACTTCGATCCGGACCGCAAATACCCGGTTATCGAAAACATCTACGCCGGACCGCAAAGCGCGTTTGTTCCCAAAGCGTGGTCGAACCTGAATGGCATGCAAACGCTCGCCGAGTTGGGTTTTATCGTGGTCCAGATAGACGGCATGGGGACCAACTGGCGCTCCCGCGCGTTCCACGATGTTTGCTGGAAAAACCTCGCCGACGCCGGTTTGCCCGACCGGATCGCATGGATACGCGCCGCAGGGAAAACGCGCCCGTTTATGGATTTAGCGCGCGTCGGCATCTATGGAACATCGGCGGGCGGACAAAACGCGCTGGGCGCGCTGTTGTTGCACGGCGATTTTTACCGCGCGGGCGTAGCCGACTGCGGCTGTCACGACAACCGCATGGATAAAATCTGGTGGAACGAGCAGTGGATGGGCTGGCCGGTCGGCCCGCACTACGCCGCGCAGTCCAATGTCACGCTCGCGCCGAACCTCCGGGGCGACCTGCTCCTTTTGGTCGGCGAGATGGATACGAACGTGGACCCGGCAAGCACGTATCAGGTCGCCGATGCGCTAATCAAGGCAAACAAGCCGTTCGAGTACGTGGTCATGCCCGGCGCGGGCCACGGCGTTCTGGGAACCCCGTACGGTAAGCGCCGTTTGCAAGACTTCTTCGTGCGGCATCTGCTCGGCGTCGCCCCACCGGCGAGCGGGGGGTAAAGTCCGCTTTTCTTTATTCGCTATGCGCCCTTGTCCGCCGCTTCCCACCGGCTCCCCTCGTAACTGATAATTTCGATTGCCTGCCCGTTCGGGCCGTCCAGATAAAACGACCGGGTGCCATCCCGGTGCGGCTTAACTTCTTTTCCCTTTTCCGCCGCGAGGCGTTCGAGTTCGGATTCCGACACGCGCCACGCCAGATGGTTGGGGTGCTGATCGCGAACCACAAACGCGAGTTTCGTTCCGCCCGCTTCGACAAACGCCCATGTCGTATCTTGAAACAAAACCCGCGCGCCAGGAATGTTCTCGACATACCAAGCGACAGTTCCGGCAATGTCGGGCGTGACAAGGGCCACATGGTCAAATTGGTAAGGATACTTCGGCTCGTTTTCCTGCATGATTTTGGTTCTTTTCCCTTCCCGCGCTTATTAATGAAAAAAGGCGACCGTCGAAAGCGATGCCCTGTAACAAAGTGTACCTGCCCGCCCCACGTTCTTAACATAGACTTAACCTGCGCTTAACGTGGGCTTAACCTAACGTCCCCCGCGCGCCGGTACGATAAAGACGAGGTCGCCCGTGATGGTGTAAATAGATGTAATACGGCGACCCGGTTCAGGCTATTTTTCGTTTTCGCCGTTCAACGTTTCGCAGGAGCAACCCCATGATTTCCTCTTTCCGGCCCAAGTCCGCCGTCGCCCGCCGTGCCTTCACTTTAATTGAACTGCTCGTCGTTATCGCTATTATCGCTATCCTTGCGGCGATTTTGTTCCCGGTTTTCGCGCAGGCGCGCGAAAAGGCGCGGCAGGCGACGTGTATCAGCAACCTGAAGCAGTTCAGCCTCGCGATTTTGCAGTACGCGCAGGACGCCGACGAGTGCATGCCGATGGCGGTGAACGGTAAACTGCAAATCGGGCCGGGGATTGTCGCCGCGAACCCCGCCGCAAGCGAATGGGGCGTCCACGCGCAAATCTTCAACTACGTAAAGAACCGGGGCGTTTTCCAATGTCCGGACGATTCCACGTTCCCCGCCGGGAACACGGCGGGCGGCTCGACCTACACGGTTCCCGCCGGAATGGAAGTGTGGAACGCGTACGGCACGTCGTACAAGTTCACCAAAGAAAACTTCGGAATCGTGGATGCGCAAAACTTCCCCAACGCGACCTATTCCTACGCGTATGCCAATGCCGGGAACAACACCGATCTGGTCGGCCCGCCCGCGACCGTCGGCTCGAATACGGGCGCGGCACCAAACCCGCTTCCGATTTCGTACTTCGCGCGCCCGGCGGAAACCCGCGTGATGCGCTGTTATGTCGCGCCGTGGGAAACCATCGGGAGCAAAGACCCCAGGCCGTTCCACAAGGGCGGCGACACCATCGCGTTCGCCGATGGTCATGTCAAGTTCATCGTGTCGCAGGGCCAGTACGATTCGTTCTGCGACGGCCCAACGTTCTCGCCTGCGCGCCTCGTTTCGACCTCGCCCGCGTATAATAAAGGCGATGGTTCGTGCAACACGAGCGGCGACGAGCGCAACACGCGGTAGACCTTATAAATAAGGAAAATCCATAAAAGGCAAGCGGGTGGCAGGAGGGCGAAGCGGTTTAACAGTTGACACGTTTCCCCATTCACGAGGGCATCCGTTTGCGTTGTTTCAAGGAGATGAATCTCCTCGCTACATGGCGCGAAGCGCGCCAGTCGTCCTACGGACGGAACGGACGAAGAGATTGATAAAGTGAGGCAAAGGCGCAAGGTAACGCGGTTTAACCATTTAACGATGCGACGCAAATCAACCCTATTAAATCATTCCGCTATACCGTCCGCAGGACGACCGGCGCGAAGCGACACGTAGCGAGGAGATTTATCTCCTTGAAACAACGCAAACGGATTAACCGGCTGTTTCTTTGTTTTTTACGTTTTGTTTTTACGTCTTCGGAACAAATCTATGCAAGAAAAAATGACGCGGCGTAATCTTCTTCAAGCAGCGGGCGGCGTCACGTTCCTCGCCCTACTCCCCGGCGGAACCGTCGCCCCCGCCATCGCCGCCGAAGCATTGGGGCGAAATATAAGCGGCGGCGATGCGCTGTTGACCGCGCCCGGCGCGGGCCTGCTTCCCGTGTTCACCGCGCTTCCGTTTCTTCAGCCGGGCGGGGCGGGGACGCGGCTTTCGGAGAACGACGAGACCGTGGTTCTCGCATGGCAAACCGATGACACGCCCGCCGAGTTTTCCGTGTCCGTGGGCAAAAAGCGCGGCGATAAAACCAACACGACGGTGACGCCGGAACGCTCCGAGCGACACTGGGGCAAGGGCGAGGACGCCGAGGCGGTGTACGATTACGCCGCTTCCCTCACGAACCTTGCTCTCGGAACCCGCTACGAGTACCGCGTCACCATGAACGGAGCCACGCTCGCCGAGGGGTTTTTCACCACGCGCAAAAAGCGCGGTCAGAAAACACGGTTCGTGACGTTCGGCGATAACTCGTTCGGCGACATCAGCGACCGCGCGATTGCGTTTCAAGCGTACCAGGCGCGCCCCGATTTCGTGATGAACACGGGCGATAATGTGTACGAGGGCGGCCTTGTCAACGAGTACGCGCGGTATTTCTTCCCGGTTTACAACGCCAATGTCGCCGATGAGCGGGTCGGCGCGCCGCTACTGCGCTCGGTTCCGTTCTACACCGTGATCGCAAACCATGATGTCCACGATAAGGACGCGAGCGGTCACCCCGCCGCGGATTTCGACAAGTCCCCGGACAGCCTCGCCTACTACACGAACATGCGCTTGCCGCTGAACGGCCTGGAAACGCCCGCATCGCCGACGCCCATTGTGGGCAAGGAGACAGCGACGCAGGACGTTTTCCGAGAAAGCGCCGGGCCACGCTTCCCGCGCATGGCGAATTACTCGTTCGATTACGGCGACGCCCATTTCTGTTGCTTGGATTCCAATGTCTACGTGGACCCGACCGATGCCGCCCTGCAAGCGTGGATTGACACGGATTTGACCCAAACCGACGCCGCATGGAAGTTTGTCGTGTACCACCATCCGGCCTTTAATGTCGGGCGCGAACACTACACCGAGCAACATATGCGCGTTCTATCGCCAATCTTCGAGAAGCGCGGCGTCTCCGTCGTACTACACGGCCACGAACACAACTACCAGCGCACCGTCCCCTTCAAGTTCGCGCCTGCAAATACTGAGAACGCGCGCAAAAACGTCGGCACGAAAAACCGCCTGACGCCGGGCGCGTTTACTCTGGATAAAGGCTTCGACGGCAAAACTCAAACCGTCCCCAACGGCATTATCTACATCACGACCGGCGCGGGCGGCAAGCGGCTCTACGACACGGACTGGAATGCCGCGCCGGAAAAATGGCTCCACCCCGAAGACGATAACCTCGCCTATATCGCCCGCCTCGTGTCCGACCGCCATTCCCTCACCGTTATCGACATGGACGCCCAATCCCTCGAACTAAAACAAATCGACCAGTGGGGCAACGCCATAGACACCTGCCGCATCACCAAACGTTAGTTGTTTGTGGTTCGCTTGGTGGGTGGGTTGCGTTTTGTGGGTGGGTTGCG
>CAXUMS010000200.1:0-8486 GCA_964252165.1 uncultured Armatimonadaceae bacterium
AAGGCTTGCTGTCGGAGACGCGCAACAACATCGCCGCGTTCTACCACCCGGACGCGCTCGGCTCGACAAGAGAACTCACCTCGTCCACTCAAGCCATCACCGACCGGTTCGAGACCGACGCGTTCGGCAACACCCTCGCGGCAAGCGGTTCCACCCCGACGCCCTTCGGAGGGGCGGCAGAGGGAGGGGGTTTATTTGGTTGTTTACCTTCTTTCATCCTTTCATCGTCGTTCGCGATTGCGTTTGGGTGATTTATCCCTTTGCCTTTTCCCGCGCCGCTTTCCGGATGTGTTCGGTCGCATCCTCCGTGCGGGGCGCGCTTTGAAGCCGTTCGTAGAGCGGACGAGCCTTCGGATGAAGGCTCTGCATAAAGGCCTCCGACGTGATCCAGGCGAAATGCTCGGGCGATCCCCACTCTTTGAGGGGAACCCACTGCGCCTGAGCGGAATAGTGAAGCGTGAGGCGGTCGCCTTCCACGGCCGAACGACCACGATGCAATGTGTGCGCGTCCATATACAAAATGTCGCCGGGATTTAAGGCGGTGGTGACCTCTCCGGGTAGCGAAGCGGTGGGTTCGTGGCGGATGGCGTCCCATTCGCGCTCCGTCAACAAACGCCGGTGTGAGCCGGGGACGACAAGGAAGCAGTCATCGTCATTCAAGGCCGCATTGAACTGAACGTGGTCTTGAGCCGCCGGTTTGAGATGAACCACATCGTAGAGCGCCGCATCCAGGTCCCGGTGCCACTGCAGGTCGTAGCCGACGATTTTCGGCGTCCACAGGAGCTTGATCCCCCACGCACGCGGCTCCGGCCCCAGAAGCGTGTGCAACGCCTGATAAACACGCTCATGCGCGAATACGTTCACAAGCGCCGGATCCAGCAGTTCCGGTCGGGTGATCTCGTTGACGCCCCACGTCGCAAGCGCGCGGCTTTCCGGGGGGATTTTGGCGCGGTCTTCCGTGCCGCCGAACCAGAAGCGGGCGCCGTCGGGAAGGGTCTCGCGGGTTTTTTGCTGCACCTGACGCGCGGAGTCGCGCAGAATATCGCACTCGGCGGGCGTGAACACGCCGCGATCAATGAAAAATCCGTCGCGCAGAAACTGCTCGCGATCCGAGGGGGTAAACATGGTCGTTTGTATCTTTCCACTTTTCGCTTATTTGCCGGGAGATTGGCGCCAGACCGGCGTTTCGCCGTCGCAACGCACGGCGTAGCTTTCGGTTCCGTCGCTGACCGTCATCACACCGTCCTTTATCGTCAGGTAAGGACTTTCGTAGACGCCGCCGCTCGCCCAGTTCGCCCAATCGATTGGTGTCCGGTTGATTGTTCCTTCCGCGCACAGACCGGTGGGGCGGTAGCGCATCGTCAGGGCGTCGCCGAGAAGCGAGGTATAAGCGACCGTCGTGTCATTGCCCGGTGAAACAGAAAGCGGACAGGCGGCGGCGGCATCGGCGAACGCTTCCAGCGTCCGGTAGCGGGACGCCTCGTCGGTATCCAACACGTAACCGCTAACGCCGCTTTGTCCGGCGGGGATCACCAACACCCGGTACTTCCGAAGCGCGGCCATTTCCTGGGGAACTTCGGCGGGGTCGGGGTCCACCCAAAAGTAGGATCTTTTTCCCACACCGCCGACGGGGCGAACCGCGATAAACGCCCCGCCCGCCTCGATAAACACGCCCTTTGCGCGCTCGATGATCCGGCCCGCCCCGCGCGGCGTAAATAGCCACGAGGCCGCCGACCGCGGAGCCGCCTCCCAAAACGCCGCGAGACTTTTCGCGTTCTTCGGAAGGGGCGCGGGCAGGGGAACAAGGGCGGCGGCGGCGTTTTCCGCGCGTGATCGCTCCTCGGCGGACGGTCTCGCCGCCGTGGCGGTGGGGCCGGTCAGAAGGATGAGCGTTCCGCGCTTTTGAATTACCTGATCGTAAGGGCTGTGTCCCTCCGGATTTCGGTAGCGCGGCTGGCCGCCGCCGAAAACAAGCGCCCTTTTTTCCGCCGGGCAGACCATTGACCAGACCGTTTGTTGACCGGGATTGTCTACCATTGTCATCGCGACGCTACCGATAGCGAACGAACGGGAACAGTAAAACGTCTCCCGAAACGCGTTCCGCTCCTTGGAGTGGTAGGTGGGTCGCGACATCCGCGCCTCGAAGGGAAGGGGGACGTTTTTGGTCAGCAGATTTACCAGGACACGGTTTGGGCGATAGGACGTGGTCGCCTGATGGATCGACGTCACCATCGAGGCGCCGTCCACGGGAACGGTGACGCCACGGTTCGCCCACATCCACAGGTGGGCGTCCATCTCCGAGAGCGTGTCACCGTCGCCCGCCCAGCCGCGTTTTACCGCGCCTGCGTGGACCCCGCCGATCACCTTCAGGCCGTAGGCGGCGATATAGTAGTCGAGCATCGCCTTGCCGAGCGCGCGTGTCTCGCTTTTGGGCGATAGATCATAAAGGTTCAGGTACGCACGGAGCGAATACGGATAGTAGGTCGAGGAATCGTACTCCCCGTTTCCGACCGTCAGGATGGTTTGAAGGAAGCCGGTCAGCATCGCCGTGATCCGTTGCTCCGCAAGCAGGGCGGGGACGCTGGAAATGACGGATTGGGGGCCGAGCATCTGCGCGTAGAGAAGGCCCGCTGTCCGCCACATCGTCTTGTGGTTCTCGGTTCCGCCATCGCTGACGCGTCCGCCGAGTAGCTCGCCCGGCTCGCCCACCAGGTCATGCGGGTGCGAAAGCGGCAGGTTCTCACGAGCGGAGCCATCGGACGGGCGGCGGCTCTCGGAGTAGTCCGCCACCGCCTGGGCGAACTCCCGCTTCCACGTCTCGCCCATCTTGTCCGCCAGTAGCGCGTAGAAGCGCGCCCAGTTCGCGGCGGCGAAGTGGTACTGCTGGTTCAGCGAGCCGGGAATGGAAAGAAACGCCCGCGCCTCGGCGTCGTCCGGTTGGAGCAGAAGGCGTGCAAGGGCGGGCGGCAGATCCTGCTTGAGCGGGTCCCCGCCAAAGGCGGTGATCCTGCCATCCGCCCCGCGCGCTTTTGGCCCGAAGTAACCGGTATCTCCCTGCTTATAGCGCCGTCCCGTGTACGGAGACACGATCTCCTCGCCCTCCAGCGCGTACACGCGGACCGTAAGGCCGGTATCCGGGCAACGGCTCACCGCCCGGCATTTGATTCCGAACGGTTGAGCGGCGAACAGCGGGATCAGCGGAGCGGTACGCCGACGAAAGCCAGTCTCATCGGGGTAGGTGCGATTGTCCCAGGACGGCAGGTCTTTGGCGGATTTGTCAGGAAGGTTCGAGAGCATTACGGGTGATCTCTGGGCCTGCCGCGCCTCGCCGCGCGGCGAGGCCATAAGCCGGGTGGTGGCGGGGCTAAGCAGTCCAAAACAAAAAAGGCGGCGCGTTACAGTCATAGGATAATCGTAGGGCAAGCGGTTCCGCTACCGCACAGTCGTTGTTTGGGCTGGGGTTGGCGGCGGAACAAAGGGCGGCGCCGCCCCCGCATGAATCGCCTCCGCGCGCGCGTGAACGGTCTGCAAAACGGACAGGTTCGTTTGGTTCGGGGCGTCCTTTACACTGACCAGGCCATAGGAGACCGGCGGCGTGAAGTTCGCCTTATCCACCCAGCGGTACCAGGTGTAGCCGACCAGTTGGGGATGCGAGATCGCCCGCTCCAGCGCCCCGCGTCCCCGGTCCAGCATCTGCGACACCGCCGGTTTACTCGATTTTTCTTCGACGCTACCTTTATTGAAGTAGTCGGTCACCCAGGCGAACTCGGTGTTTAAGACGGGAAGGCCCGTGCCGCGCGCATAAATATCCATGCGCTCATAGAACGTGTCCCGGTAGTTGTTGGCGGAGATCACATCCACATCGGGTTGACGGACAGCGGCGAGAACGGCGGGTCCGGGCGGCGCGCCAAACCGGCAACCCAGAATTAAATGGCGGCTGTCATACCGGCGGATCGCGCGCGCGGTCATTCGGAAATAACGCGCGGCGAAATCGCGGCTCCAGGCTTCGTCATCCGCCACATAGCCAGCGGATAAAATCGTTTTCTTGTTTTTTGTCCATTCCGCCGGACGCGCTTCGCTGTCCAGGCCGGAGACTTTCCAGGCTTCGCCGATCTTTCGGAGGTCGTCGCCGTGACGTTTCTTCAGCCAAGCCCACGCCGCTTTGCGCGCCGGACGGTCCGGCCCTTGCGATAAACACAACTGTAAAAGAGACGGATTGTCTTTGTCCCGCAAGGTTTGCTCCGAGGGATCAAAGACGAGCGGCTTGTCTTCGCTTCTGACCTGCGCCCAGCCGAGTTCGTTGTCCGTAAAATAACCGACAAGCAGTTTGCTGTTTTGCCGGGGCTGACAAAGCGTCTGGGCGATCCCATCGATCCGCTTTTCCCACGCGGGGTCGAAAACATCTGGCAGGAACGTACCTGCGATCTGCGGCGTACCCTCCGCCTTCGAGAAATCACAAATCACCGTGTACGGCAGGGTTTTGTCCCAAAGATCCGGGCCGCTCCAGGCCCCAAGAGCGTTGAAGCCCCACTCCCGCAACCGATCCGCGGACTTTTGGGGAAAGGCGGCCTCGCCATACGTGTTTTTGATCACCTGGTCATACGAGGAACCGTCGTCCCGCTTGGTCGCCCAGCCGTCCTTGGAAACGCTGGTGACGCCGCGAAAGAAAAACGGCTTGTTGTCCGGCGTCACGAACCACCATCGCCCTGTGGCGTCTTTGCCAACGCGATAGTAACCAGGCGTCCCAAAGGCGGTTTTAAGGTTCAGGCGGACCGCGCCTGATACGGACGAGCCATCGGCGCCCCCTGACGGCGCGCTTGCGGACAGCGCCGGGGTCGTGATAGCCGTCACGGCGGCTATCACAATCCCGGCGCTTTGGAAACGAATTTGCATCGCTACTCCTTTGTCGCTCCGCCGACTAACGCATATCCGGGTGGGCGACGTCCAAGCGCCCCTGATAATCGGTCATGTTGCAGAATTTGTTGGTGTACGGGCTGATGTCGCAACCCCACAGTTGCGTGTCCGCGGTCGCCGCGCCTTTGGGGCCAAGCATCGCCTGCGGTCGAATGGCCTTAACATGCCCATCGCAGAAAGCCGTATTCACAAACTTCGAGTGGAGCGTGAAGAAGGGCGCATTGACCGTGCAACGACCGGCGCCGGTTCCCACCGTGCAGGGCGTAGTCGCGCGGGCGGGATACCCGCTTGCATCCGGATCGCCCCACTCGCTGATCTGCATAGCGAAACCCGGCCCTCCCTTGCGGATATCGCCGGGCAAAACCTCGAACTCGGAGTACGGCGTGTCCATAAAAAGCATCGTTTCCGATGGTCGCTTCACGTCGGCGTCGCCTACGATCACCCCGTTGACGAATCCGCCGAACCCCGCCTCGTCCTTCAATTGCCACATCACCAGACGGTTGGGCTTGTAGGAAAACCCGTAGGGAACGACGCCGCTGGCTTCTCGCATTTTGAGCTGATGGATCGGGTCGGAGTCGGCAAGCGACGAAGGGCAGATAAAGACCTGGCCGTTTTTGACGTAGGGAATCATGCGCTGTTGCCACGCATAGATACTGGGGGGCGACCCCGCCTGGTTCATCAGCGAGTACATATGGACCTCGTCGTAGTCGCTGACATACATTCGGAACGCGGTTCCGATTTGCCTCAGGTTGGAAAGGCAGGTGGTTTGCCGCGCTTTTTCGCGGGCCTGCGCGAAAACCGGGAAGAGTATCGCGGCGAGAATGGCGATAATAGCAATCACGACGAGCAATTCGATCAGCGTGAAGGCGCTCGCGCGGTTCGTGCGGGAGCGGTTTTGGGGAACTAATTTCATCGATATTTCCTTCCTTGGAACAAACAGATTTACCTCAGCGGAATGCGGGCGGGGGGCCGGACGATTCACCAGGAATGAGAGTCGGGGCGATGGCGACGGCCTCTTTCGGCGGAACGGAATCCGCTTCGCTCAGCTGGGTGAGGAGCATCTCCACCGCCGTTTGCGCGATGCCGGTGATCGGGCTGTCAACCGTCGTCAAGCGGGGACGAGCGGCATGAGCCAGGATATTATTGTCGAACCCGACGATGGAAACATCGCCGGGAACGCTCAGATCGCTTTCGCGGCAGGAGTCCAGAAGCCGCAAAGCTATTTCGTCGTTGTAACAGAACACTGCCGTCACGCCGTCGTCCCCGGGCCGCTTTATCGCCTCGATTAGCCGGGCAAGGCTCGCGGGCGCGTCGGAAAAGACGTCTTCCTCACTCGCTCCGCTCATCTTTCCGACACCGGCAGCCTGCAACGCCGTCTGCCAGCCGAAAAGCCGTTGCCGTGCGGACGGCACATCTCTTTTTCCCTGCCAGAGATAGGCGATACGCCAATGTCCCAGGCTCAAAAGATGCTCGACGGCAAGCCGGGCGCCAAGAACATTGTCCGTGTTCACCTGCCAGGCTCCGTACTCGCGGCCCACCGTCACACAAGGCACACCGGCATTTTGAACGGCCAGAACAAAATCCTGCGCTCTTTCCTTAACGACAAGAATGACGCCGTCCGCTTTTCGGTCCGTGATGTCGGAAAGCGAGATTTGTTGCGACGGGTTTTCGGAAAGGAGAAGCGGCGTGAAGCCGGCATCAATGACGGCGGAAACCAAAGCCAAAAGGAGATCCCGATAATAGATGTTTCCGGCCTCGGCAGGGGAGGCGGAAAGCATGGACGCCGGACAGACGATACCGATGGTGTTCATACGACCGGAACGAAACGCGATAGCGAGCGCGTTTCGCTGATAGCCGATATGGGAAGCCGCCTCCCAGACGCGACGCCGGGTAGGTTCGGGAACTCTTGCGCCCTCCCTTTCGCTCAAGACATAGGAAACGGTGGTTCGGGAAACCCCAGCGGCGTGGGCGACATCGGCTATGGTGGGGCGACTTTTCGTCTGAGACCCATTAACTTTAGTCATTTACCGCTGTAACCCTTTCCATTGGTGTACCGGTTCACCAAGATTGAAAGGAGTATATCGCACTTGATTTCGCATTGTCAAGCCCATGACATCAAAATCTCGCTATTCGTGGCGGAATAAGATGACAAGCGACGGAGCGTACCTCGAAGCGACAATGGAGGCGTACCGGCGCGAGGCCATGAAGGAGCCGCTTCCCGTCCGTGCTGTGTCGGCGCTGAACCTCAGACAGGAGCCGGAGGAGGCCGCCGAGGTTATTCGTTCCGTGGTGACGTTGGTTCGGCGGGTAGTCCTGCACAACGGTCTCCTACTGCATCATAACGTTCCTTTTCCGCGCCGAGGAAGGCTGTCTGGCGCTTCTGTTCTTGTTCTCGCGCATTTTCAATGAAAACGTCATAGAACAGCATAGGACAGCGGAAAAAAAGTCTTGCGTTGATTTGTGGCAGGTAGAGGGCGCAAAGACGGGACAAACAGCCTTCGACTTGTGCCGAAGGCTGTCAATAAGCAAGAACGGATGGAGATAAGCGGGATCGAACCGCTGACCTCTACAATGCGAATGTAGCGCTCTCCCAGCTGAGCTATATCCCCGTGCGAGCTTCTTTATATCATGTTTGTAGCCGGACGCAAGCTATTCGCGCCCAAAACGCCGAGACAGGCGAATATACCGTAAAAATAGCATTAGAACCGAGGGGGCTTTGTCTTCAAACAACCCGCTATCCTAAATTTTCAAGGGCCGTTTGTCAACGATTCAAAAGCGAACGCTCCCTTTTCCCGGTGAGCCGCGCGGTGACGGCGTAGGCCATCGCAGCAGTTGGCTCCCGCAACGTGGTCAGGAACAGATCGGCGAGCGGGTCAACGCAAGTATCCAAGTGGTTAGCGCAAATCTATAGTTTTTACAGCGAACCGTTCTTTGCGAGCGGTCCATAGGGAGAAGATTCACGCAAACCCGTAGTATCACCAAACGAGCGCGAGGGCAACCCGCCGTGCGGCGCAGGCGATTGTTGATTTACGTTAATCTCACTGTGGTAAATCCTCGCCTCTGAATAGGGCGGCGCTTCCCACACACCAACCAGATATCCGGTCAAGGATGTTTTCGAGCGTCTCCTCCTCATCGCGGTCATCTATCATCTGATAGTAAGAGTGAAATATCTCGTACACTTCCGATCGGCTTAAATTGCGGTTCTTTAAATCAACAACGATCCTTTCCAGTTCGTCATCAGGCTTCTCGCTCGCTAAGGATTGCTTGATCTTTTCGTCAACAGCATCGTTCATTTTGCTTAAAATAACGTGAGTTCGGGTTAACGCCGTAGTTTTTTTCGCTACAGAATTTTCCCGAGTGGCTCAAGCCTTCTCGCTCCCGGGCGAGCCGCTCGCCGTGATCCCGCTGAAGCGGGAAGGGATACGGCTCGTGTTGCAGGATTAGGTTTACGTGTGCATTGTTTGCGGCGGAGTGGAATGACCAACTGCGATGCAACACCAACCACACGAACCGTCCTATTTTCCCGCTTCAGCGGGACCACGGCGAGCGGCTCGCCCGGGAGCGAGAGGGCT
>CAXUMS010000201.1:0-8356 GCA_964252165.1 uncultured Armatimonadaceae bacterium
CAAGGCGAGGAAGGGGGCTAGGGGGTGAGAGTAAAAACACCCAACACCCAACACCTACACCGCGATGCGTCCGCCTTCGGAGGCGGCGCGGCGGACGGCGGCGACAGCGCGGGCCTGGGCGACGCCGTTCTCGGCGGGCGCGAGCGGGCGGGCCGGGTCGCGGACGCAGGCGCAGAAGTGGGCGATTTCCAGCGCGTACTGGTCGGTGGGGCCGAACGTTTCGGTGCGGGATGTGTCGCCGCCCCGGTTGTCGGTGACCCGGGTCGTGAGCGAAACGCCGGTTTCGCCGATCTGGAACGCCCGGTTCGCCGTAATGGTTCCACGATCTCCGGCGATCTCGTAGCGCGTGGTGAAATGCTGGTCGAAGCCGCCCTCGATAACGGCTGTGCGACCGCCCGCCCATTCGAGAAGGGCGCACGTGTGAATATCCACGCCCGTGTCCCCGTCGAGAACGGCCACGGCGGAAACGTGGGTCGGTTCGCTCCCGAAAAGAAGGCGGGCGGCGTTCAAGGCGTACACGCCGACATCGAGGAACGCCCCGCCGCCCTGCGACGCATTCCAGCGGATTCCGGTCCGGTTTTCCGGGGGCGCGGGGTAAGCGAAAACCGCGCGGAACCGGCGCATCTCGCCGATCTCGCCGCTCGCGATAATTTCGCGGACGCGGTCGTGCTGGGGATGATGCCGGTACATGAACGCTTCCATCAGGCGCAAACCGTTTTGGTCCGCGGCGCGCGCCATCGCGTCCGCCTCGTCCGGGGACAGCGCGGCGGGCTTGTCGCACAGCACATGCTTGCCTCGCGCAAGGGCCGCGAGAGTCCAGTGCGCGTGCTGATCGTTAGGGAGCGGGATATAAACCGCCTCTACCATTTCATCCCGCAAAAGCGCGTCGTAGTCGCCGTAGGCGCGGACGTTTGCGAGGCCGCAGCGGGCGATAAGCGCGTCGGCTTTGGTTTTGTCGCGCGACGCGACCGCGACGACGCGCGCCGTGCCGGGAAGTGCGTGGAAGGCGGGAACCATGCGCCGCTCGAACACGCGCGCGCACCCGAGAACGCCCCAGCGCACCGGGTTCGCGTCGGCGGACACGGGCGCATTGCGGGACAGGCGATCTGCTTCATTCATGGCTTTACCATACCTTGCAAAAGCGCGCTTCCGTTGCTTGTCGGGGTGAGCGTCGCAGGAAAAAGCAGGTAATTACACTGGTTGCAAAACTAGGACGGTTCCTCCGACAATCAAAGCGTAATTGATTCATTCCGGTTTGTCGCCGGACGCGATAGCGCGCCTCCAAACGCGCCGCGCCGTGTTCGCCGCGACAGCGGGAAAGAAAGGCGCTTTGTGTTTTTATTCGCCGCTCCCGTAAATTTCAAATTGATGGCGGATTCGGTGAAGTCGCTTTATACGACCGAGAACCCCAATCACATGTGGGTAATCGCCGCCACCGTTTGCCTGATCGCCTGCTTGCCCAAGTCGAGCCGCCGCTGGGGAACGATTGGCCTGATCGTGGTCGGCGTCGCCTTTGTGCTGGGCCGGTTCTTAGGCGACGCATTCAAGGCGTACACATAGACGAGCGGTAAAACGCTCGTTGCGTTGTTTGTCCGTTGCCGTCTACGTGAGCGTGAGACTAAATCGCTCAAGCCGCGCGGCTCCCTCTTCCAGGGGGTGTCACACAAGTGTGACCGTGGGGGACCAACCTTACGTTGGATCGGTGTATTAAGAAAACGCAAAGTGGCTTGGTTTTACGCGAGACCGCGTAAAACCAAGCCACTTTGCGTTCAGCAATGCACGGTCCAGCGTCCGGCTGGTCCTCCCCGGAAGGGGAGCCGCGCGGCTTGAGCGATTTAGTCTCACGCTAAGTAGACGGCAACGATAAGGGGCAAACAAATCACATGCCGATGCCGTCGTGTTGGGAGGCTTCGATCAGGGCGTTGGGGGGGACATCGCCTTCGATCACGAGGTAATCGTTTTCGATAAACGTCCGGCGGGCGGTGACGGGCAGGCGCAGGGCGGACAGGTCTACGGCGGGGTTGAGTTGATCGGTCACGTACTCGATTAAGGGGACGGGAAGCGGCACGATGGACAGGCGGCCCTTGTCCGGGGCGAAATCGAGCAGATTCGGGTCGGATGGGCGCGGGGCGAGGGTTCCTTCGACGCGGATGGTGGCGAGCGCGTAGCCCGCGAGTTTGGGGCGCGCGGAAATGGCGAGAACGCCGTTGACGGTTTCGATTTGGAGGTTCGACAGGTCGGGACGTCGGGCGCGTCCGTAGCGGGTCAAGTTCGCGCCCGAGATGCGGACGGCGAACGTTGCGCCGCCCACTTTGGACAGGGTTCGCACGCCGTTCGGCCCGGTTCCGGTTTCCACATCGGTCAGATTTAGTTGCAGGTTATCTACCAGAAGGTCGGGCGACACGCGCACATTGGTTCCCGTGATGCGGATACCGCCGACCCGTCCCGCCGAGAGGGCGGAAAAGCTACCGGAAACCTTAGTCTCGTACTTGTCGGCGGGTCCGAGGTGTTGGGGAAGAAAGCCGTTGATGCCTTGTTCGGCCTTGCGCTGGGCGATGCGGGCGCACCCGGTCATGCCGACGCCCGCGAATGCGAACAGCAGAAAGGCGGCGGCGACAAGCGCGAGCGGGCGCAAGTGGGCGCGTCGCGCCGGGCGGATGGGGGCGGCGGGGCGCGGGTTGGGGGCGGGCGAGGAAAGCATAGATTATTTTACGGTGAGGGGAGTGGGAAAATTCCTGCGGATAGGAAATCCCCCTAACCCGCAGCAAGGGGGGAACAAGAAAGACAAAGCGGCGACGCCCTTACCTTGCGGGTCAATAGGAAGTCTGTGGCGAATAGCATTGTTCTTGTCCCCCCTTATTGCGGGTTAGGGGGCCTCTACAATCAACAACCAGCAACTAAAAGCCAGCAACCAACACCCGATTTTCCCACGCGTTTTTTCGTTCTTTGTGCGCTCTTACGCGAACAAAAAGCGCGCTTCTTCCAGATGCGCCTTGATCTCGGACACGAACCGGGCCGCATCGCGGTCCGACGCCAAACGCGCATCGTGGGACAAGCACAGGTGAACGCGCCATCGCGCTGCAATCGCGCCATCGTCCGCGACTGCGGGGACGCGGAGCGGCGGTCCGAACGCCAAATGCGCGGACTGCGGCAGGTGGATCGTGGGCGTTTGGTACAAAATGTCGCCGCCACACGGCGACACGGTAAACGTGGCCCCGGTTTGCTCATCGGGGGAAAGCGGTGCGATGTCGCTGCCGCCGCGCGCCCGCGCAGACAAATCCGCGATTTCACGGACGAGCGCAAGAACGCTTTTCCGGTTGGCATTCACGAGAACAGGAAGAGCAAGAAGGCGGCTGTCGCCGCCGCCGTTCGTGTCGTAAACCGGGAACGCGACACGAACATACCGCTTGCGCCGCACTTCGCCGGGCGCGATTAACTGGGCGTTCAAGCCGGGAAACCGCAACAACGCCGCCGCCGCCGCGCTGACGAGAAACGGCAAAAGAAAGGCCGCATCGGCGTCGCCGCCTTGATCTATCGCGCCGCTTTTCTGCGCGAGACGCACGGCCTCGGTCACATCCACCTCCGCTACCGTCACGACATGCGGGGCGACCTGACGCGCCCGGGCGAGCGTTTGCACGTACCGCCGCTCCCCCGGCGACCAAACCACCGCATCCTCCGGCCCGCCCGGCACATACGAAGGAGCCTCCCCGAATCCGTCCGGGACCGGTCGCTCCCCCCCCGCCAACACCGAGGCGGGAACGCCCGACAAAGTAGCAAGCGGCTCACCCGCCTCGATCGCCTCGCCCGCCAGAACGAACTTCCGGGCGACAATCCCAAACGCGGGCGAGACGACCGCAATCTCGCCGCCCTCCAAAGTTCGCAAAACCGCCAGCGTTTCCCCCGCCTCAACCCGGTCCCCAATTTCCTTAACCCACGCCGCCACCAACGCGACCGCCGCCGCATCCCCCTCACGAACCCATGCCGGAACCGTTACCGTAAACTTCATCGTTCCTCAGCATACCGTCTTGTGTGGCTGTTTGTCGTAGGCGTCTGCTTATCGTTTGACTAAATCGCTCATGCCGCGCGGCACCCTCTTCCAGGGGGGACCAGCCACACGCTGGACCGTGTATTCAGAAAACGAAAGGTATCGCGGTTTTTTCGACACGTCGAAAAAACCGCGATACCTTTCGTTTCTCAAAACAACCGATCCAACGTTAGGTTGGCGCCTCCCCCGGCGTGAGGGGGAGCCGCGCGGCTTGAGCGATTTAGCCCTCCGCAAAGTAGACGCCCCCGACAAACAACCCCACAAAAAGGTATGCTGGAGGTATGTTGTCTACTGAGATTGTGACGGATACGGTTGGGGCGCGACCGTTGCGGAGTTTGCTGGGCGGGGCCGTGTTGGGCGCGGCGTTTCAGTCGGCTCTTGCGGTGGCGTATTCCGCGCGGTTCGCGCCGGTCACCTTTGGGGGCGGCAAATTTGCGATTGTTTTCTTTTTCACCGTGTTATTTGGCGGCGTCGTCGGGGCGTTTGCGGGGATTGCGTTTGCGGCGTGGCGCGGTCGCGATTTCGGGGGCGTTCGGCGCGCGTCGTTTGCCGCGAGCGGTTTGTTTTGGGGGCTGTCCGGCTTGATTTTTTACCATGCGTTCCGCACCTCGATTCGCGCACAGGCTTTGAATTTTTTGGTTTCTCCCTTGTTCGGCATGATCGCCGTGTGGGGCGCGGTTTTCCTTTTGTTTGGCATTTACGCAACCGTGCGCCGTGCGAACTAACGCGGCGCGTTCACCTGTCGCTACGGCAGATCACGGGCGACATACAAGACCGTTTTGACCACCACGCCGCCGAGGCGCGGCTTATCTATCTTGCGGATCGTGTGATCCAGCGTCCCGTTGTTCGGGGCGGGGATTTCCACAATGTCGCCGGGAAGCGGCCCGCCGTTCGTGGTCGTGAAGTCGCCCGCAATCGTTACGGACCACGCGGGCGATTCCCAGTCATCGGATTCGTCGCGCCGGAACCACGTATAGCGGGTCGCGGTTGAAAGGATCGCGACACGGGCCATGAACGGGAACACGGACCCGCCGCGTCGCAACCGAACCTCCTGCCCGTAGCGTCGCAAAACAAGCGCGAGCCGCCGCACAAGCGCGGCGGCGAAACTGGCATTGGCTGGCATGGTATTAGTGATCTCCTTTGTAGAGCGGCAAGAAAAGGATGAAGGATGAAGGATGAAAAGGGGGAAAGGAGAGGCCCCCTAACCCCCAATAAGGGGGGGACAAGAAAAGCCCTGCGGCGACGCCTTCACCTTCCGGCCTCATGGTTGATCTTTGGCGACAGGTTCTGGTCCCCCCCTTATTGGGGGTTAGGGGGCCTCTCCTTTCCCCCTTTTCATCCTTCATCCTTCATCCTTTTCTTGCCGCTCCGGCACGCCCAAGAACGAGCGGATCCACCCTTCGGCGGGCGCGACCACGTCGCCCCGGATTAACGTTTCGATCAGCGACGCGCGGGCGGCGAGTTCGTCCGGGGACAGGTTGGGGAACGCGACGCGCGGCGTGACAGTCGCGGCGTAGTTCTCGCCGAGCATGGTTGCGATAATGGCGCGGGCGACGCCGTGGGTTAACACGGTTTCCGCGATCTCGGACCGGAGCGATTGCACCCAATCGTCCGCCACCGATTGATGGACCTTGCCCAAAGCGTGCGACGCGCCCTGCCCCGTTTGCGTGGTGAGTTCCTGACCTAAAAGCGCGCGGGCGATTTGCCGGTCCTGATACGTGATGGCCTGCTCGAAGCCCGCGCCCGGCTCGACACGCGGGTTCTCAAACGTCACCTCGACGCCGTCCGGGACCGTGATCGCCGACTCGGTTTGCAGGTTCGCCAGTTGATGGGCCAAGCGGTCGGCTTCCTCCTGACGCCACACCGATGGGAACTTGCCGACCACGGGCGGGGTTCCGAACCGGTCCAGCGCGGACAGCCACATCCGGTTTAACATTTGCTTGCGCTGCCACGGTTCATACGCCGCGCCCAGATCGCCGTCGCCCCAAGCCCGCCCCCAGCGCGCGTTGTGCGCGTAGAGAACAAACCGCGACGCGGGAAAGCGGACGTCGGGCGCATCGCGCACGGTGACATACTCCACGCTCCCGTACGCATCCGCCCACAACTGAACCCGGCGCGGGTCGTGCCACGCGATCTGGGCGAGCGTTCCGTCGTCCGCCCAAACGTACTCGCCGACCGCAACGCCCCACACCAGCGCGTCGAGCGCGCCCGCGACAATCCGCCCCCAGCCGCCGCGTAGTTGGGCGATTTGCGCCTCCACAATCTGCGCGGCCCGCAATGCGTCCGGCGAGCCGTCGGCGGGGTGAACGGTCGCCTGCTCGCTCAAAACGGACAACTGCTTGGTCGTCAAGCACGCCCGCACCTGCGCGTCACGGATCATGCCGGAAAGCGTGGAAAACCCGCCGGGCGGCCACGCCTCATCGCCGTCGCTTAGCGCGGCGTTAGATAACTGCGCTTGGTTATTTGTTCCAAATAACCGCGCAGAAACGCGCCCGCCGCCCGTCCGGGCTTGAAGCGGTACGCGCTCGTCAGGAGCCGCAACGGAAACCGCCGCATCGTTTGAAGCAAGCGGCGACGGCGCGCTTGTTGAATCGCCGCCGTGTCGTCCGCCCGTGACAACTTGAAGCCAGGTTCGCATCGAAAATCAATCTCCTTATCTTTCGCGGTTACCCGTCCCGCGTGCGCCGCGCCGAGCGCGACCGCGCCGCTACTGCCGCTCGCGACAAACGGCTGGGCCGCGCGCCACGCGAGCGCGAGCGCGCAAACCGTGTCGTCGTGCGCGCCCATCCGCGCGCCCGTGGTTTCTTGCCCGGTCGGTGTTTCAATAATCTCGAAATTCCGCAGTTCGGACAACAGGGTTGGGTGCGGCGGGAACCGCAACCTATCCCGGTTCAGCGCAATCGCCAGCGCATCTATAAGTTGCGCTTTGCCATAGTGCGTGAAAACAAACGGCTCCACCTCGCACCCCATGCGGCGGTTCAACAACTCCGACGCCAGCGATTCCGTTAGGGGGTCGCCGATCCCGGTGCGGTCCGCGACCGCCCGGACCACGCCCCATTTTTGAAGCGCATCCGCGACCGACCCGATCTGCCCTTCCCAGCGCAGGCCCTGCATCCGCAAAAGCGCAACCAAACGCGCCCCGCCGCCGTCCGCGTTCACGGCGCAAACCGCGACCACGGTCCAGTCGCCCCGCCTGCCGAAATCCACGCCCGCGACATACCGCGTTTGCCACAACGGCGCATCGCCGTAATCATCCGCCACCGACGCCGCCCGCGCGATGTCGTCATCGGGGAAAACCGCCCCCGCCCCATCCGTCCACTCGGCCAAAAACTCGGACCGAAACGCCCGCTCGGTCATCTCGCTTTGCATCTCGGTCAAAAATTCGGTATCCACCAGCGGATTCTGCGACGACGGCAGGCGCACCGCGCGGTACCGACCTTCGCGCCGCTCGCCCCTCAGAAAATCATCGTAAAACCCGCCCCGACGCCCCTGCGGGCTTCCGATCTCGACCAGCTGCCCGCCGCCATTCGGCACGGTCGCAAGCATCGGCTTGATCGCGCGCTCCACCGCCTCGTCCGGCACAAACGCCCGCTCATCCACCACGACGCGAAAGCGCGGCAGTTTACGTGTGGTCCCCCTGCCGCGCAAACTGGCGCCGTTCCGCGACGCCGACCGGGCCGAGAAAACAACCACGCCGGTATCCTTGCGCCGCATCAGCGGGTACGGCGTCCGCCGAATCTCCAACCGGGCCAGATGCGGAAACTCCGCCCGCGCCGCGTCGTCGTCCTGCGCGTCGCGGATCTTCTCCTCGACCGCATCAAATAATACGCCCGCCTGATCCCGTGTCGGCGCGACCGCCATCTGACCCAGCCCGGTATCCGTTAATATTCGGGTCGCAATATCGCACGCCAACGCCTCGGTTTTGCCCCAACGACGTCCGCACACGGCGACCAAAACGCGCGGCTCACGCCCGTCCGCGTCCCGCATCGTCAGCAGTTCGCGCTGTCCCTCGTGCGGCGTCCACCCCCACAACCGCGCCGCTAACAAAAGCCGCGCCTCCGGCGTCCATTCCGTCATCTCGCGCCACCTCCTTTGCGGCCTTGTTTTCTGTTTGGCGTCGCCGTCTACGTTGTCGTTTGACTGAATCGCTCAAGCCGCGCGGCACCCTCTTCCAGGGAGGACCAACCTTACGTTGGATCGGTTCTTTCTTTTGGCGACAGGTTTATCTCTTAAACCGCTGGAAGCGGTTTAAGAGATAAACCTGTCGCAATAGCAATACACGGTCAAGCGTTAGGCTTGGGCCGCCCCTGG
>CAXUMS010000202.1:0-8340 GCA_964252165.1 uncultured Armatimonadaceae bacterium
AAGATACAGTTCAGCCCCGCAAAAAAGACTAACGCATTTTAGAACAAGAACTTAGTATATTAAAGTTCGCGTTGTTCACGGCGGTTTGGAACTGCCAAAAGGCTGACTTGTTCCGCTTCCCGCTTCAGCGGGATTGAGGCGCCGCGCCGCTTAGCGAGCGGGCTTTAGCCCCTCGAAAACAAACCAATCGAAAACTACGCCGCTCGTAATAACGCTTCTTGTTTACGAACCACTTGGAAAACCTCTCGACATACTAATAGCAAACGGAACGCGGTAGGAAGGTGTGATTAGTTCTCCGCATTGAGAACGCCGTAAACCACCTTGCCATGACTACTCCCAAAAACCTCGGCAACGCCCAGCGTTTCCAAAAAGCTCGATTTGCGGGCGGATTTGATCACGACGCGGCGGCGGGCGACGCGGCGGGCTTCGCGCACAGCCTCGGGCGCGAGGCGGGTGTGGTCGCCGAACGCGCGCAAAACCGAAAAGTTTTCGGAGTTCGGTAGCAGTTCGCCAAAAAATGGATCGAAGCAAACCACATCATAACGGTTACTCGGACAGGCTCGGAGGTATTCTAAATGGTGTCCCAAATGCACGACGCAGACACGGCGCAGGGCGTCGGTCAAAAGGGTTTGATCCGTCACCACGGTTTGTAGGCCCTCGCGAACTACAAGGCCCAATTCGGGAACCGCCTCAACGCCGTGGACCTCGCCGGTATCGCCGACGACATGGGCGCACAAAATGGCCTCGGCGGCGTAGCCGAGCGTGCAATCAAGAACCGAATCGCCCGGCGCGAGCGCGGCGGCTTCCAAAAGCAGGTCGCGCCCGCCGGACAAGATCGTGCGGAGACGCGGGGCCGCCATGTTCGGATGATAAAACAATTCGTGACCGTCGCGGTCGGCGAGAAGCAGGCGCTCCGCCTGCACAATCAGCGCGCGGCGGGCGGCGGGGCGCGCCGCCAAAAGTTTGGCGAAATTTTGGTCGTTGCGGGGAAGAAACGGCGCGTTTAGTTCGGCGGCATGGGCCTGCGCGGTAGCGACCAGCGCGGGCGTTTCTTTCAGCGCTGTGGTCACGAACAGGTTCGCGCGCGGCGAAACAGCGGCGGCGTCGCGGGCGGTATAAGGGGAAGCGGTATCGGTCACGCAGACATTATATCGGCGCGCGCACCGGGATGACGTAAAAAATCTATGATGAACAGCGACGAGATATTGAGACGGCGCGCGGAAACGCTCGTGTGGACGCTTGAAACAACGCAGGCGGCGGGCGAGGAAGCGGCTCGGATGTCGCGGCGGCGCGACCGGGTGGTAGAACAAAAATCGGACGGCACGGTTGTGACCAATATTGACCGCGCCATCGAGCGGTTTCTGCGCGAGCGTATCGAGTCAAAATTCCCCGACCACGCCATTCTGGGCGAGGAAGAAGGCGGGGCCGCCGTTCTTACCGACGCGCCGCTCTGGGCGATTGACCCCGTGGATGGCACAACAAATCTCGCCAATGGCTTGCCGCACTGGGGTGTGTCGGTCGGCCTGGTCGAGAACGGCGTTCCCGTCGTGGGCGTGGTCGCGTTCCCCCTGCTCGGCGAAACGTTCGCGGGCGGGTTGGGCTTGGGCGCGACCCGAAACAACGAACCGCTTGCGGATCTTGGGCTGGGCGGGCCGACCGAATGGGAGCAAACGTACGCCATCTGCTCGTCGAGCGTTCGCACCGGCGACTTTCGACGCGTCCCCGCCCGGTTGCGTATCTTCGGATCGGCGGCGCTGGAGTTATGCTGGACGGCGGCGGGTTTCGTGCGCGGTTGCCAGTCTATAGGCACATCGCTTTATGATGTCGCGGCGGGTTTGTGTATCGCCCATGAGGTCGGCGCGCGGGCCGCGTGGCTGTCGGATGGCGCGGAATGGAAGCCCGCAAGCATGCTCGATGCGGACGACGCCCCGGCCCGCAAGCGCGACGTATTAATCACCGCGCCGCCCGAAACGCTTACGTTCCTGCGCGAGCGTTTGTAAACACGAAGTATATTTATGTCAAACTTCCTCAAAACGGAAAAAACGGCGCTTCTTAATGAGTTAGCGAACGAGATAGCTCAACTCTATCGAGAATACACGCACCCTTTTCCCTACGAGGGTTGCCGCGCAGTAATCACTAAGTTTGGGCAAGCCTTTGAAGATTTGATTCCAGACCTTGATTTGTTCTTCTATGATGTGTGGAGCTACACAGGCAGTACAGAATGGCTGATGAACTTAACTCCCGAAGAGGCGAAGATGATGCAGAGGAAACTCAAATTTAGTTTCTTTGAAGAACATCCCCAGTACAAAGTGGCGGAGTCGTTTATCACAGCGGATAATAACCCCCGATTTGTTCACTCGTTTTGAGGAAATTGAGATGATGCGAACAAAATTGCTTCTGTTTGCTGAGATGAAACGCTCGCAACAAAGCCCCTCGCCCTAAAGCGGCTTGCCCCTTTATCCCATCACGACCTGCGGCGCGGCGACCGTGCGCGTCTCGCCGGTCGGCAAAACGAGAGTGATGGTTCCGTCCGCTCGCAAATCCGCGACGCGGCACAAGACGGGCGCGCCGTCTAACACGAACAACCGGCGCGCATCCGGATCCGCGAGCGCGCCCCAACGAGCAAGGGTCGCTTCAAAGCCGCGCACTCGCCATTCGTCCCATAAAAAACCCAGCCGCTCGAAGAGCAGGGCTTGTACAATTTCGACCGAGAACGTTTTCCCGGTTTCCGCCAAAAGCGATGTCGCCAGTTCGCGCACGGGGGGAGGAAACCGCTCCGCCGGAATATTGACGTTGACGCCGATACCGATCAGCGGCGTGGATTTATCGGGCCGGTCGGGCGTTGGAACAACCTCGATCAGCGCCCCGGCGAGTTTTTTCGCGCCGACATAAACATCGTTGGGAAACCGAACCCGCGCCGCAACGGTCGGAGCCGCCTCCCGCACGGCTTCCGCGACCGCGACGCCCGCAACCGCCGCCAACTGCCACGCCTCATCCGGCGCCACGGGTTCGCCAATAACGGTTAAACAAACATTGGCGCCGGGCGGCGCGAACCACGCCCGCCCCTGCCGCCCACGCCCTTGCGTTTGGAAATCCGCGCTTATGGCCGTGCCGGGCGGATCCCCCTCACGCGCTTTTTGCCGCGCTATATCCTGCGTTGAACCTACGGTATCGAAATGATAAACTCGGACGCCAAACGTCATTGTCGCCGTCCCCTTTCCGCTTTTCGCACATTATTTACGTAGCGCTGGGTTTCTGGTTGTTGGTTAATAGTGGCTGGCAGGTAAAGCGTTTTATCTGTGTAGAAGGCCCGCCTCGGTTCTTGTCCCCTAACCAAAAACTAATAACCAACAACCAGAAACCCATGATCCGCCTAGCGGCTTCCCGAGGCAGTTGCGTCCGCCCCGCCCGTGTCGGTCAGAAAATCCAGCGAAATATCGAGGGCGGGCGCGGAATGCGTCAACGCCCCGACCGAGATCAAGTCCACGCCGGTTTCCGCAATCGCCCGGACGGTATGGAGGTTCACGCCGCCGGACGCCTCGGTAAGCGCGCGCCCGTTCACGCGCCCCACAGCCTCGCGGAGGGTTTCCAAATCCATATTGTCGAGCAGAATAATATCCGCGCCCGCTTCAATCGCCTCATCCACTTCGGACAACGCTTTGCATTCCACCTCGACGCGCATCGTATGCGGCGCCCCGGCCCGCGCCCGCGCGACCGTCGCCGCGACCCCGCCGCCCGCCGCCAAGTGGTTGTCTTTGATCAGCACGGCATCGTACAAACCGATGCGGTGATTGTGACCGCCGCCCATGCGAACGGCGTACTTCTCTAAAACACGCAGGCCCGGCGTGGTTTTGCGCGTGTCCACAATCCGCGCCCGGGTTCCCTTAACCGCATCGGCGAACTGCGCGGTCAGTGTCGCGACCCCGCTCATGCGTTGCAAAACATTCAGCGCGACCCGCTCCCCGGTCAGCAGACTTTGGGCGGGGCCGGAGATCGTGGCAAGACGCACGCCCGGCGTCACGCGTTCGCCGTCGCGAATATGCGGCTCCCAGACCACATGATGGTCTACCAGCGAAAACGCACGGCATCCGATCGCAAGTCCCGCGATCACGCCGTCGGCTTTGGCGATCATCACGCCGCGCACCTGCGCTTCCTCCGGCACGGTGAGTAGCGATGTTATATCCCCGGCTCCGATATCCTCGGCAAGCGCGGCGGCTAAAATTGGTTCATACTGTAGTGGCAACAATCCCATGCGTGCAGTATACCCAACAAGCGCGTTGTGGACGGAAAGGCTTCAAATCCATGGCGAAAAGCCCCTTTGTTCTTGGCTACTACACGGACTGGAATACCGACTTCCCGCCCGCCCGTATTGACTACGCTTTGTTCACCCATATCACCCACTCCTTCGCAACCGTAGGCGGGGATGGCGCGCTTACCTTGCCTGCGCTTAACAAAAGCCGCGATTTGTGCGGGCGCGCACGGGCTAAGAACGTCAAGGCGTTGCTCGCCGTGGGCGGGGCCGATAGCGGGCGCGGTTTAGCCAGCGCAACCAGCACGCCCGCGAGAACGGCGCGTTTTGCGGACGCTCTTGTCGCCGCTGTGCGAGCGGCGGGCTACGATGGTTTGGATGTGGACTGGGAAACGCCCGGAAACGCCGACGAGCAAGCGCGCATGAACGCCCTTGTGCGGACGCTTCGCGAACGCTTGCCGCAAGGGGCGACGATCACGATGGCGGTTCCGGCAACGGATTGGAGCGGTAAATGGTTCGAGACCAAAGCCCTGCTTCCCTACGTGGACCTGCTCAACGTGATGACCTACGACTTCCACGGGCCGTGGACCGACCACGCTGGGCATAACGCCAATTTGTTCGCCTCGAAAAGCGACGCGGCCTGCCGAACGGTTTCTGTCGAGTCCGCGATGGACTACTGGCTCAAAACCAAAGCGTGGCCGAGGGATAAACTCCTGCTCGGTATTCCGCTGTACGGTCGCGGCTTCCCGGCGGCGCAAATAGGCGATAAAACCGCCAGCGCAAAGATCGTGAACTCGCGCGCCGAGGTTCCGTTTAATGCCATCGCGCCGCTTGTCAAAGCCGGTTGGAAGCGCGAATGGGACAGGGACGCCTCGGTTCCCGTTTTGCACGACCCGGCCCGAGCCGAGGTTGTCTCGTACGAGGACGCCCCATCCGCCCGGCGCAAAGGTCGCTACGCCCGCGAGCGCGGCGTGGGCGGCGTGTTTTTCTGGGAAATCTCGGAAGACTACGACAACAAAACCAACGTCCTTGTGCGCGCCGCCCGTAGCGGCTTTGCAGGATAACCGCGAAGGTTCCGCCACCCCGCACGCTATCAAGAAAGCGTGCGGGACGTCGTTTGAATCCGCGTCCGCCTTTACAAGCGGATCGGGGTACGGGGCGCGTTCCCAAGCGGACTATTATCCTGTTCGACCGATGCGTCGCCACGCGCGTCGGCTACGCGCTCTGCCGGGCGTTTTGGAAAGCGTCTGAGAAGTTCGTCGCTTTAACGAAACGTTTACTGCGGCTTATCGAGGGTGATTTGAAAGGCGCGTGTGAACGCGTCGCGGGCGAGGACTTTGGCGTGACCGTCCGCGAACACGGCGGCGGAGCGCCCTTGATCGAACGCGCGCCCGCCGTGCCACCGTCCGGTCCCGTCGTAGTACACGATGATCTCGGTCACTCCGACCTCGGCGAACGGCGGGGCAAGGCGAAACGCGCCCGGAGCGGAAACCAAGCGGTCCTGCATCACCAGCGACGTATGGTAGTAGTAACTGTTCCCGTACTTCTCGAACGACGACGGACGCGTATCGAGCGGCACGGTTTCGCTTCTGCCGCCGATTTCAAAGCCCGAATCCGACGGGCAACCCCAAATCGCCTTGTTCTTCGTGTAGGACAGCAGAACATCCGGGAGCGGGGCAAGCAGTTCGGCTTTTTGGGCGTAAGGGCCATCGTCCCAGGTGTCGGTATGAACATCAATCGGGTCGCCGCCCAGGACAAAACCGTCGTCGTAGTCGGCGGCGTAGGCGAGGGTCGCCAAACCGATCTGCCGCAGATTGGAAACGCACGTCGTTTCGCGCGCTTTGGCTCGCGCCGATGCGAACGCGGGGAAAAGAAGCGCGGCAAGCAGGGCGATAATAGCGATAACCACGAGCAACTCGACCAGCGTAAACGCGGGACGCGCGAGGCGATGCGGTAAGCGGCGGCGAAAACGCGGGTACATAACCGTTTCTACGCCGCATCCGGGCGCAAGCGTTCCAAACCGGTTCGCATCATCGAAACGCCGAAGCCGCCCAGGGCACGGCGGCGCATCGTGTGATCGGTTCCGAACAGGAAATACGTCGGCATCGCGGTTACGCCGAACGCATCCGCAAGCGCCCCGTCGTTGTCCACCGCGCACGGCTCGGTCAAGCCGATCTCCGCCGCGATACTTCGTATAGCGGCAACGTCCTTGTCCGCCTCGCCGCGCGGCATATGAACGGCGACCGTCTGCAAGCCGTGCGCGGCGTACTTGTCGCGCAAAAATTGCAGGTCCGGCATATTCACCTTACAGGAAGGGCAGGAAACCGACCAGAAATGCACGAGAACCAGAGTATTCGGCGTGAGCGTTGGGGCATTCCCCTCCCCGCCCAGCCACAAAAGACCGGGCGAGAATGGAGGAAGAGGATCGTTTATCTTTTTCGCCATGATGCAAAATGGGGAACTACTCTATCTTCTTTATAGCGGATGCCGCCATCGAGCGAACATCCCAATGTGTTGACTTTGTTAAAGGCTGAAGGTACGGCAAGGCTTTTTTGTCGCCGGTGCGCCCTAAAACAACGCACCCCATCGAAACGAGAGCGCCCATCGGTCCCTTGTAAGAAACCATGTCAACCCCAAATGAGAACATCTGCGGTAGATATGAGACGGGAATCTGCTCTGTTTTGGCGTGCCGCAATGGGTAGCTGATGTGTAACGCACGCAAGGCGTCCTTACGGTCATACGGCTTTTTAACGCTTTTGTACAGCCCGAAAAGGAAGCGCATATCCGCGTCCGATAAACGCTCGCCCGCCTCGGCTTTTACATCGATGCGCTTGATCTCAAAAAAGTCCGCGCGGCTCATAGCGCCTTCTTTAACTAAGGCGTCGGCCACCTTGTCTTGTTGCTCCGCGACTTTTTGTTGCGAAGCATGGGCGCTTTGTTGTGGCTTGCATCCTTGAACGAGCAGTAAACAAGCGGATAAAGCGGACAATGTCGTAGCGGTAATAATACGCATTTTGAAGTCTCTCCTTCAACGGTTAGCAGGAAATTCATTAGGACGACCAACGGCGTTTTGATCTAAAGGCTTCACGCACCGAGCATATAACGGAGCAAAAATCTACCAGAACCAAAGCGTCCGGCGCAAGATTGGGCGCGTCGCCGTTCCCGTCTAGCCAGAGGAGGCCGAGCGGAAACGAGGGCAGAGGATCGTTTATTTTGGTTGGCATAGCAGAAACAAATAACTAATCAGCTCGAATGCGCCACCTTATTTGGAAACCTTTTTTTCAGCAAGCACCCTTTTGGCAGATCGAGCGCAACTACGTATTTTGGCGTCAGAGTTGTTTAAGTTCTTAGCCACCTCTTGAAGCAATTTATCAGACTCACTATATTGTTTAGTACGGCGTAGACTCATAGCGAGATCATACTTCAGTGGGATATTTGTGGGATCGAGTGCGAGCGCGCGACGACTGTGGAGTGTATTTGTTGCATAGTCTCCTTTCACAAAAGCTTGTGCGCCCTTCCATTTCTCGGAGGCTATCTGGTCTTCGAGTGTCGAACTAACTGCTACCCTGCTTTTTTTTTGCTCACAACCGACAAGAAAAAGCAAGATTGGTAGCATAGCAATGATGATAAAATGCCTCACCTATATGGCTCCTGAAATCGGTTCCCTTCAAAAGTGTTCGTTCGCAAACACTTTTGAAGGGATTGAGAAATGGTGATTTGTTGAGACGAAACAACTCAGCAGAAATCACTGCAATTTTGTTTCTCCTGCCCACACTGTTTTATACAATTCGTGTCACCTTTAGTGCAACCTGCAATACAAATCGCCTCCTTCTTTTCGCAACAAGAATCGCAACCAGGCCCGCTATCGCAGTTAAATCGCTTCTTTTTACAGTTTTTTGCCCAAGCGCAAGGGCATGGCACACACTTCCACATGGTGTCAGGAACACAAGGGGCAACGCAATCCGGGCAAGTTGAGCATGGGTCGAAATCAGGGTTTTCTTCCCCGTCGTCGGCGAACGACACGCCCGCGCTCCGTAACTCGCTTGCCACCGCGCCTGCGATCTTGCCGTCCTGCGCTTGTCGGTCCAAAG
>CAXUMS010000203.1:0-3383 GCA_964252165.1 uncultured Armatimonadaceae bacterium
GCGACCGCGGCCAGGGCGGCGGGCGACACGCGGCCGCGCTGGGCGTCGACCGCGTCGAGGTAGTCCTCGCCCAGGGCGATGGGGCCGAGCGGGCGTGCGCGACGACCGGCGTCGTGGTCGCGGGCCAGCCATGCGGCGACGATCTCCAGGTGGTGCGCGCGGACGCGGTCGCGGCGCAGGGGCGTCTGGGAATTTCCGCCGACGCTCGCGCGACCCGCTACGATGCGGCGACGAAGATACAGATCAGCCCTGAATCGCCACCTGTCACCACGCTTCCCGAACACCAGGAATCGCTCGCGCTTGCGATTACCCAGCGCCTGGACTTCTTCGGGCAGATTCGCGCGGCGACCTCGCAGGCGCGCTTGCAGGCGTTCTCAAACCGATTTGTCGTGGACCAACTGCGAAACAACCGCATCTTGCAGGCGCAGACGACGTATTTTGACCTGCTTCGCGCCGAGCATCAAGAGCAGGTCGCAGAGGCGTCTTTGCGCTCCGCCCTCGCCCAGGCCGATGTCGCGCGCAAACTCTACGAGAACGGCGTGGGCCAGAAGATAGATTTCTTGCGCGCCCAGACCAATGTGGCGACGGCGGAGCAGGAAGTGACGCGGTCGGCAAACGCCCGCAATGTGGCGCGCACGAACTTCAACGATCTGGTGGGGCGTCCGCTCGATGCCCCCGCCGTGCTGACTGATGTGCAGGGCGTGACGGTGGGAACCGATCTGGTGGCCCCGGACGCCCGCGCGCCGGTCGGCTCCTCGCCCGCGACAACGACATTTGCGCCGTTTACGCCTCCCCCCGCCGACACCGCGATTGATCTTTCCGCGAGTATCGCCGCCGCCCAGCGGGTGCGTCCCGAGATTTTGCAGTATGAAACGCTGGTTCGCGCCAACGAGGTCGGCGTGACGATTGCGCGGGGCGCGCTTTTACCCACATTCGCGCTGTCGGCGGCGGGGAACTACTTTCCGACCACATCGTTTCAAAACCCGCGTGACCGGGTCGCATCGCTGACGGCGGCGATCACGTTCCCGCTTTACGACGGCGGCGCAACCCGGGCGCGCGTGGACGAGGCCCGGTTGCAAACCGAAAACGCGCGCACGGTTGCGGAATCGGCGCGCTCCGATGTCGCGTTGTCCGTGCGAACCGCGTACCTGAACTTGCTCACGGCCTCCCGGCAGATTGCATCCGCAAACGCCGCGCTGACGCAGGCGATTGCGGCGCGGCAACTGGCCCAGGTGCGTTACGAGGGGCAGGTCGGCTTGTTCTTGGAGGTTACGGACGCGCAAACCGCCCTCACCCGGGCGGAGTCCGCGCAGGTGGACGCCGTGTACAACTACCTTGTGGCCCGCGCCCAGTTCGAGAACGCCGTGGGCGCTCCGCGTGTCGGCCCTTGATAACGTTTCTTTATTATTTGTTCTTAGAATGTTTGGACGACGAAAAGCGAGCAGGCGATAACTATGGCGGAAGATACTAAAACAACGGATAACGCGGCGGCGGTAGGCGGCAATGCCCGAGGCTACCGCTCGTCTACCAACGGTTCGTCTACCAACGGTAACAACGGCGGTAACGGAAATCATGGCGCGCCAAGCGGCGACGGAAAAAACGGCGCTACGCAACAAGTATCCGCGCCGGACGAAAACAACGAGCCGGAGGCCCCCGCCGCCCCCGAGCCAAAACCGGAGAACGGACCGGGCGCAGGTCCGGGCGACAAGCCGGTTGGGGGCGGCGGAATGACATCGGGCAAGAAACTCGGCCTCGCGCTTATCGCCGCCGTTCTTCTGCTCATTGGAGGAACGTTCGGATTGCGCGCCTACCGGTTCGGTCAAACCCATGTTTCGACCGATGACGCTTTTGTCACCGGCAACCTGGTCAATATTGCGCCAACGATTAACGGGACGCTCCGAACTCTCACGATTGAAGAAGGCGACCGTGTGCGACGCGGGCAACTCATCGCGCGTTTGGAATCGTCGGGGCAAGAAGCGAGTCTGCGTCAAGCGCGCGCCGCCTATCAGGCCGCGCTGTCGCAACTGCCGCAGGCGCGTACAAGTCTTGCGTATCAGCGGCTGGCCACCGAAGCCGCAATTCGCCGTGCGCAGGCCGCTGTCGCGGTTCAGCAAGCGCGAACGCGCGGGGCCGGGGCGCAGTTGCAACTCGCCTCGCGCACGTCGGCGGGGCAGATCCAGCAAGCGCGTCGTCAGGCCGATGCGGCCCGCGCGCAGGCCGCGCAGGTACGGGCGCAGGTTCGCACCGCCGAAGCCGGGGCGCGCCAGGCTACCCAGGCGATTACGACCGCCCAGCGCGGGGCCGATGCGCTCGCGTCCCGGATTCGTTCGGCGCGGGCGGATGTGGATAAAACATCGAAAGACCGCGCCCGGTACGAGCGTTTGCTCGCGCAGGAGGCGGTCACGCCCCAGCAATTCGATGCCGTCAACGCCCAGTACGAGGCCGCACAATCCACGCTCGCATCGCTGAACGATCAGGTCGCGCAGGCCCAGTCGCAGGTCGCGCAGGCCCGTGAAACGCTGTCCCAGAACCGCGCGCAGGTGCAGGCCGCGCGCCGGGCGGCGGAAGCGTCCGATGAGCAGGTTGCGGTCGCGCAGGCCGGGATCACGGTCGCCCAGGCGAACGCCGGTCAGGTAAACGTCCAGGCGAGCAACCTTGCCGCAACCAGCGGGGCCGACCCGCAAACCCAGGCCGAACTTGAAACCGCGCTCGCCGGACGCTCGCAAACCACGCTCCGCCAGCAACAAATCGCGACTGTAGAAGCGCAGGCCCAGCAGGCGCGGGCGGCTCTCACCAACGCCGAAAAATCGGTTGGCGATACGTACATCTATGCCCCCGCCGACGGTAACGTGGTTCGCAAGGGCGCAAATGTCGGCGCATCGCTTTCCGCCGGTCAGACTATCGCCACCATCACGCAAGGCGACTTTGTGTATATCACGGCGAACTTTAAGGAAACGCAATTGACCGATGTGCGAATTGGTCAACCGGTAGAAATCGAAGTGGACGCTTTCTCCGGCATCACGTTCGAGGGCCGTGTACAGTCCATCAACGAAGCCACCGGCGCTTCTACGTCGCTTCTGCCGCCCGACAACGCCACCGGCAACTTTACCAAAGTCGTTCAGCGCGTCCCGGTTCGGATCGTGTTTGTCGCGAGCGACGAAAAAGGCAAAGCCAAGCGCGAGGACATCCTGCGTTTGCGCCAGGGTATGAGCGTTACCGCAACAATTGATATTTCAGAAAAGCGGGATCGCGCTGATTTGGTTCCCGCACGTTTGGATGGCGGCAACCCAAGCGGTAACGGCTCGTCGGAGTCGTCTGCGAGTGGTTCGGGCGGCGGCGCGCAACAAGGCGGCGACGGCGCTACCCGCCGCATCCGCTTCCTG
>CAXUMS010000203.1:3393-8291 GCA_964252165.1 uncultured Armatimonadaceae bacterium
GGCGGCGCATTGAATGGCGCAGGCGGCGGGGCGGCAGGTTCGCCGGACGCTTCGGCGTCCTCGGGCGCAAGCGGAAGCGCGAACGCCGGCGCGCAACAACCTGTCGGCGGCGCGCAACCAGCGCAACCGAACGCGGAAACCGCAGACGGCGTAAACGGCGCAGGTAGCATCAACGACGTGGGACAAGAACCCGCAAGCGGCGGCGCGAGCGGCAGTTCCCTGAACAACGGAAGCGGGCCGGACCGCGGTTTCGCGGACCGAGCCGCAAGTCAAAATGCGGCTCCCGGCCCCGCCACACCCGGCGCGGGTATCGGCGGCGCGACGCCGGGGCAATCCGGTCAGCCCGGCCAAGCTACCGGTCAACCGGGGGGCGGCCTGGGCGCAGGAACCGGCGTTGGAGCAGGCGCGGGCGCAACCGGCGGCCTCGGAACATCCGGCGGCGGAACCGGTGGCGGTGTCGGCGCGGGAGCGGGCGGAACCGGTGGAACCGGCGGGGCGGGAGCGGGCGGCGGTCAATAAAGCGTCGCTTCTCCGTTCAGCCGAACAAGCGAAACAAATGTATTTAGTAACGGCGCAACGGTTGTACACTTTCATCGTGGCTCGCCGTACGCAAGGAACCCTATGGCGACACAAGCCCTAAAACAAGGCGGAACCACGGCGGCATCGAAACCCGCCGCCCCGCCGCAATCCTCAGCCGGAGAAATCAGCCCGTATCGCTGGATTATCTTGGTCGGACTTCTGCTCGCCTCAATCATGGAAGTTCTCGACACCACCATCATAAATGTGGCCCTGCCGCAGATGGCGGGCAACCTGGGGGCGACAACCACGGAGATCGGTTGGGTTTCGACCGGGTACATTTTGTCGAACGTGGTGGTTTTGCCGATGACGGCGTTTTTGGCGCAACGGTTCGGGCGCCGGAAGTACTTGATCTTCTCAATTGTGTTGTTTGTGGTGGCGTCGTTTTTCTGCGGGACATCGGGGACGCTGGGGGAGATTATCTTCTGGCGGATTTTGCAGGGGGCGGGCGGGGCGGCCCTGCTGTCCACCGCCCAAGCGACATTGCGGGAGATTTTCCCGCCGGAACAGCAGGGGATTGTGCAGGCGGCGTTTGTGCTGGGGATTGTGGTCGCGCCAACACTGGGGCCGACGCTGGGCGGGTACATCACGGACAACTATTCGTGGTCGTGGTGTTTTTGGATCAATGTGCCGCTGGGGATATTGTCGCTCGCGCTGGTGTATTCGTTTTTGCAGGACGCGAACTATAAGGTGGCGTCGCGTGGGGTGGATTGGGCCGGGATCGGGTTACTCGCCGTCGGCTTGGCGTCGCTCCAATACGTGCTGGAGGAGGGGAATCAGGACGACTGGTTCGAGGACGCGACGATATTGCGGTTGTCTATTCTCGCGGCGGTGTGTTTGATCTCGATGTTTATCTGGGAGTTGCACCCGCGCAACAAGGCGCCGGTGGTGAATTTCCGGGTGGTGAAGAACCCGAGTTTGGGGTCATCGCTCTTGTTGTTCCTTGCGCTCGGGTTCGGGTTGTACGGCGGCATCTTTATCTTCCCGGTTTTCGCGCAGAATATTTTGCACTTCACGCCGACCGAAACTGGCTTGGTGCTTTTGCCGGGCGGGCTGGCGACTGGCTTCGGGGTGGTGGTGTGCGGGCGGTTGCTCAACGGGAAAAACTCGAAGGTGGACCCGCGCTTTTTGATCTGGTTGGGGATGGGGTTGTTTATCGCGGGGAACTGGATGCTGAGCCGTTTGACGACGCAAAGCGGTATCCCGGACACGCAAAACGGGTTGCTGATACGCGGCCTGGGGCTGGGCTTTTTGTTCGTGCCGATCAACCTGGTGGCGTTTTCCACGCTGAAGGGGCCGGAAATTCAGCAGGCGAGCGGGCTAATCAACCTGACGCGGCAACTGGGCGGCTCGTTCGGTATCGCGATTTTGTCCACGTATATCAGCAACATGACGCGGTTTCACCGGGACCATCTGGCCGAGAACTTTTATTCCGGCAATCCGGCCTTGATCGAGCGTCAGAACGCGCTGGCGGCGCAACTGGTGACGAAAGGCTATTCCCTGTCCGCCGCGCGTCAGGCGACGCTGGGGATATTGAACGGGACCGTGCAAACGCAGGCGTCCACAATCGCGTTCAACAACGCGTTCGTGCTGATCACGATTGCGTTCGTGGTCGCGGTCCCCGCCGTGTTCCTCCTGAAGCGGGGCAAGCCGGGCGCGGGCGGCGGGGGCGACGCGCACTAAGGTGATGTCGCTAGAGCGATGTATGGTGACACGCTGTAAAATTCATACCTTATATTCTGTATGTCTGCTTAGAAAAATGAATAGCCATAAAAATGATCCGGGGGAAATGTAGTAGCTTTTGCCATTGTGCCTCACACGCCCATCAGAATCTACATAGAACACTCCAAGGTTTTCTATGATAGCAATAAGTCTTAAAAAACTTTCGTCGAATTTAGCGGTTCCTATAGAGTTAGTCAATGCATTCTTGGTGAGGCGGAAATCATCTTCATTTAAAGAGAGATGATTCAAATAAGGTTTGCGCTTGAGTGTGCTAATTCGCATAGGCAAACCCGTGGTTGCATTGAAAGGGATGTAATAAAATTCAATCTTCGTTTTCTTCATATTTAAAAAACCCGGTTCGCATATCTGGAAAAAGCATTGCCACCACTTCATTACTGCTTCTGAAATTTATCTGTGCTGATTATTCATTTGTCAAACAGTATCATCTATGTGAGAAAGTTTCGTTGGCATACTTTGGTTATCGTTTTGAGTTGCGTCGTCGGCTTCGCATTATTGTTAAAGTGGCCTTTACCACTCTCACTTAAAGGCCAAAGGGTTCTCTGCTCCATTCGGAAAGTTGGAGTAAACGAATTCGCCAACGCACTCAAAACGATAACTTATTTTGTTGTAGACTTTGTTATAAGGAGCGCACGATACGCTTCTATCAAAACCTGACACGATCCCAACTACCGCGTCGTGGCGCACCGAGGCCTTTTGCTATTGGAGCCTCGTTGTCGCGAATGTTGCGGTTTTCATCTATGACGTTGCCCCCAGGCGCACCAGCAACTGCATGCCCCATTTCATGCCCTATCCATCGCCACAACGGCATATAGTCCCAGTACGGCTTGCCCTTGCTGTCGAAAAATTCCATTCTTCCTGTGGAACTGGGGTCAGGCTCCAAATAGATAGTGCCACTACCATCCGACCTTTTATAACCATAAGAGTTGTGGGTGTTGGGTTTGATAATGATGCGAAGATCAGTATCATTAACACCATCCACCATATCTATCAACTCTTTACCACGCTGAGTTGTGCCTATCAGTTTAAGTGCATCACGAACCTTTGCCTGATCTCCTTTTGTGCCTCCTATGATGAATATTTCCAACCCCTCCGGGTCAGCGTTGTTCACCGGGTCGTTGTCGGCGTAAGCGTACCAGTTGTAGCCAGCCATAGCGGGGTCGCGGGAGATAAAGCGTCCCACAGAAGCGTCGTAGTAGCGGTGACCGAGTAGCATCAGGCCGCTGTCCGCGTCGGTTTGGTAGCCCCACGCTCCCGCGTACCCGAAGCGTGAGGTTGCGCCGCCCGTCCACCTATTGCCGAACGCATCGGTTTCGAGCGCGGCGACCTGCGCGCCCGCTTGCGTGGTCATCGCCCGCGTTGTGCCGAGCGCGTCGCCGTGGTAGTAGTTGACCACGCCGTTCCGCAGTTCGCTGACGATGCCGTTTGGCCCCCAGACATAGGTTGCGGAACTGTCCGCTATCATGGGGCTGTCAATGGCGTCGTCCCGGTACACGGCACTGTTCAGCCCGCCCGCGTCGCTCTGCCGGACCCGTTACACGCCGCTACTCAATTATGTCGAAACCTGTCAGCTCAATCTTGTAGAACAAATTGCCAAGCATGGATTTGTCCCCATCTTTGAACGCCAACGCCAAGTCGGCTCTTTGGTTGAAAGTAGCTGGTGAAATAAAAACGTCTTCCCTCCCAATACTTACTTTCCTTATCGCTCGCGAATCAAGCCCAAAACTCATTTAGGGCTTGATTCAGATGTACGTAATTTTTCAAGTTCAATAAGAGCATTTTTACGCCAAGAACGTGCATAATCGGTGTTCAAACCGTTCGTTTTTGATACAACACCGTTCCAAGCGTGTTCCGCTTCTTCCCGTTTACCCTGCAACAAACATACCTCTGCCAATCGGTCTTGGGCATTGAGCGCGTTTGGATATTTTTCAACGATGTCTCGGCAAACAACCTCCGCTTCACGAAACCTACCGTCGCTCTTCAAATATCGAGACAAAGACTGCAAGCTATGTAAGTCTCGTGGATTATCTCGTATGCGTTTCCTTAATGTGTTTTCATAATCTATATCACCTGTATAGTTAAAAGGATTGCTGTTTACCCTGTATACTATATACCTCCCATAGTTGGTCTTACTGAGATATAACGTGATCGCCGATACTACAAATAATATCGAAGATACTACTGTTATGGTTTTCCAATTGAACATCTTTGACATTTTACGCCCTTCAAATTGTGTAACGAACCCCTGCTTGCCTTCAATATCGAGGTTTTGAAGGCAAGCAAGGTATGGGTGCTGTCATATTTCCAAACGCGCGGCTTGTGATATGGCATCAGTTATCATGTCAACCAAGCCTCTACGGCCCTGCCAAACCCGCGATTTGTGACATGGCATCAGTGATCATGTTGATATAACCTCTACGAGCGAGCTTTTCTTGTTCTTTTACACGCTCCTCCATGCGAGCGCGCACTATCTCGTCTTCTTTGTTTTCCGTCCCCCTATCGTCAACCCTCGCCGCAGATTCCCTTTGTGTCACGCGCCTTTAGCAACTGAGCCATATTCCGCCGTTTAGAAGTGAGCCACT
>CAXUMS010000204.1:0-8251 GCA_964252165.1 uncultured Armatimonadaceae bacterium
AAAATAAAAAAGAGCAAAGAAGCAACCTGACGGAAAACTACGGAAACAATGCGTGAGCGACACGGTTAAATGAGCGACACGGTTAAATGAGCGACGCGGTTAAGCGTTGTTTACGCGACGCTTTTCCGCGGTTAGAGCGCTGGTTGCTGGTTTTATGACACGACACGCCCTATGACCGACATCAAGAAATTAAAGGGAAAAGCGCAAAGTCGCGGGATCGGGAGCGATGCGCCCGGGGGCGGCTACGCGCGCCATATCTTGTTTTGCGCGCATGATGGTTGTTGCAAAGGCGACAGCGGCGAAACGGCCCTGTGCGCGCTTCGGAAGTGGCTGAGGGAAATCGAGAAACGGGGCGGGCCGCGCGCGTACTGTACGCCGGTGGAGCGCCTTCAAGTGTGCCGGAACGGACCGCTCGCGGTCGTGTACCCGGAAGGAACGTGGTACCACGATCTGACGCCCGAGCGGTGCGAGCGCATCGCCGATGAGCATATCGCGCGCGGCGCGCCGGTCGAGGAAGCCGTTTTCGCGCACAACCCGCTCACCACCGCCGCCGCTTTGGGGCAAGCCGGGGCGTACCCGTTACGCGACGCCCCGCCCGTTTTCCCCGCCCGAGCCAAGCGAATAACACGAATAAAAACCGAAGCGAGTAACAGGAACAACGCGGGGTAAAAGACCCACGTCCTTGTTGCAACCTGGTACGTACGCGCAATCGTTCCTTGTGTTCCCAGCGACTCGCCGTCAAGCCAGGGCGAATCAACCGCGGCATCAGAGGCTATTTTGAAAAAAGCGTGGGTTGGCGCAAGTATAGGGCGGATGAGCGAGCGGGTCGCCCAGATGGAACGGCAGGCTGAAACGCTTGCAGGCGACGCCGCGAGCGGACAAGCCCTCGCCGAACTGCGCGCATCGCTCGAAGAGTTGCTGGTCGCGGGCGAGCCTATGGGCCAGCAACAGGACGCGCTCGCCCGCGTCCGCGCTGAAACCGAGGCCGAGCGACAGCGTTACGCGCACGTGTTCGATTTGGCCTCGGAAGGTTATCTGGTCACAAACCCGGACGGCAAAGACACGCTGGCTTATCGCGAACACGAGCGGGCGTTCCGCGAGCAAAAGCCGGTCAACTTTGAAACGTATCTGCCGGAGCGAAAAATCTGGATCGAGGTGAACGTTTACCCGAGCGCGTCCGGTTTGTCCGCCCCTTTTCGAGACATCACGGCGCGCAAAGATGCCGAGCAAGCGCTTCTCGCGCTCGTCGCGGCCCACGAAGGTCTCGAAGCGACTGTCCGGGAGCGCACGGCGGATCTGGCCCATGCCAACCAGCGTTTGGAAGCCGAGATCGCCGCGCGCAAGCGGGTCGAGGACGAACGCCGGGTTGCGCTCGCAGTCGCCAAGTACGCCAAGGCGAACCGTGTCAGCGTTTTGCTCAGTCGCACGTCCGATCACGTTCTTTTGATCGTGGAGGACAACGGTAAGGGCTTCGATATGGGGGAAATGACGAGAACGGACGGCGGCGGCGCGGCGGGAAAGAAAAAGTCCGACGCCGCTACCGCCGTGAAAACAACGGGTTCCGCGACGAAATCCGACCATCCCCATCTGGGCCTTTTAGGGATGCGCGAGCGCGTCGCGCTGGTTGGCGGAACCCTCGATATAGAATCCTCGCCCGATCAGGGAACCACGCTGTACGTGCGCCTTACCGTTTCGACAGGCGGTCAAGTTGTGACGCAATAAAATCGGATAATTTACGGTTAGCGCCGGGTATGACACAAGACAACCGCGCGCCTCAGAATGAGCTTCCAAATTCGATTAACAATTACCCGATAAACCGCCGATTGGCGGAGTAAGAGCCAAGCCCCATGATAACTGCCGCTCCTCTTCCCACTGCCGCGTCTCCTACGGAGGACGCCTACCCCATCGCCCCGACGCCGACGCCGACGCCGACGCTTCGCATTTTTCTGGCGGAGGATCATGCGATTGTGCGCGAGGGTTTGAAAACGCTGATCAACGCCCAGTCTCAGATGCAGGTTGTAGGCGAGGCCGACGACGGACGGGCGGCTTGGGAGCGTATTCGCGACCTGAACCAATCGCCGGAAGGCGCGGCGAACGGAGGCGGTCCGGTGGATGTGGCGGTGATGGATGTTTCCATGCCGGTTTGGAACGGCGCGGAGGCCACGCTTCATATCAAGCGGAATTGGCCCCGGACGCAGATTTTAGCGTTGTCCATGCATGAGGATCGCTCGTACCTGCGGAGCCTTCTGGAAGCGGGGGCGTCCGGCTACGTGCTGAAACGAAGCGCCGCCGACACGCTCATCAACGCCATCCGGGTGGTGGCGAACGGCGGAACGTATTTGGACCCCGCGCTTTCGGCGACCGTGGTGGAAGGCTTTGTCCGCAACCGCGCGTCCGGCGGCGGCGCGAACGGAGCTTCGTCCCTGCGCGGCGAGATCGGGGGCGCGCCCTTGTCCGACCGGGAAAACGAGGTGTTGCGCCTGATCGCGCAGGGCTTCACCAACAAGGACATCGGCGTAAAACTGTCCGTGTCGGTTAAAACCGTGGAAACGTACAAAGCGCGCTCGATGGAGAAGCTGGGCCTCAATAGCCGCGTCGATCTGGTCCGGCATGCGCTCGCGCAGGGCTGGCTCTCCAACATCGAGTTGAACGCGGGTTAAAACCCACGTCTGTGGGCGCTTCGCGCCGGGCGTCCTCGCGGACGCGAGATAAACCGAACGACAGCACGCAGGTAACGTACGTCGCCGATAGCGCGTTATTCTTGCGTCCGCGAGGACGCCCGGCGCGAAGCGCCCACAGACGTGGGTTTTAGCCCGCGTTCAACACCGACAAATAACAAACAATAACCTCATTCCACCCGCGTTAGTTTAACGGTGTAAAGCAAATCGGCCTGGTTCGTTTCGTTAAAGCGAAACGAACCAGGCCGATCAGTTTCAGGGAAGACCGGCGGCGCTGTGTGCGCTTCTGGCGCGGACGTTTTTGACCGCCGGTTCTAAGGGGACGGCGTTAGCCGTTGTTGCCGTTGGATAGCACCTGATCCGAAAAGCCGCTGGCGGCTTCTTCGATTTTTCCGGTCATGTCACGCGTGGCCTGGCGCGCTTTTTCGGCGATCGTGTCCGAGATACGGTCCGCTGTTTCGCCCATCAGGTTGTTCTCTACCTCGGTTTCGGGGAGCAAAAAGCCTAAGCCAACGCCAACGGCGAGCGCGGTCAGGGCGAGTGCGATGGGATTATCGCCCAAAAGCCGCGCAACCGTTCCTGCGGTTTCCGTGGTGGTTCCTACCACGGTTTGCGCCGCCGTAGACGCGGTCTGCGTCACGGTTTGCGCCGCGCCGGTGGCTTTTTCCGCCACGGCTTTAGCGGCGTCGGTCGCCTTGTCCGCAACCGTGTGCGCCGCGCCGGAAACGCTACCGGTTATAGTTTGCGCCACGCCGCTCACCCCGCCGCTCACCGTTTGCGCCGCATCGGTCGCCTTATCCCCCACGGTGTCAGCGACGCCGCTCACCTTGTCCGTGACCGCATCGGCGACGCCGCTTGCCGCGTCTTTGGTGTGATCGATCAACTCGCCCGCACGGGTTTTCGCCGCATCGGCCAGCGCCTCGACCTTGTCGCCCACCGCGCTTGCGGCATCGGCGACCTTGCCCGCCGCAAAAGCCACCTTGTCTAAGCCGTCGCCGCCTTTGCGCTGGCTTTGCACCAGCCAGAACAGGCTAAGAACAGCGGCGGTCGCCGGAACCGGGTTCGCTTTGGCAATATCCACAAGCGCGGTCGCCGCATCGGATGCGGCATTGGTGACGCCGCCCACGAGCGTGGTCGGCGCGGGGCGCGACGGCTTCGCGGGCGCGGAATACGAAGAGCCGCCGTTATAGCCCGTGTAGGGAACATCGGTGACAACCGTCTTGTGACCGCCGCGAACGCCGCGAACCAGCGAGAACAAGCCGAGCGTGGTCAGCGCGGCGGGAACCGGGTTTTCTTTCACGATGTTCAGCGCGCCGCCGCCGATCTCACCGACCACCCGCGCGAGGGTTTTGGACTCCGCGCGCACCGGGACAGGATACGGAACCGGGACGGGAACTTCGATCTCCTCGATGATCAGGACCACATCTTCGATATCGTCTACGCTGTCAGCGGCGAAATCGTCAACGCCGGTGGTTCCAAACTCGCCGTCTTCTTCCAGATAAGACCCGGAAACCGTTTCCGCGTCGTCAAAACTTGACGCGCTTTCGCCGGAGCCGAAAATCGTCTCATCCGATGCGCCCGCGGTTTCGGTTACGCCGAAGGTCGAAGCGCTGATTTCTTGCGTCGCATCGAACGGGGACGCGACCACGCCGCCAAACGGAGCGGCGTCGGAGGGAGGGGTGGTGGCATTCAGGTCCGACACGCTCATCTCCATTGTTTTATTCAAATCGTCCGCGCTATTATCGCTGTATGTATTGCTCATGTCGTTTGATTCCTGTAGTTCGCCATCCGCTTCCGCCGCGCTATTGTTCTCAACGCTTGCGCCGGTCATCGTGGAGCGTGGGTCTCGTCGCTTTCTTGGCATATCGGGTTTTCCCTGTATGGTTGATTAAATCTTCATCGCGCCGTTGCGCGCGGAACTTTTGGCAAGACGCGCCGCCGCAAAGCCAAGTGTGGCGATGCTGATAAACACCAGCACAGGCCGCGATAATGTCAACGCCTGCGCGTCGGCCAAAAGATCATCGAGGTCTTTTTGTCGCAACGTGCCGGACGCTTGCCCCAACTTCTCGGCGATATCGGACGCGTAACCGGCAATATCGGTTTGCCCCCGGTCGCGCAGTTGGTTTCCGGTCAAAAGCAACGCCTGAGAAATATCGAGTAGCCCGACCGCAAACGTATCCTTGCGACCCACGACTTGATCTTTAACCTGGGTGACGCCGCGCTCGGCGAGAGTTTCCACAAGCCGCTTGCCGTGTCCGACCAGCGACACGGCCTCGCCTGTGATTTCGGCTTTAATCTCGGAGCCAACCGAGGACGGCGTTGCGTTTGTTTCTTCCGACATAAATGTTTCCTTGTGACGGCTTGGGTTGACCGCTCCGGCGCGCGGGGCGTCGGCGACGGCGGCGACAAATATTGCCGTGTTGTGATGGTTTGTTCTTGCCCGGATAATTTAATGCGTAAACCACCCGGCAGGCTTTATTTCTCGCAATGTCCAATAAGATCACGTTTAGAATACATTAGACTTTGTGAACGCGGGTTGAAACCCACGTCTGTGGGCGCTTCGCGCCGGGCGTCCTCGCGGACGCAAGAATAACGCGCTATCGGCGACGCGCATTACCTTCGTTCTGTTCGTGTCGCGTCCGTGAGGACGCACGGTGCGAAGCGCCCACAGACGTGGGTTTCAACCCGCGTTCACAAAGTCACATAACAAATGAAAAGGCGCGCCCGGTTGGGCGCGCCTTTTCGTTTGCAGAAACCGAAACGAAACGCTACCAGGGGAGCGTTTCACGGTTGTGGAAGTAACCGCCGGTTGGGCCGTCGTCAGGCAGGGTGGCGAGCCAGACGGCGGTTTGCGCGCCTTCCTCGACCGCAAGCGGAGCCGCATCGCCGCCCAGGTCGGTTTTGACCCAGCCGGGATGCGCGGCGTTGACCTTGACGTTCGTGTTCTTCAACTGTTGCGCCATAACCACCGTCAGCATGTTCAGCGCGGCCTTTGACGACGCATAGCCCGCAGTCCCCCAATCGCCGCCCTGGCCGGATGCGATAGTCGCAAGGGAGCCTAAGATGGACGAATGGTTGACGATCCGCCCCGCAGGACTTGCGGTCAGGAGCGGCAAAAGCGTTTGCATCAGAGCGTACGGGCCAAACACATTAGCCTCGTACGTTTTGCGCAACACATCCGCCGTTACCGGGCCTTCGCCGTCGTAGTTGACGCCCGCATTGTTGACCAGAATGTCTAGCCGCCCGAAGTTGTCGGTGAAGAATGCGGGTAAGGCCGCAACATCGGTTGCGCTTGTCACATCGAGCGTGACCGCATGGGCGGATACGCCGTCGGCTTCAAGCGCGCGCACGGCCTCGTCGCCTTTGGCTTTGTCGCGCGCGCCGATAACGACGGTGACGCCTTGCTTGCCCAGTTGCCGGGCGATTTCGAGACCCAGTCCTTTGTTCGCGCCCGTTATGAGGGCGACCTTGTTATCATTTGCCATGCGGAAGGTGACCTTGTCTTACGCCGCGACCAGCTCGGCGATTTGCGCGCGGGCCGCAACGAGCGACGGCGTTTTGACATCATCGGCGGCGTTCATGTTTTCCAAGTGGATAAACGTGATGTCCGTGACGCCCAAAAATCCGAACACGGTTTTGATATAGCCGTCCTCGAAGTTCGCCGCCTCGCGCGCCCCGCCCGGGCCGTAGCCGCCGCCGCCGCGCGCCGTCACCACGAACGCGCGCTTGTTTTCGAGCAAGCCAACCGGGCCGTTCGGGCCATACGTGAACGTGCGTCCGAAGCGCGCGATTTGATCCACCCACGCCTTGAAAACGCCCGGTACGCTGAAGTTGTACATGGGAACGCCGAAAACGAAAACGTCGGCGGCGAACAGTTCATCCACCAACGTGTCGGACAGGGCGAGCAGTTCGCGCTGTTCCGGCGTTCGGTTTTCGTCGGGCGTGTACATCGCGCCGATAAACGGCTCGGACACGAACGGGATCGTCTGATGCCCGAGGTCACGTTCGACAACTGTATCGCCCGCGTGCGCGGCCTGCCACGCCTGGACAAACTCGCCCGCGATTAGCCGGGAATGGGACGCTTCGCCGCGCGCGGAGGCGTTGACAAGAAGAACTTGGGACATAATGATAAAAACTCGTTTCCGATTTGAAATGGGAGGCGAGCCATTGTTTAACCAGCGCGCCTGTTTGCAAAAACCCAAACCGGGTATCGGCGTTCCCAAAAGTTTTGTTTTCCGGTCGGAATTTTAGGGACCGGCGTCTTGGCGTTTTGGGGCGTTGTTCGCAGAAGGCGCGTTTAACGTGACGTACGTTCACCAAAGAGCCATATCTCGGGAAGCTTTGTTTATGAAAGGTTTGTCGTCCGAGTGGCTAAAGCCCGCTCCCTACCAGGCGCGAAGCGCGCCGTAATCCCGCTGAAGCGGGAAGTAAACAAACGGCTCGTATTGTTAAAATGGGCTACGGTTAGCATTGCCGCTCCGTCGCGAACAATGCCACGCCTTACGAACCTACAATACGATATGCATCATCTTCCCGCTTCAGCGGGATTACGGCGCGCTTCGCGCCTGATAGCGAGCGGGCTTTAGCCCCTCGGACGATTTGCTATGTTACAAAACAATTAACAAAAACGTCAAAGCGAAAGCGCGCTCCAATGCTACAATAACGCCATGAACGCCAGAACCCCCTTGCCCGACCCTTTGCCGCCCCTCCCGCTTTGGCCCGCAGGACACGTTCCCCATGCGCCCGTGGTCGCAAACGGCGCGCCGCCGACCGTTCCGACGATAACGGTGTATCCCGCGCCGCCGGACGTCGCGCCCGGTCCCGCCGTGGTTATCTGTCCGGGCGGCGGCTACGGTATGCTCGCGGACCACGAGGGCGAACCCGTCGCGCGCTGGCTTCAATCGCTCGGCGTTGCGGGCGCGGTTTTGCGCTATCGGTTAGGGCCGACACATCAACATCCCGCGATGCTCGCCGACGTTTCCCGCGCCCTGCGAATGGTTCGCGCACGCGCGGGCGAGTGGCGCGCGGACCCCAAACGCGTCGGCGTGCTGGGCTTCTCCGCAGGCGGGCATTTGGCGTCGTCGGTCACGGTCCACGGCGGCGCGGGCGACCCCGCTTCCCCCGATACGATCGAGCGCGAAGGGGCGCGCCCCGATTTCGCGGTTCTTATCTACCCGGTGATCTCGCTGAACGACCCCGCTTTGGCGCACGGCGGGTCGCGCCGCAACCTGCTCGGCGACAACCCCGACCCGGCCCTTGTCGCATTTCTTTCCACGGACACGCAGGTAACGCCCCAAACGCCGCCCACGTTTCTCGTTCACAGCGCGGACGATGAAGCCGTCCCGGTCGGCAACAGTTTGCGCTTTGCCGCCGCGCTCGCGCAAAACAACGTTCCTGTGGGAATGCAAATCTACCACAAGGGCGGCCACGGCTACGGCCTGGGAAACGAAAGCGCGCCGGAAACGCTTCAATGGCCCGCCGCCTGCGCCGCGTGGCTTTATGCGCTTGGCGTGGCAGATTAGGTGTTAGGTGTTAGGTGTTAGGTGTTAGGTGTTGCTGGCTTTACCAGACGA
>CAXUMS010000205.1:0-8185 GCA_964252165.1 uncultured Armatimonadaceae bacterium
TTGAGCGCTTCCCCGCAACCACAAAACGATATGCACCCACTAAACGACAACACAAGCCTACTGGCGGAGGGAGTCGAAGTAGTTGCGGACGCGGGTTTTCATTTGCGGCGGGATGTCGTCTTTTTTCAGCGCGGACTCCGCCGACTTCTGGTATTTGGGCAGGACCGACTGGTACGGGATCGCGGACTTTTTGCCCAGCGCGGCGGGGGCCACAATCTCCGTGTACGACTGTGAACCCTTGTCGCCGATCTGGGACGTGATCACGCGATCTTCGAGCGGCACATTGAGAAGGCTCGATTTATCGTCCTTGTAGATATGGTTGTGCGCGCCGACCCAATGGTCGTTGGACGGCCCGCCCATTCCCTTGCGGCTCATCATGGACGACAGACCGCCCGCACCGGGCAGGGGGAGACCGAATGCGCCGAGCAGGCCCGGCTTGTTGCACATACCGAGTTTCCCGGCTTTGGCGGCCTCCAAAAGTTGCTTGGCGAACGCTTGTAGGGCCGCGTCCGAGTTGAGTTTCTTCGCCAGCTCCTCCATGCGCTTGGCGGCGGCTTCCATCTCGGCTTGTAGCGCCTGCGCATCCATTTCGGACATTTGCTGCATCTGCTCGTCAGACATTTTCTGCATTTCCGCGCCCGCCATCATTTTGGCTAAAAGCTCCTGCGCCTCCTGAAAGTCCTTGTTCGCGGCGAGTTTACGAAGCATCTCCTCGGCTTCCTGCGACAGTTTAACTTCCTTGAGTTTTTTATGCAGTTCGGCCAACTTCTTTTCGAGCGCGTCCTGTTGCGCTTTGGTCAGCGGGTTCTTCATTCCCTTTGATTCGGCGTTCTTGGCGGCGTTCAGTTGGTCTTGCAGGTCTTTTACCTGCCCTTCCAGAGATTTTGCTTGCTGGGCGAGTTCAGCGGCTTTGGCGTCATGCTTAGCGAGCGTCATCTTTTCCGGCGTATTCTGCGCCATTTTCGACATTTGCTGGGCCTGCGCCATTTTTTCCAGTTTTTCCGCCGCGGTTTGCGCGGATTTCACCGAATCCGCGAGTTTGGTCGCGCGCTGTTGATCTAACTTCTGCGCCTGCTCGGCAAGATCATTGGCTTTGGCGAGGGCCTGCGGCTTGGATAAGCGGGCTTTTTTGAGTTCCTGACCGAACTTTTCCAACCGGCGCGCGAGTTCCTGCTCGTCGGTTGTCGCGCCTTCTTTTTTGGCCTGCTCGACCAGGGGCTTGGCGATTCTCTGCACTTCCTCGCCCTGCTTTTTCATCTCGTCGGCGTCGCGCTTGCCCTGGGGAGATTTAAAGAAGCCGGTGTTGCCCGCGATAAAAACCGACGCGGCGATACACGACAAAACCGCGAGCGCGCCGTGCCACCGGCCCGCGCGAAGCGGATACAGCGCAGACGGTCGAACCGCACCGGCTGCGCGGGCGGCGTCGTCGTGTTGCGCGCCCGCGAGCGTTCCCGGCCCGCCCGCGACCTCGGAGGCGGTGGTCAATCGGTCTTTCAACCCGCCCCGGCGGTCCACACTGCGCGCGACCTGCGCGGGCGTGATGCGCTCGAAGACGGCCTTCAGCACGCCGCCCAGAACGCCCACGCCGACCGGGACCGCGAGCATCCACGGCTCCACGAAAAACGCGCCCGCCATATCGCATACCGCGAGCGCGACCGACACGCCCGCGCCGAGAACGCCGCCGATGGTCCCGCAACGCCAGGCGCGCAAAAGCCGGATACGCCGCGCAAATGGGGCAAGTTTGATTTCGTTTTCCATAGTGTTACCAAGAGGGCGAAGGACCGGAGAAGGCGCCCGCAAAGACGCGAAGGACGCAAAGAAGAAAACCCGACTGAAAGACCCTGAGAAAAAGGGACAAAGCGACAGCGGCAAATACGACAAACGGGCGAGGACGGTTCCTTTGTTTTATTATAACCTGAGTTTAGGCTAAGACGGTGTTCGCGTTGCAAAGAAGCGAAACAGGTAAGTGAACCGTTTGCGTGATTTTCAAGATTTTCAAGGAGATAAATCTCCTCGCTACGTGTCGCTTCGCGCCGATCGTCCTACGGACGGTGTGTAGTAATAGATTGACGGTGTTTGATTTGGTTCGATTGAATGGAAATTTTACCACCCTGCGCTGTTGTCTCAACCCATTAATAACTTCGTCCATTCCGTCCGTAGGACGACCGGCGCGAAGCGACACGTAGCGAGGAGATTTATCTCCTTGAAAATCACGTTGTCGCCGCGTGGTTGTCGCCGCGCGGTTGTCGCCGCGCGGTTGTCGCACGATGCGGCGCCCACGCGGCGCGTTCGTCCGACATTCCCATTTCGCTTCACGCCTCGCTACTGCACCTTTGCGGTCGCTTTTTCTTTCTTCTCTTTTGTCTTCACCGCGCCGCCCGGCACGACGCGCGACCAGAACGGGAACACGATAACCGACAGGCCGTACGAGATGATGCCCGGAATTAGAAGCGATAAAAGGGCGTCGCCCTTGCCGACACGGGCGAGCGGCAGGAACAGCCATAGGTAAACCAGACTGCTGTCTTCCCAGTTCTGGTTGGACACGGAAAAAATCATCAGGGGGAACGCGGTCACGAGTAGAAACAAGCCGAACGCAAGGGCGCGCGCGCCGGAAACCGCCTTGACCAGCGTTCCCGCGCGCCGCGAGATCGCCCACAAAAGCGTCCCCATGCCCGACAGGTAAAACAGCGTGCCGAGCAAAATATCGGGGCGCGAAAGCAGGGAAACGCCGCCGCTTCCGCCGCGCGCGATTTGCGCGCCCGCGAGGGCGGACCCGGCAAGGACCAGAAGCCATAAGTGGAAGTATGGGAGCGACCCGGCGTGGTCGGGCTGGAACATGCGCTTCACCTTGTACCAACCATCAATCGCGGTTCCCACCGGGGCGTCCTCGGCGACCGCGGGGACAAACAGCGACGGCAACAAGAACGTGGCGAGCGAAAAACCAGTAATCAGCAGAACCATCATGGCAAGCGCGCCGTCGGAGCCGCCCGCAAACGTCGGTCTGCCCGGAAAACTGCCGGTACTATCGAACAAACCGTACGCCATCGCGAACGCGGTCAGGCCGGTCAAAAACAAGATTTGCCGACGCAGGGACGGGGCCGCCGACGCGCCGTACGTTCCCAGGCGGAACGCGGCGGCGGTGACGAGAAGCCGCACGATGAGAACGGTTAAAACCGATGCGCCGAGCCAGATGGGGATTTTGGTTGGGCCGAAGCCGGGAAGCGACGCCTCGAACGATTTCCCGCCCACCGCCATCGCCACAAACGGGTTGAGCGATGTGAAACAGGAAAATGCATTGCCGTCGCCGCCCATGAAGGCGGCCCCGACGCTCGTAAATGCGCCCATCGTCATGGTCGCCATCTCGAACAGAAACACGGTGACGTACGTCCACACGAGCGCGAGCAGGCTTGCCCGAACCGCGCACGAAAAGTACAGGCCAATCGCGGCGAGTATCAAACCATCGAGGGCGAACAAGATGTACACGCGGAAAACATCGCCCAGCGTCGCGCCGCCCAAAATCACGCACAGGGCCGAGGCCGGAAGCGACAACACGAGAAGCAGGGCGAGGAACGCGATGGACGATAGGAGTTTGCCGACCAGTAACTCTCCGGCGGAAAGCGGCGTGGTAATCAGCAGATCGAGCGTTAATCGTTGCCTCTCCGTCGTGATAGAGGCGGCGGTAAGGGCGGGCGCGATCAAACAAATCAACGCGGCGAGCGTGGCGAAGATGAAGTAGTAGAATTGCTGAAGTTGACTTTGCGCCTGCACCACGGACACGCCGCCCGCGCCATTTCCCCGTCCGAAGCCCGAGGTAGCGGTGGCGTAGCCCGCGACCGCGAGCAGTCCGACCAGAAGTAGGTACACGGCCTGGTACCAGTACGACTTGGTTCCGCGCAACTGAATGCGCAGGTCCCGCATCACGACCGGGTTGGAAACAAGGGGCAAAAAAGCCTCGCGCAGGCTAAAGCGCGGCTTGACGATACGGGGCGGGGCGGGTTGTAGGGGTTGTACTGCCATATTTTTTCGTGGTTGCCGGTTGGTTAGGGCGGGTCAGGTTTGGAAGCCGCGACCCCAAAGATTGAGTAGAGCGGGAAACAAAACGAATTGCCATGTCGTGAAGGCGACGGCGGCGAGCCAATCACCCACGGGCGGCCTGTCGCACAAAGATAAAGCGGAACCCAAAGCGCGCACGAACACGCCGACGCCAAGAACAAGGCCCACGACAAGGCAAAAGCCCTGCGCGAACAGGGGCAGGGCGAACAAAGGCAAAGGCAAAAAAGGCGGACCCATGATTTGGAGGAGCGGCAGGAACGCGAGCCACTCGCCCATCCACGACAAGCCGCTAACACGGGACTGTTTCAAACCGCTAAACATGCGCTCACGCCATCCGCTCAATTGCCGTAGCGACGCGGCTTGTGACAAGGGCCGAAGGCGCGTGTAGCGGCTTGCGAATAGGGCGTACATAAGGGCGAGAAAAGCGGCGACGTGTACCCAAAAACGCGCATCAAGGCCGCGCCCGAGCGCGGCGTCCGCGCTAATGCATGGGAGCCTGGGCGCATGCCACTCTTGACCGCCGATCGTGCCGGACGCGACCAGCGCGATAGCCGGCCACACTGCGACGCCCGTGGCGGCGGCGACGTACCGGTCGGCGTGCGCGAACCGCCACGGCCCGCACAAAGGTTGCGCGGTTGCGGCTCCGTTCGGCGTTTTCGCTATCAATGTTGTTTGGCTCATCACTAATTCGGTTTCAACACCGTTGTCCCCAACTATCGAAGTGGGGAACGGCGGGAGCGGCGCGGGTCGGAACGCTTGTTGCGGACACGTTTGTTTGGTACGACGGGTTGAAGCCCGCCGTCCAAAAAACGGAAAAAGAAACAAGGACGAACAGCATAAGCAGAAACGCGACACCCGCAACGTAATCACCGAGCGGCGGGGCGGCGTTATGCCGACACCACGCCCCGACCTGTCGGAACGCCACACCTGCGCATAAACACATCCCAACGATAAGCGACAGGGCGGAAAGCCCCATAAGAACGCCCCAACCGACATAAACCCACGGCGGGGCGTCGGTCGTATGTTTGTAAGGCGCCGCGCCAATGACGGTCACAAGCGCGAACAAGGGAAGCCACGCCAGCATCTCGCCTGCGCTGGACAACCCGCCCACCCAAACCGTGTGCAAATTTTTGGGGTCGCCGGACGCGAGCGGCGCGACCGAGGCGAGGCGGTTATGATAGGCGACCACGCGGCGAAGCCAGCGCGACCCGAACGCGATTTGCACGGACGCTAAGAGGGCGACCGCCCCCATCCACCAATTGCCCCACGCGGTCAGGTACGCCCAACCATCGTAGCTCGCGGGTAGCGTCCACGTACGCCCGCCCGTTCCCCAGCCGCTTGCAAGAAGCGCGAAAACGCCCCAAACGGCGCAACCCGCAACCGTCGCCGCGACACGGTCCGCGCACGCGAAATCCCACGCGCCGCCGCGCTGTTTTGCCGTCGCCGCTTGTGCGTTTGTTACCGTTGCTGTTATGGGTTGGTTCATCATTTTTTAGCGTCTACAGGCTAAACTAATTACCCGCTTAGGACGTTACCGCACAGTTATCTTGATCTCGGCGCCGTTCGCATCGGTGAACGCGATTGCGGACGACGAGGCTTCCGTAATATGCGCTTTATCGCTTTCAAACTTGCCATTCACGTCGTACAAATGCGGCGTCACGTCTTTTGAGATGGCGACGAGCGGCGTCGTGACGATATTAACGCCTGTGCTTGACCGATGTAAATTTCCTAAAGGCAAGCTTGTCGTCCACGACAAACGGCTCTTATCATAGGGAACCACGTAGGAAAAACGCGCCTCATCGCCGCCCGCCTCAATGCAAACCAAATAACCAAAATTGTTACAGTAAACGCGCACGTCCTTGATATACGAGGCGCGCCCACCATCAAGCGTATAAGCCGTGCGTTCAGCATCGAAACGTACCACGACGCAACGCCGCCAAAGCCGGGGCCACAACGCCGTTGACGCCGCAAGCCAAACCAGCGCGAATGCTAAAACGCCTTTTCGGAGCCGTCGGCGCGTTTTAGCGGTGAAGGTTTTCATGGCTGTACATCAACTTCGCGCCCTGCTATCCCCGCGCCAACTTTCTTGCTATCAACTTTCCCGCTATCTCGCTCGCGCCGCGCGCGTCTACTGCACCTTGCCGGTCGTGACGCGCATGAACACGTCTTCCAGGTCCATGCCGGTTTCCGTGAGCGACAAGACCGGGTAGGCGCCGGTGACCAGGGCGCGGAGCAGGGCGACCTGCTCGTCCAAATCGCCCGTAAACTCGATACGGGCCGTGTCGCCCTCGTACGTTGCGCCCAGAACGTGCGGGATCGCTTCGAGCGCGGGCCGGAGCAGTTGCGCCTCACCGATGGTTTTGATGCGAAGCTGACGCGCGGGCTGTAGTTGCCGCACAATACCGTCCACATCGCCGGAGACGAGGAGTTTGCCCCGCTCCATAATGCCGATCTTGTTGCAAAAGTCGGACAGTTCGGGCAGGATATGCGACGACACGATGATCGTTTTGCCCATACGCCCCAACTCCAGAATCAGCGATTTGATCTCGACGCGGGCGCGCGGGTCAAGCCCGGACGCGGGTTCATCCAAAAGCAACACTTTCGGGTCGTGAACCAGGCACTTGGCAAGGCACAACCGTTGTTGCATACCGCGCGACAACGACTGCACATACGCGTCCTTTTTCTCGGTCAAATCCGTCAGTTCGAGAACGCTGTCAATAATGCGGGGCCGCTCGTTTTTGGGCGGGCGGTAGGTCGCGGCGAAAAAGTCCAGGTACTCCCAGACTTTGATGTCGTCGTACAGGCCGAAAAAGTCCGGCATATAGCCGAGTAGGGGACGCACCTCGCGCGGGTGTCGGGCGACATCCACGCCGTCAATCGTGACGCTCCCGGATGTCGGCTGTATCAGGGTCGCGATCATCTTGATCGTGGTGGTTTTCCCCGCCCCGTTCGGCCCGATAAAGCCGAAGATGTCGCCTGCGTTCAGGGTCAGGTTGGTCCCCTCGACCGCGACAAGCGGACCGTACGTTTTGCGTAAATCAGTCAATACGAGCAATTTAGATTCCTTCGGAATAGGGGGAAAGCAAGAAAGTTGATAGCAAGAAAGTCAGAAGGAGAAGGCCCTGCGTAAACCGTTAGGTTCTGATTTTCTTGCCTTCTTGCTATCAACTTTCTTGCTTCTCTTTATCCGCGCGCCTGCGGTTCTTCGAGGCGTTTCAGGGCGCGGTGCGTGAGCAAGAGAAACAAGGCGGTTCCCAGCGTGTAGGCGAGCAGGGGGAAAACGATAGCCGACACGCCGGAGAACAGATCGAAGCCGCTTTCGCCGTTGTTGCGGTACGCGGCGTTGTCGCTTTGACCGAGTTGGCCGAGGGCGTAGAATGGGTTGACATGAAGCAGAAGCGAGCCGATGAAATCCATCGGATGGTCGGCTCGGACATAGTCCATGCGCGTATCGAACATCGAAAGCAGAACCGGCAGGAGCAACAGCAGAAACAACAGCCCGCCGATCAGAATGGCGATGGTGGTGACGCTCCGTTTGGTTAGCGCGGATACCCACAAACCTGATGCGCACAGGAACACGCCCCAGCACAAAACGAGAAGTTGCCCGATAAACAACTCGCCCAAATTGAGGTCGCTACCCATCGTGCGCGCCGAAACCGACTCGGAAAGCAGCATTGGGACCAGCAAGATCGCCGCGAGCGCGCCCAAGAGCAACAACCGCCAGAAGATTTTGCCCGCGATAATCTGCGCGGGCGTGAGCCGGGTCAAAATCAGCGCTTCCCATGTCGCCCGTTCGCGCTCGCCGCTGATCGCGCCGTAGATGGATGCGGGGATAATCAGGGTGACCAAAACCAGCTCGAACATCAAGATCGGTCCGGCAAGATTTTCGCGAATCTGGAAGATGCCCACCAAAAACCACAGGTAAAATACGCCGAGCAACCCGGCGATTACGTAGTTGACCACGCGTCCTGTGTCGCCGCCGCTCCGCATAAAACGTCGCCCGACACGGGTCGCCTCGCCGAGCATCGGGTTGTCCGTCACCAATTCGTTTAGTATGCTGCTCATGGTTTTTTAGTCAGAAGGTGTTGGGTGTTGGGTGTTGGGTGTTGGGTGTTGGGTGTTGGGTGTTGGG
>CAXUMS010000206.1:0-8038 GCA_964252165.1 uncultured Armatimonadaceae bacterium
GGCGGACGGCCAAACGATCAGCTGGAGCAAGCGGGTCACGACCTGGCTGGAGATGCGCGAAGCGCTGGTCCGCGAGGCGATGGGCTTGCTCAAAATCGAAAACGTCCGGTTCGAGAAATCGCATGCTATCGTGGACGGCGCACTGGCGACGTACAATATCCACCTGGGGTCGGCGGTGGTTCACCGTCAGCCTGGCGGGTATCTGTGCATCGTGCCGGTTCACAGTCAGCACCAGGGCCGCTTGTTCCTTCCGTTCGTGGATGATGACCCGCGCTCGGCTGAGGTGGTGTCGAAGGTGTTGCTCCTTGCCCGCGATAACGAGATCAAGGACCCGACGATATTAGAGCAAATATTGCTGGTACGGTGATGTTGAACGGCGGTGTTTGGAAGAACGACATGCGTTTTTCTAAACGTTCTTCCATAACGTCCTTTGTCGCGAACTCTCACCCACCCAGCCGTCGCTCCTTCGGCCTCTTACGCCCTAACACCCTGCGTCTTTACTCTCACCCCCTAACCCCCTCTCTCGCAAGCGAACGAGGGGGAACCAGAGAGGAGGGCGCCGACAGCAAGCAAGGTAACCAAATGGGTATGGTCCGGTTCCCCCTCGTTCGCTTGCGAGAGAGGGGGTTAGGGGGTGAGAGTAAAGACGCAGGGTGTTAGGGCATAAGAGGTATTGTCAAACGCTAATTTTCCCGACTGGCGTAGCAACGCGAAAGGGACTGCTCGAAAGCGCGCGGGGCGACGCCGAGAAGCTCCTCCATCGGGCCGGTATCGCACGTGTTGTCGCGCTTCAGGTTTTCCAGTTGGTCGGTGGTGATAGGCGGGCGGGGGAGCAAGCCTTCCAGAACCGACGCCGCCGCGAACATGACGGGCATAGGCGCGTGGAACAGCGGCTTTTTGATTCCAATACGACGCTCCACGGCTTCCAGCAGACCGTTGAAGGTGACGGAATCCGCGCCGCCGACCTCGATAACGGCGTTTGCGGCGCGGTCCTGGTCAAGCGAACGCACGATGCAGGCGGTTAGATCGTCTATGTAGATGGGCTGAAACCGGTTCTTGCCGCCGCCCGGCACGGGGATAAACGGCAGGGGGAACGGCGTTAGCGGGGGACGACGGATCAAGCCCTCCATCTGCGTTAGAAACTCCGCGCGCGGCCCCAAAACGATGGACGGGCGCAAAATCGTGTAGGGCAGGCCGGATGACACGACAAGCGATTCCGCGCGGGCTTTGGTTTGCGAGTAGCGCGACTTGGCCTTCACGTCCGCACCGATGGCGCTGATGTAAACGAACCGGCGGACGCCTCCGGTGGTCTGCGCGGCCCGAAGAACGTTCGCCGTGCCGTTGACGTGAACCGCCTCAAACGTTTGGCCTTTGCCCGCGATCTCGGCGATAATGCCGACCAGATGAACGACGGCGTCGCAGTTCGCAAGTTCCCACGTGGGGATTTTATCGAAATCGCGAATGTCGCCGACAACGTACTGGACATCGCGCAGACGCTTCGGGCCGTCTTCCAGCGGTTCGCGAACCAGACCGACAACCTCGTAACCGGCGTCAAGCAAGGCTTGGCACGTGTGATAGCCGATAAAGCCCGCCGCTCCCGTGACCAAAACGCGCCCGCGCAAGCCGGTCGCGATCTCCGTCCCGCCGCCGCTTGTTCGCGCTCGCTCCGGCGCGGTTTCCGGCGAGCGTTCGTTATCGCCGCTCGCGCTATGGTCGGTCATGGAATTGTCTTTCTAATAAACGTGAGTTCGGGTTAAACGTGAGATGATCACGCGGGTTAAAACCCACGTCTGTAGGCGCGGTGCGCCGGACGTACTACCGGACGCAGATAAATCAGCGTTAGAGTAGGCAAATGAAAATGCCGTTGCCGCTCTTTTCTCTCTGCGTCTGTGAGGACGCCCGGCGCATCACGCCTACAGACGTGGGTTTTAACCCGCGTGATTATATTGAGCGACTACACGTCGTCGCTTGCACCGGGCGCTTCGGTTTGGTTTGCGACGGGCGGAAGTATCGCCGCCGCCTCGTCGTCCTCGTCGGTGGGGTGGGTTTCTATCGGACCCAGGCGGCGCAGTTTCTTGAGCGCGCGCAGTTCGATTTGCCGGACCCGCTCGCGCGTGATCTCGAAAAACAAGCCGACTTCCTCCAGCGTGCGCGGCGCGCCTTCGTCGAGGCCGAACCGCATCCGCACCACTTCCTGTTCGCGCTCGGTCAGTTGCGTCAGCGCGCGGTCGAGTTGTTCGCGCCGGATCAGGTTCACGGCGACATCGGCGGGCGTTACGCCGCCCTGCGCTTGAATAAAGTCGGAGAGTTGCGCGGAGTCTTTGTCGCCGACCGGGGTTTCGAGGGACAACGGTTCCATCGCGATCCGCATGATCTCGTGGACACGGTCCGGGGCGACCTCCATCGCGCGCGACACCTCGTCCACGGTCGGTTCGCGCTCCAACTGTTGACGCAAAACGCCGCTGGTTTTAACGACCTTGTGGATCATCTCGGCGACATACACGGGAATGCGAATGGTGCGGCCTTGATTGATCACGGCGCGGGCGATAGATCGTCTAATCCACCAGGTCGCGTACGTGGAAAAGCGGAACCCGCGTGTCGGGTCGAACTTCTCGACCGCGCGAATCAGGCCTATATTGCCTTCTTGTATCAAGTCGGCGAGCGGAACGCCGGGAACGGAATACCGGCGCGCGACCGACACGACGAGGCGCAGGTTGGCCTCGGTCAAAATATCTTTGGCGACCTGATCGCCTTTGGCGACACGGTTGGCGAGTTCGATTTCCTCGCGGGCGGACAGGAGGCGCGTTGATTTGGTGCGCCGCATCCACATTTGCAGAGTTTCCGACTCCGGCACCGATGACGGCGCGGTTTCGGCTTCCGCCTCGACATCATCTTTATCAAGGGCGAAGCCGCCCAGATCCGTGTCTTCTTCGTCCGCGCCCAAACTCGCCGTTCCGCCATCGGACACCAACCCGATAGCGTCGGCGTCGGAAAGGAGGCCAAAGCCTGCGAAGTCCGCCCCGCCGTCCTGCGCCGCGCTGTCTTTCTCGTTCTTCACGCCGCCCCGTTTCATCGTTCCCGTGGCGCCCCGGTTAAGGTTTTCCGTAACCGCCCCGCCGCGCTTGCTAACGTCTATCATTTCGCTCGCAAAACCTGTAAAAACGCCACGCGCTTTCCCCTTTTTCAAACCCTAAATTGTACGCTCCGTTCCCAGTTTCCTTCCCCGCGCTTTGGGGGTTTGATTTTCGATGAAGGGAACGCCTTTTTACGCCAAATCAAACAAGCGCATTCACAGTATCTTGCCGCTTCGCCAAGCAATCCAAACTTTTTGATGAACGGCGTCACGCGGCGTAATTTTCCGGTACAACAAGCGTAGGGACGATAGTAGCATCCGAGGCGCACAAGTCAAGATATAGCGCCGCCGTAGCGCCGCTGTTACGCTTTGAGTACTACGCAACATTTCTCATCAGGAGCCGCGATGTCGCGCCGCTCGCCGTGTCCCGCGAGGTATCAGTGTCGCTTTGCGGCGCGGCGGCGCCAAGCGATTCACAAGAGTTAGAATTATGACAAACAAACTGCCGACCTTGCGCGAGCGCGCCCAAAGCGCTTTGGACTCCGCCGTGCGCGCCTTCGGGCGGGGCGACGGCCTGTACGCGGACAAGGAAAACGGCGATTATCCCGGTTTTGCGTGGGGGCAGGGCATTTTGCTGTCCGCCTTTGTCGCTGGAGCGGAGAATGTAGACGCGCGCCGCTTTGAGCCGCTTCTGCGCCAGCACGCCCACGCGCTGCAAGCGCATTTTTGGCGCGCGGACGGCCCGGTCGCGGGCTGGAACGCCTCCGCCGACAGCGGCGCGAGCAAGCCGGATCGCTACTACGACGACAACGCGTGGATTGTTCTTGCGCTCCTCGACGCCCATAAACTCACCGGCGACCCTGTTTTTCTCGAACAAGCCCGCGCGGGCATGGCGTATGTGTTGTCCGGCTTCGACACGCGCACGGGCGGCGGTATTTACTGGCACGAGGGCGATACGTCAAGCAAGAACACGTGCGTGGCCGCGCCCGCCGCTGTCGCCGCAATAGGCTTCGCCGCGCAGACCCGAGAAGCGGAATGGTCGCAGTGGGCGCGTCGCTTGTACGGCTGGCTTCGGGCGACTTTGCGCGACCCCGCCGATGGTTTGTACTGGGACAACATCAAAACCGCGACCGGGGCGGTTGACAAGGCCAAATGGTCGTACAACAGCGCGCTGGTTTTGCGCCTCGAACTCGAACTTGCCGGGTACTGGGGCGGAAGCGTTTACCGGAAGCGCGCCGCCGATCTCGCCGATGCGTGCGCCTCGCGCTGGTTCGACAAAGAACAGCGTATCCTGCGCGACGACGCCTCGTTCGCGCACCTGCTTTGCGAGAATTTACTGCTCGCCTCGTCGGTTTTAGGTCAACCCGCATACCGGGATGTGGCCCTTGAATCCCTCGATACCCTGTGGGCGCGCGTACGGCGACCAAACAGCGCGTATCCGAAACACTGGGCGGTTGGGGAGAAAAACGACGGGCCGAGCGAGTTGCTTTGGACCGCATCGGCGGCGCGGGCGTATGCGTTCGCCGCTTCGTACGACGCTATCGCCCGGCGGCGCGTAAAATCTTAGCCTTCGTAGATAAGGTACTTTTTCCGCTTGGCGAGAAAACCGTCCCGGCCCCGGTCGAATAGGGCGTACATTTCCGAGGCGGACGCGCCCGATGTGAACGCTTTGCGGACGCGGTCGGTTCCGCAGGACAGATCGAACATCCGTGTGGAGTCGGCGTCGCTGCTGAAAAGCGAGCGAGCGCCGGGGCGGATTTTTCGCAGGGCGTCCAGTATCTCGAAATTGAGGCGCGTAAGCGGCGCGCGGGCGGGGTCGGTGAACATAATCTGCACGCCGCCGCAGTTTTGTCCCTTGAATGCGGCGTAGAACGGCGTCCACGACGCGGCGCGGAAGCGAATGCCCGCGAGGTTTCGGCGCTCTAACTCGCGCGCGAGCGATTGGGGGCCGACGCCGGGCGCGCCCGCCATCTCGAACGGCAGTGTGTAGCCGACGCCGATGGACAGCGTGGGCAATTCGCCCACAATGCCGGTGGCGGCGTAAAAAAGCGGCGTGTCCGACCGGGGGATATGCGGCGAGGTCGGCGGCCAAAGCGCATCGCCGCCCATGATTGCGTCCCACGTCGCTGCGCGCCGGATGAGGTTTTCGCACTCGACCACGGTCAAGTCGCATGTCAAGTTACCGGGAAGCCAGCCTTCGCCGTTGATCATGCGTCCGAGTTCCCCCAATGTCATTCCGTGGACATACGCGGTCGGGTACTTGCCCACAAACGACGTGAAGCCGGGTTGTGTCGGGCCGCCCTCGACGCGAACGAGGCCAAGCGGGTTGGGCCGGTCCAGCACGATAAGCGGTATTTTATGACGCGCCGCGCCTTCCATCACGCAACCGAGCGTGGATAGGTACGTATACGAGCGCGAGCCAATATCCTGAATATCGAACACGAGCGCGTCCAGACCGGACAGCATCGCAGGCGTAGGGACTTTGGTTTTGCCGTACAGCGAGTAGACGGTCAGGCCGGTTTGGGCGTCGCGCCCCCCCGCGACGTAATCGCCTGCGGCGACATCGCCGCGAACGCCATGCTCCGGCCCGAACAAGGCGCGCAACTTAACGCCGGGCGCATAGGCCAGAGCGTCCACTGTGGTCTGCAGGTTGGGCAAAATCCCGGTCTGGTTTGTCACCAGGCCGACCTTCAAGCCGCGCAAACGGGCGAACCCGCTTGCGGCGAGCGCTTCTACACCGGTTCGCGCGTGCTTGTCGTCGCCGTTTTTGACGCTTGCGGCGGACCTCTGCGTTGCAGTCGCCCCCGTATTTGGACCGAGGGCGAGCGCCGCCGCGCCGGTGAGGGCGGATGTAAGCAGGTTGCGCCGCGTGTTTGTCGCTGTTCTCATAGAAGTATTGTAGCGCGGGCTTTTACCTAAAACCGCTCGCCCCGGGGCTTGAAGCGTCCCGCGATCATCACGAAGCCCTGCGCGCTCATCACCACGGTTAGAAGATAAAACAACGCTTCTTCGAGCGGCAGATGGCTTCCGAAACGGATTCCGGTCACGCCTTCCGGGCGGATTTGCCAGATGCCGCGCGAGATGGCGATGGCGTCCGCGACCGACAGATATACGGTGCAAAGGGCGATGGTCGCGACGAGCAAACGTCGCGCCCGCCACAGAGCGCGTCCGGCGACAAGCCACTGAATGACGATAATTGGGAGCGACCACAACAGCAAGATCAGCAGGTACGACGCGTGGCCGAACGGGAGCGGCGTCACGAGGCGCGGCCCCCCCGCCCCAATAATGGGGAGCCGGATAAAGGAGATAAGGCATTCTCGATGGCATTTTCCGGCTCCCCATTATTGGGGCGCGGGGGCTTCTTACCTGCGTCATCCGGGTCGGCGTCGGGCGCGAGAAACGGAATGCGCGCGAGCGCGATCACGACAAGGCAAACGAAAACCGCCTCGGCGAGATAAAAAAGGTATTCTTCCAGCGGCAGGTAGCCCGCCCGGAACGGCGGCCCCCAAACAAATTGGGGATCGAAGGTCCATAACCGCTTGTAGGCCGCGTAGTTGTCCCACGGCGTCGTGTACACGAACGCGAGCAGGCACACCAACCCCAGCGCGACAAGGTGAAATCGGCGGACGCGCCCGCGCAAAAACAGGGCGAGAACGAGAATGGGCAAGCACAAAAATACCGCGAGGAACGCTCCGTATGTCACGCCTATTAGTGTACCCTTATGGTGTCCGCGCTGGTTCGCAAGCGTCACACGCGGGCTATACAATCAACACGTTATGAATGAGAAACTTCAACGTCTCGGCGCAACGCTTTACCGTGAACTCCATTTACATGCTGGGCTATGGGCGTCGTTCTTCTCGTTCGCGATATGACCGTTATGATAGGGCGCGTTCTTGAAGGAAATCCAATGCAAGAATTGCATGACCGAACCATTTGATAATAGGACTTACGCGGTTTGTTCGAGTTGTATTGTTGGATCGGCTAACACCCTATAACAAAAGTTGTTTTGCCTCCAGTTTGCTCCGTAATCGGTGCAACCTGCGAAACCAGAGCAAAGCGCAGGCGAGTTTAACTTGGGCCAGATAGCGCTTGGCTTTCTTGTCCCATCGGATCAAAATACCGCGACAGCGGCATAGCCAAGAAAAGGTTCGTTCAACGACCCAGCGGCGAGCAGGGTATTTCTTCTCGCCCTGCTCATCCCATTTCTCTTCACCAATTCTGCGAATGTGCGGGGTGTAGCCGAACTGCTCACAGATGCGGTAGCCCGTCGAATTGTCATAGCCCTTGTCCAGACAAAGATGTTGCGGATACTCTGCGGTTGGCTGGGGACGCTCAACGACAATGGCCTCCAGCGTCGAGGCAAGGAGGCTTATATCAGCGACATTGGCTCCGGCGATACAGATTGCAAGCGGCCCGCCATCTCCCTCGACAAGCAGCGACTTCTTGACGCCTGCCTTGGCGCGATCCGTGGGATTTCTACCGACACATTCCTCGGCGTCGCAAGCGCCCTTTTTTCCCGTCGAAACACGTCACGCGCTTTACCAAAGAGCCATCGGCGGCTTGCCACTGCCAAGCGACACCGCCTAACTCTTCACATTCGATGAGTAGCAACGCCCATAAAATCCAGATCATGTTCGCTTTTACGGCTCATGCTCCAATCGTCGGAAGCGTAGGACTTTTGTTATAGGGTGTAAATGCCGACATACACGAAACTCAAAACGTAACTGAGGAAAACCGGCGTGAGCGCAAGCAACGCGGACCCGTCCGCCCGGTGCGGCGCCTTCATCTCCAAAACCATAATGGTGAGGATAATCGTAAGCACGCCGTCGCTAAACGCTTCTAACCGTCCCTTATTCATTTACATTGACTTTCGTTTGTTGTTTTGGCGGGGCCGTCTACTTGTCGTTTGACTAAATCGCTCAAGCCGCGCGGCTCGCCTTCCAGCGGGGACCAGCCACACGCTGG
>CAXUMS010000207.1:0-7848 GCA_964252165.1 uncultured Armatimonadaceae bacterium
CCGGCGTGAGGGGGTGCCGCGCGGCATGAGCGATTTAGTCTAACGACAACGTAGATGGCTACGACTAACAAAGCAAAAGCCCGTCGCGTACGAGCGCGGCGGGCTTTTGAGGGTTTGATGCTGAGGAGGGGACTTGAACCCCTACACCTTGCGGCACTAGTACCTGAAACTAGCGTGTCTGCCATTTCACCACCTCAGCAAGCGGTACGGCGCGCTTCACAACGGAAACGGCGCGCGCAGGCGAATAGAATAGTACGGCGTTTCGGCCTGCTTGTCAAGGAAAATTGTTTTCGGAGGCGGGTTTTGTTTAGCCTAACGTTCCCGTCAAGTTCGTCAGCACGCGGCGCAGGTAGCCGCGCACGCCAATCACCTCCGCGATTTCGTCCAGCGCGGCTTGCCGGTCATCGCCGACGTCCCAGCGCGCGAAAAAGGCGGGTAGCCGGTCGCGCAGGGCGTTGTAGGCGGTCTCGAACTCTGTTTTGGCATCGGCAAGCGCGGGGCGCAAACGGTCCATCGTGTCCGCGTCATCGTCGAGGCGGGCCTCTTGATACTCCATCAGGGCTTCTTGAAGTTCGAGAACCTGCGCGAACAACTCCTGCGGCGGTTTGGACTGCGTATTTTTGGTGTCGTTCGCGCTTATGCCGCGCTCGCGCCGGAGCAGATACTCCGCTCGCGTGAATGGGTCACGAAGCGTTCGGTAGGCGTCATTCACCAGCGCGGAGCCATCGAGCGCGGCGGTTTGCGTGTCGGCGTCGGCATTCGCCCAGCGGTCCGGGTGGTACAAGCGTGACAGGTCGCGGTAGCGGGCGGTCAGCGTGGCGTCGTCCGCGCCGACCGAGACGCCCAGTACATCGAAGTAAGAGGCGGTAGAGGAGAGGGGGGGAAGTTCAGAAGACATAGTCAGGTTTGGTAGAAGGTGTTGGTTATTGGGTGTTAGGCATGAGAGATGGTCCAAAATCACGAGGCGGGTTCGCGACGAGCCGTGAGTGCCTCCAACACCTAATACCCAACACCTTTTCTGTTACTTCGCCGTAAACGACGTTCCACAACCGCACGAGCGTACGGCGTTCGGGTTGCTGAAGACAAACCCGCCCTCCATCAAATTCTTGATGTTGTAGTCAAGGGTCGTATCCTTGAGATAAAGCGCGGATTTGCGATCCACGACAATCTTCAGGTCGTCCATTTCCCACGTCAAGTCGAACTCCTCGTCCGGCTCGTTCTCCATGTCAATCACATAGGACAAGCCCGAACAACCGCCGCCCTTGACCCCGACGCGCAGGAACCAGCCGACCTTTCCGGTTTTCTCCTGCTGGCGCTTGACCTGCTTGATCGCGTTTGCGGTCAGGGTGACCAGCGGCTCACCCGCCGCCCGGGGTTTTTCCAATTGAATTAATGTCATGGCTATTACACCTTCCGTTAGGGGATACCAAGCAAAAGACGGGGTAACGCGGTTATTGCGTCGCCCCGCCTTTGCACGTACCGCTACGAGTCGTGGCGCTTACGCGGCGACGAGTTCGCCGTTCGCGCTGGCTTTTGCGGCGGCCTGCTTGGCCTGATAATCGTGGATCGCCGCTTTGATAGCGTCCTCGGCAAGCACGGAGCAGTGAATTTTTACGGGCGGAAGGGCCAGTTCCTGCACGATTTCCGTGTTGCGGATTTGCAGGGCTTCGTCGAGCGTTTTGCCCTTGACCATCTCGGTCGCAAGGCTTGACGACGCAATCGCCGACCCGCAACCGAACGTTTTGAATTTCGCGTCCTCGATCACGCCGTCAGCGTTGATCTTGAGCTGCAATTTCATCACGTCGCCGCATTCGGGCGCGCCGACAATTCCGGTCCCCACCGTCACATCGCTTTTATCAAACGAACCCACATTCCGCGGGTTCTCGTAGTGTTCCACAACCTTATCGCTGTACGGCATTTCAAATCCTCTTTCACGCGGTCATTTACTCAAAATGACGGTGTCGTTTCAAACTGTTAAACAAAAATTACGGGCGCAAGGTTCCCGCAGGTTAGCGGTTGTACCCGTCATTTAGCCACCCAACATCGCCACAGCGGGCATGATTAACACTTTAAGCGCGGGCGGCGGCTCTTGCTCGTTCCATGTGTCTTCAAGTCGTTGCAGAAGGCTTGCCTTTTGACCAGCGCTACCATCGCCGCGAACCACGGCGGGCAAATAAACATATTCGCCTGCGTCAATTCGCGCCGCCTTGTCGAGCAACTCAACCAAAACGGCTTCTTGGCTTGCCTTGTCGTTCAGAAAATCCACCATCGCTTTGATGTCGTTTCTTTCTGTAACAAACAATGTGTCAGTTGATTCAAGCATGGTCGGTTGTTCTTCCTTCCGCAATTACTTGGCGAACAATTCTTACAACATTCGCTGACACCTTGTACAAGGCCCGAATATCTTCGGCAGTTGGCGCGTCCGAACCGGAATAGTCTGCGTAAAGCCGATTCTTGTACAATTCCCTCAGACTTTTGCGCAACAAGAAACGTTCATTCCGCGTCAACGAACTGCTAAGATGGTCAACAACGATGTCGGGAGTTTTATCATGTCCCCAATGCTCCCACTGCTCGCCATCTACCGTGGGCGGCGTTAAACCGCCCCGGTAGTGTAGAAGCGCGGTGGTCGCTTGAAAGGCGGCGTAGTACAAACGACTTGAGCAAGAGCGCAGATACTCCGATTGAAAAAGGCGCGCGGCCCGTAGCGAGTCGTCCGCCATCTGCAACCAGAGTACCCACAAGGAGGCGCCATTATCATCCGCCATGCTTGATATTTACCGATATTTACCTGCGCAAGCCGCTTGCCTTAGTGCGCGGCCCACTTGACCGTTGACAGGTCCACGCCTTCTTTTGCAAGCTCATAAAGCGGCGACATTTCGCGCAGTCGGTCCACCTCGCGGATCACGCGGTTGATGGCGAAGTCAATCTCTTCTTCCGTGTTGAACCGACCGATGCCGAACCGGAGCGACGAGTGCGCGAGTTCATCGCCCACTCCCAGCGCCTTTAGCACATACGACGGTTCCAGCGACGCGGACGTACACGCGGAACCGGACGAGAGCGCCATATCTTTCAGGCCCATAAGAAGGCTTTCGCCCTCGACATAGTTGAACGAAATATTCATATTGCCGGGCAACCGCGATTCCATATCGCCGTTCACGTACGTTTCGTCAATCGCGTCCATGATGCCGCGCCGCAACTTTTCACGCAAGCCAATCAGGCGCGCGGTTTCGGCTTCCATCTCGCTCAGGGCGATTTCCGACGCTTTGCCGAAGCCGACGATACCGGGGACGTTCAGGGTGCCGCTGCGGAAGCCTCGCTCATGCCCGCCGCCATCCATCTGCGCGGTCAGGCGGACGCGCGGATTGCGACGCCGCACATACAGCGCGCCGATGCCTTTGGGGCCGTAGATTTTGTGCGCAGTGCAGGAAAGCAGGTCAATGTTCATCGCCTGAACATCGAGCGGAATCTTTCCGAACGCTTGAACGGCGTCGGTGTGGAACAAAACGCCATGCTCGCGGCAAATCTTGCCGATCTCGGCGAGCGGTTGAACCACGCCGATCTCGTTATTCGCGGCCATCACCGACACGAGAATGGTTTTCTCTTCGATGGCGGCGCGCAGATCATCGAGGTTCAGCAAACCGTTCTTCTGCACGGCGAGGTACGTGACCCGCTTGCCGTCTTTTTCGAGCCGCTTGCACGCGTCCAGAACCGCCTTATGCTCGGTAACGACCGTAATAATATGGTCACCCTTATCGGCGTACATCTCGGCGACGCCTTTGAGGGCAAGGTTGTTGGATTCGGTCGCGCCCGATGTCCAGATAATTTCTTTCTGGTCGGCCCCGATCACGCGGGCGACCTGCTCGCGCGCCTTGTCCACGGCCTCCTCGGCGGCCCAGCCGAACGAGTGACCGCGCGACGACGCGTTCCCGAAAACCTCGGTGAAGTACGGCAACATCGCCTCGACCACGCGGGGGTCGGTGGGCGTGGTCGCGTTGTTGTCCAGATAGATCGGCGTTTTGACGCTCATGCGAGCATCCTCCTGTTCAAATTGCAAACGGTTATTTTCAAAATCAAACAATGTGGAGCCAGATTATTTATCGCCCGCGCTGGCGGCAGCCTCCGCTAAGGAAGGCTCAAGCATGACCAAACGGCGACCATCGCCAAACTGCCGGGACGACATAGCGACAATGGCATCGGTCTCGGGGGAAGGACGGCACACATCGGCGAGCGTGGTTTCACGGAGAAGCCGGATCATGCCTTCCTGAATCAGCGCGAGCGGGCCGCGCAAATGGCACCGGGCGGCCTGGCGGCACCGGGACACGCCAACATCATCCCAGCACTGCGCGATAGCGAGCGGGCCGTCCATCGCCTCGACCACCTCGCCCACGGATATTTCGGTCGCGGAACGCCCCAACCGATACCCGCCGGTCGGGCCGGGAACCGAGGCGACCAAGCCGCGTTTGGCGAGCGCCTGCATCACTTTGGCGAGCAGTTCGCCGGGAATCTCGTAATGGCCCGCAATCTCGCGCGGCCCGACCAGGCGATTATCGCCGCCCTCGGTCGCAAGATAAGAAAGGGCGAGCAAGGCGTAATCCGCTTTTTTGGTAAATGTGAACACGACGCCGTACTTCGCCCCTTCCTATCGCCCGCTTGTCGTAATTTATCGCCGACCTACTTGGTCGGTTATACGGCTATATTCTATCGGTGCGCGGCGCCGATGTCAAGCCGAAACGCGCCGCTTAATTGCGAATGATTACCGCTATTGGAAAATACGTTCGGCATTACGTCATTATCGCGCAAAGAATGGCGCGGCAACCACGCGGGAACCTGCAAGACCGATTTAGCGTCTCTTGAAATGTGACAAGCGGCGCGGCTTGAACTAAACCCCAAGCCAAATTTGCACGCATCCCCGCATCAGTATCGTTTGGCTTTCGACGCTTTTTCGTGCGGCTTCCACAAAATGCATTGCGACGCCTCCGGTGAGCCTGTGCGTTTCGCGCTTTTTGTGCTATACTCGTTCTTCACGTTTGCAACGCAGTTCAAACGGCGTTTAGTTAAACGCTTTGCGTTTTCATCCCGGCGAAAACAGGGCGTTGAAGGACACCGCGCTTGCTGTGTCGAAACTAAAACACCAATCGCGCCCCGTGCGCGGCGTTTCGCGGATTGTCAACCGACACTCTTGAGAAGAAATGTCGGGCGAAAACGTTTTAGCGGCGTTCGATCCGGGCGCTTTCGGTTTGATTGCGGACTTTAACATTTGTAACAACAACGGTTTGCGCGCCGCGAAAAGGACATCCCTTTTAACGCGTCGCCCGTGGCTTGCGAAGGGTCAATAAAGAAACATGGCAGTGGTACGCAAGGGTCTGGGCGAGATCCTTTTAGAAAAGAACTTCATCACGTCCGTGCAGTTGGACCAGGCCAAGCAGGTTCAGCAAAACAAGCCCGGCGACATCGGACGGATTTTGCAGGACCTGGGCTACGCCAACGAGCGCGACGTGGTTGAGGCGCGGGCGAACTCCGAGAACATTCCGTTCGTGGATTTGGTCAAGCACAAGCCCGAACCGTCGGCGGTCAATGTCGTGCCGCAAAATATCGCCCAGCGCCACAACGCCCTGCCGGTCAAAAAAGATGGCAACCGCCTTTGGGTCGCGATGAAAAACCCGCGCGATGTGATGGCGATTGACGATATTCGCATGGTGTCCCGGTGCATGGTGCAACCGATGGCCGCCGTCCCTTCGGACCTTGAGGATGAACTCGCTAAAGCCTACGGCGGCGGAAGCGGCGGCGCGGTTCCCGCTCCGTCCGCAGGCGGCGGCGGAAGCGCAGTCGCTGTCACCGGCGGCGGGGCGAGCCTTGCCGACATCATCAAGGATATGGGGCCGGAAAAAGCGGGCGATGACGACGAAAAGGCGGGCGGCGACGAACTCAAGGAAACCGCCCCGATCATCCGCATGGCGAACGCGATCCTCGCCAACGCGATTGACAATGGCGCGTCCGACATCCATGTCGAGCCGGACCGCGCGAACCTTCGCATTCGGTGCCGTATTGACGGCGTGCTTCAGCAGTTGATGACGATTCCGAAGCACATTCAGGCTCCGCTGATCTCGCGTATGAAGATTATGGCGGACCTGAACATCGCCGAGCGCCGCGTCCCGCAGGACGGTCGTATCCCGATCAAGCACGCCAACAAAGACTACGATATGCGCGTTTCCTGCTTGCCGTCCATGTACGGCGAGAAGATCGTTATGCGTATTCTCGATAAAGGCTCGGTCCTTTTAGGCTTGAACAAACTCGGCTTCACCGCCGAGGTGCAAACCGATCTGGAAGACCTGGTCGCCCAGCCGAATGGGATGTTCCTGGTTACCGGGCCTACCGGTTCGGGCAAGACGACGACGCTGTACTCGGTTTTGCACAAACTGAACAACATCGAGAAGAACATCATCACGGTCGAGGACCCGATTGAGTACCAACTCTCCGGCGTCACGCAGGTCGGTATCAACAAAAAAGCCGGTTTGAACTTCTCGAACGCGCTTCGTTCGTTCCTGCGGCAGGACCCGGACATTATCATGGTTGGTGAGATGCGTGACTTGGAAACGGCGGAAATCGCTATCGAAGCGGCCCTGACCGGTCACCTTGTTTTGTCCACGCTCCACACCAACGACGCCCCGTCGGCGACCCTGCGCCTCGCGGACATGGGCGTGGAGCCGTTCCTGATCTCGGCGACCATTATCGGCATTCTCGCCCAGCGGCTTGCGCGTAAAATCTGCGCCAACTGCAAAGAGCCGTACGAGGTTCCGGCCTCCGACCTGCTCCGTTTCGGCTTCCCGCAGGACGACCCGAACAAGCCTGTCACTCTGTTCCGGGGCAAGGGCTGCGACATTTGCCGTGGCAAAGGGTACAAGGGACGTATGGGCATCTACGAGCTGCTCCGCATGAACGTCGAGATTTCCGAACTCGTGGTTCGTCGCGCCCCGCTCAACGACATCAAGGACGCCGCGCGAGCGAACGGGATGAAGGAGATGAAAGAGGACGGCTTGCAAAAAGTCCTCGACGGCATCACCACCCCGGACGAGGTTATGCGCGTCGTCTTCACCGCTGGACATTAGGACGGTCGCTAACAGAAAACTCTCATCCCCTACCCCCCTTGTTCGCGCAAGGCGAGCAAGGGGGGTAGGGGATGAGAGTTTGTATTTTTAGGAGTTTAAGTAACAATGTCAATTCAAGGTCCGTCCTCTAACCCCCCTGCGCCGGGACAGCCTGGCCAGTCGCTCGGCGTCGGGCCGGCTTCCATGCACGGCGCGCCGGAGTCGCCCGCCGTGGTCACCGAGGAGTCGCGGGTTCCCGCCCAGCGCGCCCGCCCGCTCGAAGATACGCATATTGATGAACTCCTTCACCTTGTCGTGAAGCAGGAAGCGTCGGACCTGCATATCGCGACCGGCCTGCCGCCCGTTCTGCGCGTACATGGCAAACTGTTGCAGGCGCCATATGAGGCGTTTTCGCCGCAAACGTCGCAGCGCATGTGCTACGACATCCTGACCGACGAGCAAATCCAGCGGTTTGAATCCACGTGGGAATTGGACTTTTCGTATGCGCTTGGGCGCACGTCCCGCTTCCGTGTAAACCTGTTCCGCGACCGGGGAACGGTGGCCGCCGCGTTCCGCGTTATTCCCACCAAAATTCCCACGCTCGCCGACCTGAACCTGCCCGCCGTTGTCGAAAAACTGACCCATATCACGCGCGGACTAATTCTTGTCACCGGCCCGACCGGATCGGGTAAATCCACCACGCTTGCGGCGATGATCAACTCGATCAACCTGACCCGCTCCGAGCATATCATCACGATCGAGG
>CAXUMS010000208.1:0-7614 GCA_964252165.1 uncultured Armatimonadaceae bacterium
AAACGACCAAGTAGACGCCACCGTCAACACAAACGAACGCAAATGGCTACGGCTTACCGTGGGACTTCGACGCCTTCGACGAGGCTGATTAGGATGCGGTCGGGGTCGATGCCTTCGATTTCGGCGTCGGGGCGGAGCAGGATGCGGTGGCGCAAAACGGGTAGGGCCATTGTTTTCACATCGTCCGGCGTCACGAACGGTCGGGCGCGGATCAGGGCGAGCGTTTTTGCGGCTTGGAGCAGGGCGACAGTGGCGCGGGGGGATGCGCCTAAGACGAGTTGGCGGTGTTCGCGGGTGCGCCGGACAATGGTCGTCACGTAGTTGATGATTTTAGGCTCGACCGTCACGCCGGGCAGGGACGCGCGGGCGCGCAGGATCTCGGCGACGCTTGCAACCGGTTTGATGTTTGCCGTGGCGAGATCGGCGGCTTTGAAGCCCTTGTCGTACGCGATCAGCATACGCTGTTCGGCCTCCTCGGACGGGTACTTGACGATGATTTTGAACAGAAAACGGTCTAACTGCGCTTCGGGAAGCGGGTAAGTGCCTTCGTACTCGACCGGGTTCTGGGTCGCGAAAACCGTGAAGATCGGCGGCAGGGGATTGGGAACGCCGTCAATGGAAACCCGACGTTCCTCCATCGCCTCCAAAAGCGCGGACTGCGTTTTGGGCGGCGTTCGGTTGATCTCGTCGGCAAGTACGATTTCGGAGAAGATCGGGCCGCGCCGCAGATGGAACTGGCTGGACGCCATATCGAAAACCTGCGTGCCGCTAATATCGGACGGCATCAGGTCGGGCGTGAACTGGATACGCTTGAACTCCGCCTGACACGCCATCGCGAGCGAACGCACAAGCAGGGTTTTCGCGGTTCCCGGCACGCCCTCGAAAAGGGCATGACCGCCTGCGAGAAGCGCGACAAGCGCGGCCTCGACCACTTCCTCTTGCCCTTGAATGGCTTTGTGAACCTCGGCCCCGACCCGCTCCGCAAGTTTCGAGACAAACGAGGCCGGATCCACGTCAAGGTCGTCGGCCTGCGTAGACGGCGCGGAGGGCGGGGCGACATACGCATTGGCAGTCACAGGTGGAGCGGTGATTGCGGTGTCCGAGATTTCGACCGGGCTGTTAGGATCCGTTGGCGGCGGGGGAAACGCGCCTTCGAGTTCGCGCAAGGCGTCCGCGACCGACTGCCTGGGCGCCGCAGGCGCGACGGGGCTTGCTTGCGGGTACGCCCGATCATCCGTTACCGGCGCGGCAGGAACGCCCGAATCAAAGTCCGCCTGTTCCGCCGTTGTTGCTGGCCCCGTTGGTGTTTGCGCCATCGTTTCGTCCAATGCCTAATTCCTTCCTCATACCCTCGATTTGTCGAGCAAGCGCGAGCAGTTCGGCCTCGCGCACGGCTTTCGGGCCGCCGTTGATTTTTGTTTCACATTCCGTAACAAGCCGCGTCAAACGCGCTTCCCGGTCCTGTCGTCGGCGCGCGGCGGCGGTATCGGTCGCGTAATCATTGCCGAGTGTCGCCGCCGCACGTTTCGCCACATCTTCGGCGGGGGTATCGAGCGGAACGCCGACCGCCCGGCACAAATCGCGCCAGAACGACAGATAAACGCCTTCGAGCGCGGCGTCACGAGCGCGGGCGCGGGCGTACAGGTCCGCAAGGGATTGCACATACTCGGACGACACGCGCGACGCTGCGGGAACCGGACGCGGCATCCCGAACCGCTTTCCCGCCGTGAACGCCACTAAAAGGGAAACCGCAATCAGTTGTAAAACCGCCCATTGTCCCGGTTGCCCTAAAGCGTCGGTGAGCGACGGCGCGGCTTGAAACCCTTGATGGAACTCGTCAAAGTAAACGCCGCCGCCGCTTGCGTCGCCGCCGCGCGCGGCGTACGTTTCCACGATTTGTGTCAGGAAGCGCGCATTGTCGTTTTTGGCGATGTGGGCGTTATCCGCAATGGCGGCGGACGCAACCGCTATAATGATCCCTTTGCCGCGCGAAAAGAAGGCTACAGCGGGCTTGCCGTCGCTCAAAAGCGGAATGCCGCCGGGTGAACGGGTCCAGCGTCCTTCGTCGGGAAGCAGAACGCCTTTGACATTCGCGAGAAACGGCGCGGGCTGAACCGGCGCAAGAACGGCGTTTGTGTGCAAGCCGTTATCTAACGTCAGTTTGAGCTTGTCCGTGAGCGCGTTGGTTTGGCCGGAAAGCAAAAAAAGCGTTCCGCCGTTGTCCACCCATTTGAGGGCGTCGCTTGCCTGCTCTTCGTTCCAAAACGTCGCGCCGGTTCCGGTCGCGGCGGATAACGTAAAATACTCTTCGCCCGTCACGATAACACGCGCCGACTTGGGCCACTTGTCCGGCGCGGCCTCCAAAGGTCGGGCCTGAACGCCGCGTTGTTGAAGCAAACGGTAGAACGCTTTCCAACCGCCCGGACGCGCCGATGTGATCGTGCGGCGCGGGCGGGCGCCCTCCGGCCCGTTCTGCGACGATTGCCGCGCGATACGAAACGATAATATCCCCAGCAGGGCGATAAGACCGAGCAAAAGAAGCGTTTCGCCGCTGATTCTTCGCTTCACGACACGCCTCTTTTACCGTTATCCGAACCCGTCCCAACGAGATCCCGCGAGGAATTAGCCGCCCCGCCCGATGCGTCCGAGGAGGAGGGCGTGGATGGCAGAGCGTCGTGGGCGCGAACGACGGCATCGTACTCGTTTTGGCTCGGTTGGCGGCGACCGTACCAAACGCGGTCAAAAAGGCGTGTTGCGGGGAGCAAGGTATCGTAAGCGGCGTGGTTTCGCCCGCGTAGCATCCGCTGGTACTCCCAGTTGGTTTTGTTCCGCTCCAATACCAGCGCGCCCGCGCCCTCCAACCGGCGCAACGACGCGATGTATACGTATCGGAGCGCGGAGCGTAAATCGCCTTGCGCGGCCATCTGGTGCGCGGCGGCGAGCGGGTCAATGATGTCGTCTTCCAGATCGAGCGCGGTATCACCAATTTTTCGTTTGCGGCTCACCGGGCTTCCATTGTATCGGTAGATCAAAAAGCGCGTCAGGAAGAAGACGGCGGCGATAGCGGCGACGGCGACTATGGCTTCCAGAATGAATAAAACAACCTCGCCCAAGCCGGACAAATTGGGGTTGGGGCCGTTATAGCGCGGGGCGCGCCCAAACAGTTTCGCTATCCAACGGGCGAAATTCTCAAGGCCGCGCCCGATGGAGCGGAGGATGCTCGCGACAAACTTATCCCACCACGTTTTCGGTTCCGGTCCGCCCGCCGCTTCTCGGAACTCCCGCCCGGCGACAATCGCCGCCGCTTGTTTTTGCGGGTCACCATCCGCAAACGTGGCGGGAGGGCCGCCCGGTGAAACCGCATTTGCGAAACCGCGTAACTGCGCGCGCGCGTTGGAAGCCTCGGTCGCCGCGCTTTTCTTTGAGTTAGGAGTCGGACCGGAGGCGCGGGTCAAAGCGGCGACAAGCGGGGCGGTATCCACGGTGACAATTGCGCCGGACGGAAGTTGCACCGCCTTCACCGCCTGCAAGCGCGGCTTTAACGTTGCGGCGTCGCCTTTGTTGTCCGCGACAAGTCGGCAATCCTCGGCAAGCCGCTGATACTCGGCAAGCGGAAGAGGGGCGGGCAACGAAGATGCGCCGGTTTGCGCGGCGACCGGCGCGGCGACGCCCGCTGTGGCAAAAAGACACACCAACGCGGCGTTTCCGGCAAGGCGCAGGCGCGGGGGGAAACGGTCCATGCCGCGCATCATATCCGCGCCGGTTTTACCGGCTTGGGAAGTTTGGGGTTCAATGTTTCCCCAAACGGGTCCGGCGCGAGTTCGTAGCCGATGCGGCGCGCTTCCGACGCCAGATCGAAGCCCTCGCGACGAACGCGCAAATCGTAGTAAAGCAAGGTAGTCGCGATTGGCGTTAGCGGATAAAGCAAAAGGTAAACCACCGCCGATATGGCCTGTTTCAGTACCAACTGTTGTGTTTCGCTCGATGCGACATCGCCGGTCTTTGGCAATAGCAATGTCACGATTTCCAAAATGCCCTGTACCCCGCCCGACAAAACCGACATGATCAAAGCGGTCAAGCAGAGCAAACCCAGAGATTTGCCGAAGAAGTTACCGGCGAGATCGCTTGAGCGTTTCACAGATGCAAAGACGCTTTTGTTTTCGAGTACCACCGCCTGCGGAACGAAAGCGTAGTAGGCCAGCACGATAAACGTTCCCACATACAGTGCGCACACGCCGATACTTGCCAGAAGTCCAACCACGATAGCGGAAAGGATCAACGGAAAAAATCGGCGAAGCGCACGCTGGTAGGCGGTTTTTAGCGTCGCGTTGCGGCCCTGCAACTGATCATCCACGGCAATCGCGGTCGCGCCCTGCTGAAGCACATACGCGCCCAGAAAAAGCGGCCCCCACACGGCGAACCCGTTGAACAACGGGCGGAACAAATCGAAGGGGTTCCCACCGGGCTTGCTCGCCTGAGCGGTAAATTCGCCCAGCGTGGACGCGGTCAATGCGAAATAAATCACGTACGCTGGAACGAACACAATCGCCGTGATGCTCGCGAAAAGCGAGAACTTTTCCCGGTACAGGTCAAACGCATCGTCCACAATATCCCAAACCGTGCGCGGCCTGAGATCGGTCAGCGAATTTATCTCCAATTGAACTCCTTCGGAGTAGCGAGGTAGCAAGAAAGTTTGGAGCAAGAAAGTTTACGGCGAGGTTGGAAGGTCTTGCGCCATCCGTCAGGTTCTGGCTATCAACTTTCTTGCTCCAAACTTTCCTGCTACCTCGCTATGCCTTAACTGTCCCCGATTGCCACTTTGACCATTGTCGGGCGAAGAACGCGGTCCTTGAGGGTGTAACCTTTTTGCAGTTCCTCGACCACGGTATTTTCCGGGTATTCCGTGGTTTCCTCGCGCAAAACGGCGTTGTGGATGTTCGGGTCGAACGGCTGGTACAACGCCTCGATAGGTTGGACGCCTTCGCGGGCGAGCAGTTCGGACAACTGGCGGTAGACCGCGTTGACGCCGCCCACCAATTTTTCGTAGTCGTTGGTTTGCGTTGCGGCGTGCAAGGCGCGCTCGAAGTTGTCCGCTAACGGCAGGAGGCGCGTCAGCAAATCGGCGGACAGGTACTCGCGCAGATTTTGCTTTTCTTCTTCATTGCGCCGTTTGTAGTTCGCGAAGTCGGCGAGGGCGCGCAGGTGCGCTTCGCGCTCGGCATCGGCGCGGGCGGCGGTTTCTTCCAGGGCGGCGCGCAGAGTGGCGATGTCACCCTCGGTTTCGCCGGCGAGAAGAACGTCTTCGGCGGAATCATCGGCGAGCGTTTGGTCGGTGAGATCCGCGATCGCTTCGGGGTTGGTCATCGTTGCGGTATTCTGATCCGACATAGGTCGGTCTTTGCTCCTTGAAAATGGGCTTTTTAACACAGTTGATGTAATCGATTCGACTATGGTTTGGAAATGGGCGTATAAACGGCGTCCGGCGCGACCGTGGGAAGCGTAATTCGCTCCCAGTTTCCGTCGCTGACGCGGTACGCTCCATCCGCTTCCTGCACGTCCCTATTGTCCACGATGCCCGCTATTTTGTCCATACGAATCGCAATCGGCGTGGGTGATGCTCCGCACTTCCTTCCATCCGGTTTTGTCATCTCATTCGTGATTACGACATTACCCAAACGAAGCGCGCCCGGCGAAAGCGGGGCGGAAAGAAAACCGTGTACATACGGCGCGCCGTTATGTTTTACCACGGTCCAGAGGGCGTGGCGGTTCGACGACTGGCTCGCCTCGGTGTAATCGCCGAGCGTGACGCTGGTAGCTTGGATCAGATCGCCCGACTTGACGGACACCGCCTGGTTGTCGCTGACCTCGGCAAGCGTTTTAATAGTCACTGCGCCGTTCTTGTCTCTTTGGTTAACGAGAATTTGGTCCATCGTCAAGCGGCGCGGCGCCGGAGCCTGTACAACGGTCGCAGGCGACAAAGGGGACGGATGAGACGAAAAGGTACGGGCCGCAAAAATGCTCGTAATGGCGCAAAGCGCGCCCGCCATTCCCGTTATTACTTGGGCAGGCAAATTGGCTTTCCTCGGAAACGGTTGATTACGTCCATTCCGCCGCTTCGCGTGCGCCGCCCGCGCCGCTTCCACTTCGGCGGCGACCTCCTCGTGGGTTACATCGATATTTAGTTCGTTCAAGGCGTCACCGATAGAGATGGTGTCGCTTGCGTCGTGGGCGGTTTGCATTCGGCGCGCATCGAGGGCGGCGAGGGCTTCGGCGAGTTCTTCCGGCGTGACGCGCAGTTGCGCCGCGCTTGCGCCATCCGAAACCTGCGGCGCGGCTGATGCGGCGGCGGATTTCGCGCTCGTCTCGGTGGGGGATGTTTGGTGACGAAGCATAAACGCGACCTCGGATGCGGAACCACGGCGAAAATCGTTAGTCGAAACGCAAGCGGGTGAGCAGATCACCCATTGTTTGCGCCATAAACGCGACCGAGGCGGACGCGCGGGCGTAGTCCATGCGGGTTGGGCCTAACACGCCTATCGCCCCGCGCTCGTTGTCACCGATAAAGTACGGCGACATGACCACGGCGTAAGGGGCGAGATCGCTCCGGCCCATCTCCTCGCCAATAGCGACCTGAACCGATGCGGGCGCGGCTCCGTTTGGGGCGGCCCCGAAGGCGCGCCCGAGCATTTCCAGCACGGCGGCGCGCTCCTGAAGCGTGGACAGCAACTGCCCCAACCGGTCCGCATCGCGGAATTCGGGCAACTCCAAGACCGCGCTCGCTCCCTCGACATACACCGGCGCTTCTTCGCTCGCAATTGCCTTTACCGTCTCCGTGACCTCGGCGACCAGCCGGGGCCAAAGCGCGCCGTACTGACGCCGTATGTCGGCGGGTGGCTCCGTTCCCTTGTTGACCGAATCGCTACCCGGTTCGGATAAACTACGTCCCGCGAACAGGTCATTCAAAGCGTTCGCGAGCGTGAGCGCGCCGGACGCCGTTATGTTCGCCTCGGACAAAACCCGGTTTGCGGTCCGCCCAGTGGAAAACAATAAAACCAGAAGCGTTTTATCCGCGCCCGCCGGGGAAACGAACACCTGCCGCAACTGCGTTTCCCGCGCGTTCTCCGGCGTCGTGGCGACCGCAGGGAGACGGGTCATCGTGGTAAGCAATTGGCACGTCCGGCGCAAAATGGCGTCGAGTTCGGACGATGCGGTAGCGACCGCCCCGCGAATGGTGACGGCCTCGCCTTCCTGGATCACGGGAAGCGGCATCAAGCGGTTGACGTAAAACCGGTAGCCCAAATCCGACGGAACCCGCCCCGCCGATGTGTGCGGCTGGCGTAGATACCCGCGCTCGCTCATCTCCGCCATTTCATTGCGAATAGTCGCGGATTTGACGCCGAGACTGTACCGCTCGACCAAAACCTGAGACCCAACCGGTTCGGCGGTCGCGACATAGTCCTGGACAATAGCCTGCAGTATGCGCTGTTTGCGAAGATCAAGTTCCATAAAACACTCAAACAAAGTACGAAATTATAACGACGCCGGTTCCGTTTGTCAATCGTTGCTGTTTTGTCGTCGCCGTCTACTTTGCGTGAGACTAAATCGCTCAAGCCG
>CAXUMS010000209.1:0-7250 GCA_964252165.1 uncultured Armatimonadaceae bacterium
TTGCGCGTTTCGCTTGGTATAGCCAGTAACACCCAACACCCAACACCCAACACCCTCTCCAAACGGATATAATGGGCGCATGGAAGAAGGAAGTTATCTACTGCTTGCGCCCGGCATGATTGTGCGGGGAACCGACGGCGATCTGGGAACAATTGCCGAAGTGGTCGCGGACGAGAACGCGGATATTTTTCGCGGCGTGACCCTCGCGCGTGGTTTGTTCGCACACCACGTTTTCCTGCCCGGCGAGCGTATTACCGCGGTGCGCGACAATGTTGCGTTCACCAACCTGAGCCGCGCGGAAGGTGAAAATCTTGCGTCCGTGGACGCCGACACGCGCGGCTAAATCGAACCGCATTAAATCTTCATTAGAAATTTTGAGATTAATCGAACCCGGCGCTTCTTACCGGGTAAATTTCCGAGTGGTTATTGGTAAAAATACCTGTTTTAACCGTTCCGCTGATACAATGCCAAAGCGGAACGAGGTACGGCACGGTTCGTGTGGTATTGTTTTACCGAGCGGGGTTGGTTTTCTTTAAGTCAAGGAAATCGCGCCGCAGAAACAACGTCTCGGCATAGTGTCGCCCGAAGTGTTACGGCGGTTCGAGGCTAAAACGAGCTTAACACTGTTTAGCAGGAAGTATCCGTGAAAACTATTTTTGATAATCTCTCCCATAATACGGCAAAACTTCGTAGCGGTTTCGCGCTCGCGGCGGCATCGGTAACGGCGCTTAGCGCAAGCGGCGGCGCGGCGGCATGGGCGCAGAAGCCGCAAGCGGCGCGGCACGCCCGTACCCAAACCGCAACGCACGTTCGCAACCCCGCAGGTCGCGATGCCTTCTATACGGTACAATCCAATTCCACGGCCCAGCTTGCCGCCGCCGTTAAAAAAGACGCGCGTCTGCGCCGCTTGTACGCCAAGCATTTCGGCGTCCCGGAAAGCCAGATCGCGGATTACGTGCAGAATGCGCTGGTTTTGTACACGTTGCCCGAAGCGCAAAGCGTGACCACGTACGGCGTTACCAAAACCGGTCGGATTTATCCGGTGAAGCAAACGCTGAAAAAAGGCTCCAAGGTCTGGGCGACGCGTTCGCGAATGCCGATCTTGAAATGGGCTTGCTCCAATCCGCTGACGCGCAAACTGCCCGGCACGACGTTCGCGTCCCCGCCCCGCATTACGCCCGCTGTAGAGGCCGCACGACGCGTCGCGTCGCTTCCGGCGACTGCGGTGGAAACGCCGGAATTTGCGCCCGTGGGCGCACTCGCCATCCCAACGGCCATCACCGCAACGGGTGGCGGCGGCGGCGTAATGGCGCCCGCAATTATTAGCGGCGGTCGGGCTGGGTTCCCGATTGCGGCTTTTCTTCCGGTCGCGGGCTTGATCGCAATTACAAGCAAAGGCGGCGATAATATCACCCCCCCGCCCGTCACCGCGATTCCCGAACCCGGCACACTCGCCCTTGCGCTTGTCGCCGTGCCGTTTGCGGGAGCGTTGCTCCGAAAGCGTCGTTTCCGCGCGGATCGTTAAGCTACGGAGCGCAAAAGTAAAAAGCGGGCTGGTTTTGCACTTGCAAAACCAGCCCGCTTTTTGTTTGCGTCAACCGGATATAAACGGCTAACCGACAAAAAATCAGCGAGAACGGCGCACGTCGCGCATCGCACGCTGGCGTTCGCGTTCGCGCTCGCGCTCGCGGCGGTTGTTTTTGCGCCGCAGGCCGAGTTTGGTAAGCACTACTTCCTCCACGCCGGGCATCATATAGATGATAACAAGCGCGGCGAAGAACAGCGCGATTAACTCGAAGCGTCCCGTAATCAGATTTTTCGCCTGCGGCAACGCTTTATGGACGAAATCGCTGATCTTCCCCATCACGCCCACGCCTGCGAGGTTCAGAACTATCATCAGCGCGATAAAGGCGAGCAGGCCGAGTTGCACCTTTGCAAGACCGGGACTTGTCATCTCGTCGCGGCGGCGGCGGCGGCGGCTCGAGCGGCGCACCACAGCGCGCATCGGCTCCGCCGTATTCGACGACGAGGCGAAGAGATCCGGCGTGGCGGGCGGCGCGGGATTTTCAGTTGAAGGTTGAGGGTCAGGAGACAACATAAAGACGCTTGCAATTCCTATAGAGAACAGGCAATAACACCAATTATAGCACATAGCGCCCATAACCGTTTAGTCGGGTGTCAATGCGCCGTTTCTCGCGTTTTACTGCGCGTCCAGATAAGCGCGTAGCTCCGTCCCCGCCTGCGCGCTTCGCTCGCGCAGGGATAAAATCTCGTCACGCAACGTTTCTAGGCGGGTTTCCTGCGCATCGAGGGTCCCGACATAACGCTTGTATAAAGCGTTGTCCGCGTGAACGGCCTCCATGTTGGCGCGTATCCGCTCCTGCTCGGTTGTGATCGCATCGCGCTCGTCCTCGCGCGTTTCTACGTCGCGCTCCAACTCCTCGATACGGGCGCGGCGTCGGATAATCTCGGTAAGCTGGTTCTTCAACGCGGCGGGCGTGTGGTGGGCGTCGCTGGTGTAAAAGGACAGCGTATCAATGCTGGCGTCGAACAGCATAATGGACTGCCCAACCGAACGCTCGGTAGTCACGGTCAGCATTTCCGTTGCGCCCGGCGCGACGCGAACCGCGAACCGGTACCAGTCCGGCGTTCGCTCGGCCCAAGCGGGCGGGGCGGTGAGCGCAAGGTCCGCGCGGAACGGATGCTCAACCAGCACGCGACGCGGTTTTTTGGCTTTGTTTTTCAGCGTGTAAATCGTTTCGCCGATACGCCGCCGCTCGATAACCAGAACGCCCCGGCTGATCGTCAGCATTTCCTGCGCTCGGTCGTACTCGGTCGCTTGCCGCTCGCACTCGACCGCCAAATCCACGGCGTACGTGAGCAGGCGGTTATCGCCGGGCGGAATTTCTTCCATGCGCGCATCGCCCGCGTAGACGCCGTCATCGAAGATCGTAATCGGCCCGCCCTTGAGATGCAGTTCGGTGTCGTTGGTCAGCCGGACGGCGTTTAGCGGGTGGCGTCCGTTGTCGCGGTCGGCGTTGTACAGCGACAACTTTTCGCCGCCGATCTCGCCGGACACAATCGGGATCAACGCGGCCTGCTGGCGCTTCAGCGTTACCGGCGATGTGACGTGGTACTCGAACAACTCGCCCGCGCCCTCCCCGGTCGCCTGCGCGGGCGTGGACTGCGCGAGCGCGGCGCTTTGCACGCTGTCGGTCCGCCCGCCGCCCGCTCGCGCTTTGGACCGCATCATCATCGGGGCGGGCGCGGCGGCCATTACCGGCTCGGCGGATGCCGCCATCCAATCCGTTGACGCCGCGCCTTCGCGCAACATTCCGAAAGCGTCGTCGGAGCCGCCGCCCGGCGCCGCGCCAACGGGCAAGCCCAAATCGCCGCCGTGGGTTTGCGGGTACGGCGACGCTACCACATCGGGCGGAACCACGGGACGCGGGACATACAGCGGCTGGTACAAGTCCTGAATAAACGAAACGGGACGCCCGGACACGAGCGACAAGCGCACGTCGTTCCAATCGTCATCCGATGTATTCTCCACCATCGCCCAGCCTTGCAGGTAAGACCTGGCGGATTCCGCCGCGTCACCCGTGAGCGGAGGCGCGGCTTCGTCGGCAAGCACCAACCGGTAGCTCACCTTCCAGAGCGGGGCCTCGGAGACGTAGCCGACGCGAACCGTGCGCGCGGACGGCCCGGCGAAGCCGAGCGTGAGCGTGCGCCGCGCATCGTTGACGCCGGAGGCGAGAAGCGCAAGGGCGTCGCGCAGTTCGGCATCGAGGCGCGGATCGAGGACGCGAAGCAGGCCGACCTTTTCCAGCGGCAGGGCGACAAGGCCATCGCCGGTGAGCAGGTTCAGCGTTTCGCGCGTGGTCGTGGAAAGCTCGCCGACCGCAACGGTTGCGGTTTCCACGCCCACGACCATCCCCTCGTGGAACTCGCCGCCCGTGGTTTCCGCCCGCACCCGCGCGCCGCGCATTTGCCTTAGTAGATCGGCCCGCGACGGCTCGCTTGCGACATCTATCGCGAACGCCTGCAACGCCCGCCCCACCGGATCGCGCGACGGGTACGCGGCGGGCCGCACCTCGCCGCCGTCGTCTAAGAGAACAAGCGACTTCAAAATATCGTTGATCTGGGCCGTCCGAAACGTCAGCGCGACCGTCGCCTCGCCCGCCGCAACCTCGCCCTCGCGGAGCGTGTACGAGACCCCGGACGAGAACAGCGTAACGGCCTTAACGGGAAGCGTGGAATCCTCGATTTCAGGCATGTTGAACCTTGTTAAATCCTTTTGTGCGTTAAGCGCTGATGGCGTGTCGCCTGGCAAGTTGAACCTCAAAGACATTGAGAACGCCAACCCGGTTTACACAGGCCAAGTCGGCGGGCAATCAACGCTTAACGATCAACCGTCGCCGGGGCATCGAACGGCGCGAACAAGTCCACCGCGTTGTTGTCCGGATCCAGAACCGTTGCATAACGCTGGCCCCAGAACGCGTCCCACGGAGCCTTGTGGTCGTGGTAGCCCGCCCCGGTGAGCAGACTGTACGTGATGTCCACCTGCGCGGGCGATTCGCATTTGAACGCGAGGCTGATGCGCTGTCCAACGGGTTCCACCCAATCCGGCTTGATTTCGCGAATTATCGCAAGCGCGTTCCACGAAAGCCGGTAACCATTGGACGTGGTTACCTCGACAAACGCCTCATCATCCTGACCTTCCGGGATGGCAAGACCAAGCAGGCGGTAAAACCGTAGCGCCGCGCCCATATCACCCACGACCATACCGACCATATCGGGTAAAACAACGCCCATATCGCGCCCCGCCTTTCCCGCCAAAACAGCGCGTGGTAAAACAAACACGCGCGGCCCGGCAAACGTTTTGTTCGCCGGGCCGTGGCTTGCTTCCTGCTTGGTGCGAGGTCCGCTAACCGCTTAAATTCTACGCCTGCGGGCGGCGGCGCGGCGGCGGACCAAGCGTGATCAACGCTTTGGCTTCGGGCGCGGCGCGAACTACGGGAGCTGTGGCCTTGACCGCGTCGCTGACCGGCTTGCCGCACGCGCCCGCGCACCCGCCGCAACTTCCCCCGCCCTGCCCACGCGCTTGCCGCCATGCCCGCGCAAGAAGCGAGGCGGCGGCGACGGCGACAAGAACAAGCGCAATTATCTGTTGAACGTCCATTGTTTTTATTTAACCGTTTTTTGCAAACCGCCGCCTGTCGCTCCGCAAGCGCAAACGCCCCGAAGCGAATTAAGCCGCCAGATGAAAACGAAGCGCGCGATTTCAGGCGATACGGTTCGCGTTTCCGGCGTTACCCGCGCGCCGCCGCTTCCTGATCCGTGTCCGGGGTAACAGGCGCTACAGCGGCGGGCGCATCGCCTTCGGGATGGGTCAGCGTCCGCCATGCGAGCAGGCCGATACCTACCGTAATCGCGGCGTCCGCGACATTGAACACGGGAAAGTTGATCAGCGTCAGGTCGAACAGGTCGGTGACATAGCCCAGGCGAACGCGGTCGAGCAGATTGCCCAGCGCGCCGCCGAGCGGAAGCGCGAGCGCAACCCCGAGTAGCGCGGGCAGGCGCGACCCGATACGCCGCTGGGCGTAGACGATGGCGGCGATCACGACAAGCGCGGCGACCGCGAGAAGCCCGGTCGCGCCTTCCAAAAGCGAAAACGCCATACCCCGGTTCTGCGTGTGCGTTAATTGGAAAACGTGCGGCAGAACCGGCACCATGCCGCCCACGGGAACGGTCGCCCGAAGCCACGCCTTCACCGCCTGATCGAGCGCGAACGCGCCGCCCGCGACAGCGTAAAACGCCGCCGCCGGAATCATGCGCCCCGTCCGCGCCGATAGTACGCTCGCCGCTCCGTTTCCGGCTACCGCGTCGCCATCATTACGCGTCGCTATGACCGCGTCGTTGTTCGCGCTCGCTGTATCCGTTTTAGATCGCCTCCTCAACCGCCATCTCGGATGCGGTGAGGGTCGCATACGGCAGGGCTTCGAGACGCTCGGCGGGAATCGGTTCGCCGGAGCGGTCCGACAGGCCGTACGTGCCTTCGTCTAATTTTTCCAAGGCGCGCCCGATTTTAGCGAGAATGTCTTTTGCATTCCGCTCCAACGCCATATCCTGCTCGCGCTGGAACAATTCGGTCGCGACATCGGCAGGGTGGTTGTCCGCGCCCACGGAAAGTTCGGTACGGGCCGTTCCCGCTGTGCCTTCCTCGTCATCGCCTTCGTTCCCCACGGTCTTGTTGATGGTTTCCTCGGCGAGCGCTTTTTCTTCCAGCAAGCGTTTGCGGAAAGCGTCAAAGTCCAAGTCGGTGCGCGCGGCGGGATTGGATTGTTTGTCGGCTTGCGAAAAACCGGTCTCCATTACGGCGGCGGCGACCGGCGCGTCCGTGTACAGTTTTGTATACGCGGCGTCGTCCTCGTCCTGCGACACGCGGTCCACGTGTTCGGTTTGCTCGCCCGGCGTCACCTCGGACCGCACCAGGGCGTCGCGGTCGGTCAAATCGTTGGTGTTGTTGCTGTTATTATCGCTGTTGTTGTCGCTCATATTTTGTTTTCTTTCAATTCCGATGTAACGGCGCACGCCGCATTCTTGGTTTCGTTACCGTTGTCATACCCACGCAACGGCTACGCTACCAAAAAACCCGCATCGTAAGGGTAAGGCGGCAAAGTATTTGCGCGTCGGTTACTTCAAATGAAATCGGACATCGTCAAGAACGCCGTTCGCTCTTTCCGAATACGCGTAGTTCGTATAGTGGTCAATTTTTCGTTCGCCGACCGCAAGGTTCGCTTCGGCGTTGTTCAACCATGTCACCTTTACGGCGTCTTTGCCCTTCGCCATGAGGATTAAATAACCGACCTTCGGCTTTGTTCCGCCTCGTTTTAGCAAGTACAACTCGTCTGTGTAGCCGGTTGTCGCCCCGCCCGACGCTTCATAAGACACCAAATCGAGTTTCTTGTTCGGCGATGTCACGCGCCGGACTTCAACGACGCTTCGGCTGTCCGACGCCGCGATGTCGCAACCGCCTGCGAGAAGGGCGAAGCAAAATAACGTTATGAACCAAAGGAAGCGGGGTTTTCGCAAACATGTTTTTCGTGAACGCGGGTTAAAACCCACGTCTGTAGACGCTTCGCGCCGGGCGACCTCCGGTCGCAAAATGAGGTCGGCGGTTGCGGGTATTACAGTTCCGAGTTGAAAAGTATCGTGACCGGAGGTCGCCCGGCGCGAAGCGTCTACAG
>CAXUMS010000210.1:0-7184 GCA_964252165.1 uncultured Armatimonadaceae bacterium
CGCCGGGGGAGGCGCCAACCTAACGTTGGATCGGTTGTTTAAGAAACGAAAGGCTTGCTGGTTTTTCCGTGGTAACGGAAAAATCAGTAAGCCTTTCGTTTTCTGAATACCCGGTCCAGCGTGTGGCTGGTCCCCACGGTCACACTTGTGTGACACCCCCTGGAAGAGGGAGCCGCGCGGCTTGAGCGATTTAGCCTCCCGCTCAGTAGACGCAAACGACAAGAACGACAACAAGAACGACTAACGCTAAATGAGAACTGCGTCTTCGACGGGGGCGGCGGTGTCAGCGGCGGCGAGGAAGGGGCGAACGGCGGCGAGGAAGGCGGCGGGTTGTTCGGTGTGGGGGAGCATACCGGCGTCTTCTATTACCTCCAGTTTCGCGTTGGGGTTCGCTTGCAGGAACGCCTCGGCGTGCGCGATGGGGGATTCCACCGCTTGTCGTCCCCAAACGATAAGCGGCAGATCCACCACGCCCTTGAACGCTTCCGCGACATTGGTATTCAGGTAGCCGGACACGAACGACGGCAAAACCGCATCGCCGCCCGGCTGATGGGCTGCGGTGTAGTACGCATCCACCACATCGCTCGTCACTTTGGTCGGGTCCGCGTACGTGCGCGCGGTCAGGTACGTTCGGATCCCTTGCTTGGACGCAATCGCGTTGTACAGTGTCGCGCCTAAGACCGGGGCTTTGAAAACGCCTCTTACCACAGGCGAGCCGAGGTGCAGCGGCGACGCCAGCTCCTCGATTCCCGCTGGGCAGACCAGAACAAGGCGGCGGAATAGAAGCGGGTCGCGCTCCGATAGCGCGATCACATACGCCGCCGAAAGCGAGGTCGCGATCACATCGGTTTCGCCCTTGCCCCCGCCCACGCCAATAACGTCGCGGCAGAAGTTTTCGATCAAATCAATAAAGGTCGCATCGGTATAATCGAGAGACGGCTTGTCGCTTTTCCCGAAGCCCAGCAGATCAAGGGCGTAGACCGTGTACCGCTCGGACAACGCCTCGAACACGTCCTTCCACTCGAAACTCGAACAGCCCGCCCCGACAGCGTGGACAAGAAGGAGCGGCGGGCCATCGCCGCGCTTTTTGTAAAAAACGTCGCCGTCCGGGGTTGGATAATAGCGCACCTCGCCGCCCGGAAGCGACGAGGTTAACGGCGGCGTTTTATAGAAAATAAACGCGTTCGCGAGCGCGGCGGCGCCGACCGCCGCGCCAGTCCAAAGTAATCCTTTAACAAGGCCGCTCCCGCCCGCTTTGTCTTCTTTTTCGTTGAACGTTTTGTTTTTCGCCATCGGTTTGTTGGTTAGTCCTTGTCCTTGTGGCGCGCGGAAGCACCTTTTGCCGCCGCGCGCCGGTAATGCTTATTGCGCCCAAGCGAGCGCGCTCTGTATCCTGTTCCCGATGATACCCATTCGCGCCGCGCTCCGTCAATGGGAACAACAACAAAGGCGCGGAAAAACCGATAACCGAAGATAGCCGAATGCATGTGAGGTTGACTAAGCGAAGAGCGGAGTGAATGAAACGACCGGGTTACTACGGCTTTGGAAGCGGAAGACCCGAACTGCCGCTTGCGGCGCAGGCGCTTTTACCGTTTTTCCTGACAACATTTGCGTCTCTGACGCAAAACCTGTGCTACTATACACCATGAATAAAAGCCGTTTTGCGCTTCGCGCACAGGTAAATCGAATGCGAGGCCGGGGCAATGCGATCCTGCGGTAACTCAACCTCGCATCAACCTATAAACGAAATGTTTTTCTTCTCTACGCGTTAAGCGAGGAACGCCCAACTGCGCCTTTTACAGGGTCCCCGAAGTAAAAATCTTATGAACGTTTCCGTTATCATTTGCACCCGTAACCGTGCGGAGTACCTACGCGCCACGCTTAAATCGCTCGCCAATGTGAATGTACCTACGGGGATGGCAGGCGAACTGCTTGTGGCGGATAACGGCTCGGAAGATGACACGCGGCGGGTTGTCGAGGAGGCGGCGGGCCTGACAAACCTGCCGGTTCGCTACCTATACGAGTCGGCGCCGGGCAAAAGCCATTCCATGAACACCGCGCTCCGGGAAGCGTCCGGGGACATTTTACTCTTCACCGACGATGATCTGCGCCTACCGCTCCACTGGATACAAAGCATGTGTCAGCCAATTTTGTCCGGTCAGGCCGACGCTGTCGCAGGCTCCATCAAAATGGCCCCGCACCTGGAGCGACCGTGGATGGAAAACACGCACCGTTGCTGGCTCGCCGAGACTGGTCAGTCCGCGCCGGGGGAAGGGATTTGTCTGGTCGGGGCGAACATGGCTTTTTCGCGCCATGTTCTGGTCAAAGTTCCCGCTTTCGATTCAAACCTTGGACCGGGCGGATTGGGTTTTGGCGAAGACACGCTGTTTTCCCGGCAGATTGAGGCCGCCGGGTACCGCATAACCTTTCAGAAGGACGCGTGCGTCGAGCATCACTTTCAGACGGAGCGACTGGCGCGAACGAGTTTTTTGACGCATACCATGCGACTCGCCGCCTCCGATGCCTACATCGCCCACCACTGGAAACATCTCCGTATTACGGCAATGGAGGCTCGGATCGTTCAAAAAGCGAGCCAACTTCTGCTGTGGCGCTTGTCGCACCTGTCGTCTTCCTCCGAAGCCGAAGGGCTTCCGGTAGGCGAGATGGCCCACATTTACAATCTTCACTTTAATTTGAACTTTTTGCGCGAACGGAACAAGCCGCGCTTGTATCAACCGTTCGGCCTGACCAAAATCTCCTGAGGCAAGCGGAAGACATTTACATCGGTTCACGGGCGGTTTCCCAGGTTCCTCTTTTATCCTTCCCTTCGCGCTCTTTACCGTCCCGCCCCGCGCCCGCGATATAACACCGGGTTATATTGTATGAGCAAATCGTTATTTTCTTTGGATGCGGATAAACTCGCCGCGCAGTTGCGGGCGCGTGGCTTCATGGTCAAAGAGCAGGAAAACGGCGCGTTTCTGCTGGTTCACCCGTCGCGCGGCAAATACGACTGGGAAGCGGACGAACTCGCGTTCCGGTCGGTGGTGTTGGAGCCGGGCGATAAAGGGGAACCCGCGCGCGTCGTCTCGGCGGGCTGGCCCAAGTTCTTCAATCAAGGCGAATGGCCGGACTCCGATGCGGTTATCGCGCATGATTTGGAAGCGGGACGGGCGGTTATCACGCACAAGCACGATGGCTCGCTTATCATCCGCTCGGTTTTAGGGGATGGCCGGATTTTGTTTCGGACGCGCGATACGTTCGATGGCGGTAAGTTCGCCCCGCTCGCCGAAGCCGTCGCCCGCGCCAAATACCCGGCTCTGCTCGACCCCGCCGTGTTCCCGCACGGCTCGCTCTTGTTCGAGTATGTCGGTGCGGAAAATCAGATCGTAGTCCGCTACGCGGGCGATGATGACCTGATCCTGCTCGGCGCGGTTTCGCACCATAGCGACGGCGACGCCCCGGTTCATTACCTTCCCTACAGCGAAATCGAGCCGATTGCACGCGACCACGGCTTGCGACTGGTGGAAACGTACCCGTGGGCGGATGAAGCGCGCGGTATCGCCGAAATTCTCGCGTTGGTTCAGGACTGGGACACGTCGGAAGGCGTGGTGGTGCGATCCGGCGACGGTGAAACGCTCCTCAAGGTGAAATCCGCGTGGTACTTCGCGCAACATGCGTTACGATGGCAAGTCCGACTACCTACCATTGCGCGCTTCTGCATTGATGCGGGGATTGTAGACGAACCGATGTTTATGAAGAAACTCACCGAGATCGGGTGGGACTACGAAACCGCTACCGTGGCGCGAGGCTACTTCCAAACCTACCTTGAGCGGCGGGCCGAAGCCGAGATTATCAAGACGAAAGCCCTCGCGTTCGTGGCGGCGTTCGATGCGGAAACGAAAAGCGCGTTTGGTGATGAGCGGGCGCGGCGGAAGGCGTTTGCCAGTCGGGTTTTCGGTCCGAACGCCGATACTGACATTCGCAACATGTCCGCTTCTTTGTTTTACGCTTATGACGGAAAGGTAGCTCATATGGAAGCCCAGCTACTTCAAAAGCTCATCCTTGGCAAGGGATAAACCCGTACAAGGGCGGTGACGAAACCATCGCCGCCCTTGTCGTAGCCTTATAGTGACCGTCATCAGGCGTTGGATGGTTTCTAACCCGCGAACTAAGAATCGAATACGCATTTGAACGATTGGGTTGTTGCAGAGACACTTCGCTTATACGATTTGGGAACGTTACTACCCCGATAGAGCGAGTGTTTGGCGGACTGCTTCACGAGATGTACCGCCTCCGTACCACACGCGGCGCGTTCGCCGTAAAACGGCTTAACGCCGCCGTTATGCAGTACCCAAATGTCCGCGCCAGGTTTCGGTTGAGCGAACAGATAGCAGTCGCTGTTGCGTCCGCCGGAGTCCCTGCGGTATCCGCTTTACCTGCCATCAAGGGGAAGCCGCAGGCGACATGCTACAGGACATCGGCGGTGACTCTGTGCTGGCGTATCGTTGGATCAACGCCACTGCCATTACCGATGCGAATTCTGCGCCGTCGCCCGTTTCGGCAGGATCAACCCGCGCCCGCAGGGTAGGCGGCATATTGGGACGCATCCATGCTTTGCCGCTCCATTTCGTGGAATTGCAACCTCCTGAACCTTTTGAATTTGACAATTCAACTCCTTTCTCATCTCCATTGGAAGTTGACGCTATCGAAATGGCGGAATGGGCTTTGCTGGTAAAGGAATCCGAACGGAGGCGCATCCCCCGTGCGCAAAAGGCGCGCGCCTTGCTCCCCCAAATAGCGGAGTGGGTTCTTCTATCTCGCGAAGCGCAACACGCTCTTCTGACGACAAACGGGTCTCGGCGCGCATGGATCATAAGCCACGCCGATTTAGACCAGAAGAACGTCATTTGGGATAGAGGAGCGAACGCCCTGCCTCATTGATTGGGAATCTGCGGGGTATGTTCAACCCGCTATGGAAGCGTTGACGGCGGCCCTGGACTGGAGCGGGCAGGTCGCAGGCGATTTAGAAATCGCGGCGTTCCTCGCATTTTTAGAAGGCTACTGCGCGGAGTCACCACGCCTCACGCCACAAGAGATTCGCTACGGGTTGCAGTCCTACTGTGGCAACTGGTGCGGTTGGCTAAAGTACGGTTTGCAACGTGCGGTGGGTGTGGCTACAAGCAACGTTGAGGAACAGGAGTTGGGCAAGCGTGAAATGATCAACACCTTGATTTTGCTTCCATCCGCCGCAGAAACGCTTCCAAGTCTGGCGCAGTCGCTCGCGTAGATGGGATGGTCGGCCTGCACTCACTTGTTATAACGTGACCCGTATCGCCCGAAAATGAGCGCGAGATCGCTCGACGGTCCGTTTGTTGAAAAGCCCGCCCGCGCTGTAACAACGCGGGCGGGCTTTGTTGTAAAACCTCCTACTGCGAGGTAAAACAATCTGTGGAAATGTAACAAAGAACGGATTGCCGCTGACAAAACGGGTGGGCCGTTCCCGAGAACTATTACATCGCGACATTTCATTGCTTGCGTTGTATCTATTAAACGCTTTTTATCGCTTGGAATGGGGTTAGCGAGCTAATGGGTTTGCAGAAAACGAAGTCCGCGAGTTCATTATCGCCCAACCCCGGCGACGCGCTCGCAACGACAGCGTCGTTACCGACAGCTTGCGCAGGCGAAAACCCCATCGCGACCCCGCCAACGCCGATCGCGGACGCCATTGCGTTTCATCACGGCGTCCCGCCGCAAAGCGGGAACGATGCGCCCGAAGGCGAGCGCGAACGAGCGGACGCCCTTGAAGGGGTCGCGCACGGTATCACACTTCCGAATGAGGAAGATGTTGTGGTCGGCGCGCCTGGATGCCAGCATTGCGAAACCCTGCCCGCGCCGATTGCGGGCAAGGCCGGAACGCTGACCCTGCGCTTTCCGCACACGCACACACTGGGAAAAATCCTAGGCTATTTGGTAGATTCACCGTGGAAACACCACGAGAACGACGGCGTGTTGTCTATCGAGGCCCCGGAAGATTGTTTGGCGCCGATTTTGTCACCCCTTCTCGATTTAATGAGCGCGCCCGAACAACGCGACACGCGCGTTCATTTCCAGCCGAAGGGCCAATTGTCGCAGGCCGGCGATCTATTCGAGATCGAGGCGCTACCGCATTTGGTCGCCCGCATGCGCTCGGCATGGCTTTTGGAAATCCTGCGGAAAAAGCGGTTACACTCGGTTTTTCAGCCGATCGTGTATTGTTGCGCGCCCGAGGGCGATGCCCAAGACGCCACTAACGATACCGGTGCGGTTTTTGGCTATGAGTGTTTGATGCGCGGCGTCAATGGGCGCGGTGAGACTATCGGCGCAGGACCGATGATAGACATGGCGCGTCGCGCGGATCTCGTATTCCAACTCGACCTCGCCGCCCGCCGCGCCGCATTTCTCGGCGCGTCCGCGCACGGCTTACAAGGCAAAATATTCGTTAACTTCGCGCCCAACTCCATTTACAACCCGTACTCGTGCCTCGACAGCACGTTGCGGCTTGTGGACGAACTCAACCTGGACCACACGCGCATCGTGTTCGAGATTACCGAGGGCGAGCGTTTACCGCCCTTGCCGCACTTAAAGCGCATCGTCGGCTTTTACCGCGAACACGGCTTTGGCGTCGCATTAGATGATGTCGGCGCGGGTTTTTCGTCCCTTTCGGTTCTGATTGAACTGCAACCCGATTACGTAAAACTCGATATGAACCTGCTCCGCAATGTCAACAACGACCGAACGCGCTCCGTCGTGGCCGGGAAACTCCTCGAAACCGTCCACGAACTCGGCTTCCAAAGCGTGGCCGAAGGTATCGAATCCGAAGGCGAACTGGCCTGGGCGCGCGATCATGGCGCCCACTTCGCACAAGGTTTCCTGTTCGCCCGTCCTGCGACCCCGCCGCCGCTTATCGCTGTTGTTTAGTGGTTCGTTAGGTGGGGTGCGTTACGATTTGTGGGTGCGCTCATGCCGCGCGGCACCCCCTGCGCGGGGGAGCGCCAGCCACACGCTGGACCGGGCATTTTGTAAACGAAAGGCTTCTCGGTTTTTCCGTGGTAACGGAAAAACCGAGAAGCCTTTCGTTCTCTGAAATGAGCGATCCAACGTTAGGTTGGGGCCGCCCCTGGCCTGAAGGGGTGCCGCGCGGCATG
>CAXUMS010000211.1:0-7174 GCA_964252165.1 uncultured Armatimonadaceae bacterium
CGTAGAGCAACCGAACAGGGTACTTCCACTTTTACAGAAACAACGTTGCTTTATCTTAGCGGGAGCGCAAACGGTTCAAGTGAAACCGTTTCGCTCCGTGTCCGATTACGAGGAAGCGGTCGCCGAGATCGGCGCGCTTAGGAACGCCGCGCCGGGAACGGCGGACTTTGACCGCTTAGATGTCCTGGCGACACTTGTGGAAGCCTACGAAAAGCGCGAGTACCCGCTTCCTAAACCCGACTCTATCGCCGCGCTCGAATACGATAGGGAAAAGCGGGATTGACGCGCACAGACCTGGGGCGGGTTTTGGGCGCGCCCAAAGGCCGGGTATCCGAGATACTGAGCCGCCGCCGCCCGCTCACGCTTCGCAGGATCCGAAATGCACGGGAAGCGTTTGGCGTGTCCGGCGATTTACTCCTCGCGCCCTACCTGCTCGTTTCCGGCAAGTAACGCCCCGGGCGGCGGAATAAAACGGTTATCGAAGGCGGTTCCGGCATTCACCGGGAGTTCGGCAAGTTCTGCGACACCTTCCACATTGGCGCTTCGCCACCCTATGGATGTATCGCAAAGTGACCAATAATGTTCTCGAACCCTTTGCATCCCCTTCCTAAAGAAGGGTCCGTCCTCATGACGGGAATGGTCATTGCGTTCTTACGCATCACGCACCCGTCGCAACGCTTTGCGCACTAAGGAAACTCTTGATGAAATTTAGAATAATGCCAGCGCTAACCGTTACGCTGTTGGTTGGAATGTTGAACGCTCCAGCCCATGCCCAGCTTCTCGGCGCCGCCGAAGCCTTTGCCGTCTTCGGAACCGCGTCCGTCACGAACGCTGGCCCCTCGATAATAACGGGGAACCTCGGAAGCTCAACGGCGTCCATCAGCGGTTTTCCGCCCGGCATCGTCACCAACGGCGCAATCCATGCGGGGGACCCGCTCGCGGTGCAGGCGCAAGCCGCTATCGGAGTCGCCTACAACACTCTGGCGGGCGAGGCGTTCAACGCAAACTTGACCGGTCAGGATCTGGGGGGATTGACGTTGACTCCCGGAGTTTATCGCTACAATACCTCCGCCTTCCTTACGACTAACCTGATCCTGGACGCGCAAGGAAACCCCAATGCCCGTTTCGACTTTCAGATAGGAAGCACGCTTATCACGGCGAGCAACTCATCCATCACGCTTATCAACGGCGCTAACGGTTATAACGTGTACTTCCAAGTGGGAAGTTCGGCGACCCTCGGTACCGGCACGGCGTTTACGGGTAATATCGTCGCCATGACAAGCATTACGCTGAACACAAACGCCAGTATCATAAATGGTCGTGCGCTGGCGCGGGACGCGACGGTAGCGCTGGATTCCAATGCCATCACCGCCGTCGCGGTCCCCGAACCGAGCGCGGGCGTGATAGGCTTACTCCTGCTTGGCATGACCGGGGTGAACATCGCACGACGACGGCGCATCTGATGCGTTCCTAATGCCGCGCAGTAGACGCTACGGCTGAGGCTCGCGAGTAAGAATAAAAGGGCGATGCGCTTGTTGGCGCGTCGCCCTTCTTTCGTGCAGGGTCATGCGCCCCTTCTTGTTTCGGGTATGCTAATCGGCGGAAGGCGTCCGCAAATCGAAGCGGTCGCTGTTTAGAAAAGACCTGTTTCCTTATGTCCTCGCCGCAACCCGCCAAAGCCAACGCTGTTTCCGCTCCCCAAACCGATCCCGCGCACGATGTTCTCCGGGCCGTGCAACGGCCCGCCCTCGACGCCTTCTTTGCGCCCAAAAGCGTCGCGGTGATCGGCGCGACCGAAACCGTGGGGAGCGTCGGGCGAACCCTTGTCACGAACCTCATCGCGTCTCCGTTCGGCGGGGTTGTCTACCCGGTCAACCCCAAACGCGCAAGCGTTCTGGGCGTGCGCGCGTACCCGTCGGTCGCCGCGATTGGCGCGCCGGTAGACCTTGCCGTGGTTTGCACCCCCGCCGCGACCGTGCCGGGCATTATCCGCGAATGCCGCGAAGCGGGCGTCCGGGGCGCAATCATCATCTCGGCGGGCTTCAAGGAAGCCGGGCCGGGCGGCGTCGAACTCGAACGGCAGGTGTTGGAGGAGGCGCGTCGGGGCCGGATGCGGATTGTCGGGCCGAACTGTTTGGGGGTGATGAGTCCGCTTACGGGCCTCAATGCGACGTTTGCGCAGGCGATGGCCAAACCCGGCAATGTCGCGTTCCTGTCACAGTCGGGCGCGCTCCTCACCGCGGTTCTGGACCATGCGTTAGCCGAGGGAATCGGTTTTTCCGCGTTCGCGTCGCTTGGCTCGATGCTCGATGTCGGCTGGGGCGACCTGCTCGATTATCTGGGCAACGACCCCAACACGCAAAGTATCGTGGTTTATATGGAAACCGTGGGCGACGCCCGCGCGTTCCTGTCCGCGGCCCGCGAGGTGTCACTGACCAAGCCGATTCTGGTCATCAAGGCCGGGCGCACGTCGGTCGGCGCCAAAGCCGCCGCGTCGCATACCGGGTCCCTCACCGGGTCCGACGAGGTATTGGACGCCGCGTTTGACCGGGTCGGCGTGCTTCGCGTCGAGTCCATCTCCGATGTGTACGCGCTCACGGAAGCCCTCGCCAAACAGCCGCTCCCCCGGGGCAAGCGCCTGACGATTATCACCAATGCGGGCGGGCCGGGCGTTCTCGCCACCGACGCCCTGATCTCCGGCGGCGGCGAATTGTCGCCCATCTCGGACGAAACCATGTCCGCGCTGAACGGCTTTCTGCCGCCGCACTGGAGCCATAACAATCCGGTGGACGTTCTGGGCGACAGCGGCGCGGACCGCTACGCCAAAACGCTCGAAACGGCGGGCGACGATGCGACCAGCGACGGCCTTCTGGTGATCCTGACCCCGCAGGCGATGACGGACGCGACCGGTACCGCCCAGCAGTTGCGCCCGTACGCCAAGTCGCTCGGCAAGCCGGTTCTCGCCTCGTGGATGGGCGGCGCGACAATCGCGGCGGGGGAGCGCATTCTCTCCGATTCAGGAATCCCCACATTCGCGTACCCGGATGAGGCCGCGCGCGTGTTCAACTACCTGTGGCGCTACAGCGACAATCTGCGAACGCTGTACCAAACGCCGTCGGAGGCCGGTGAAACGCCGCCGCCCGGCGCGGCCCAAACCACGAACGAGATTATCGCCAATGCCCGCGCCGCAGGTCGAACGATTCTCACCGAGTACGAATCCAAACGCATCCTCGCCGCGTACGGCATTCCGACCGTGGAAACGCATATCGCCCACAGCGTAGACGACGCCATCGCACGGGCGGAGTCTTTGGGTTTCCCGGTTGTTCTCAAACTCCACTCGGAAACCATCACGCACAAAACCGATGTGAACGGCGTTCAGTTGAATTTGAAGGACGCGGACGCGGTGCGAGCCGCGTACCGAGCCATCGCGGACGGCGTTACGTTGGCGCATGGGCCGGGGCATTTCAACGGCGTTACGGTGCAACCGATGGCGAAGCTGTCCGGCTATGAGTTGATTTTAGGCGTGTCGCCGGATCCGCAGTTCGGGCCGGTCCTCCTCTTCGGAACCGGCGGCCAGTTAGTCGAGGTGTTCGGCGACCGTTCGCTCGCCCTGCCGCCGCTCACGACGACACTCGCGCGGCGCATGATGGAGCGAACCAAAATTTTTACCGCGCTCAAAGGCGTCCGGGGCCGTCCGCCCGTGGATCTTACGGCTTTGGACGCCGTTCTGGTCCGCTTCGCCCAGATCGTTACCGCCCACCCGCTCATTCGCGAGATGGATTTGAACCCGCTTTTAGCCGACCACGAACGCTTGATCGCCCTCGATGCGCGCGTTCTCCTGTACGATGCGGACACAAACGAGAACGAGATTGTCCGACCCGCCATCCGCCCGTACCCCACGCAGTACGAGGGAACCGCAACCCTGAAAAACGGCGAGCCGGTCACTATCCGCCCCATCCGCCCCGACGATGAGCCGCGCCTGGTCGCGTTCCATGAAACCCTGTCGGAGCGCTCGGTCGCGCTCCGCTACTACCAGCCGCTCGCTCTCGATCAGCGCGTCGCCCACGAACGCCTCGCGCGAATCGCCGGGAACGACTACGACCGCGAGATCGCCCTTGTCGCCCTCGCCCCAGGCGGCGCCATCGCCGCCGTCGCGCGCTTATCCAAAACCAATATCGGTCAGGCCGATGCGGGCGAGGCGGAGGGCCGCTTCTCGCTTCTCATCTCCGATCAGTTCCAGAATCAGGGGCTGGGAACCATCCTGCTCCGCCGCCTCGCCGAGATTGCCCGCGCCGAGGGCTTGCACACCCTGTCCGCCGATGTACTCGCCGAGAACATCCCGATGCAGCGTGTCTGCCAGAAAAGCGGCTTTGCTATCGGTGAACCCCACGGCGCCCCGCCCGTCGTCACGGCCACGCTCGAAACGACATAGGAAGCAGCCTCTATGAACACCCTGAAAAAGTGGAGTCCGGTCGTTGCGATAGTGGCGCTTCTTCTGGCGACATTCGCATTCGTCGTTCACAAGTACAGTTCACCGGAGGAGCAAATTGCCGCACTGGCTTTTTCCGTTGGGTGCGATCACGGCGCGGGCCGGCGCGAAAACATTGTCGAGATGGTCGGCGAGATGTTCCCACCCGGTAATCAGCGCGATGTAACACAAGCGCTAATTATGGCCGGCCCTACCCCAAATGGAAGCGCGGACGCAAGAATCGTGGAGGCGGTTAAACTAATAACGAGCGATAAAAGCAAGCAGGGCGAGCGGTTGAAAATCTTTCAGCAACACTACACAGAAGGGTTCAAAAGAACGCGCGGCAATCGAAATTGAACAGCAATGACGCTTTGTACAATGCATCGGGCTTGGTTCCGATTGCTCACCTGAATGCGATGGTCCGGTTGTTGTCCGGTGTTATCGGCTACTCGTACTCGGATTGGGATAAAGACGCCATCCGGTACGGCGCGCTTGCAATCAGCGAAGAAACCGGCCCCGCGTTCGAGTACCGTATCGGGGCCGAAGCCATCCTCGACCTGACATTTCGCAGGCGAGAAACCGCCCGCGCCATCTCAATAACCGCGAGCGGCGACGATGAAGATTTGCTCGCGCGATGCCAAACCGTCATAAACGTCTTACGCGACTTCGACGCAAGCAAGCCCTTCGCGGGCCTTCAATCCGTTATTGCCGAGACTTTTGCGACCAACGTTTATCCCGGCGACGACAACCTTCTATCGTGTAGTACGGCGCATTTTGAACAGTGCGACGAATGTCAAGAAACATTTGCCAACTTCGCAAGCCGAAAATGGGAAAGCGTCTTCAAGGGAGCGTGGCAACCAGCCGTGAATTATGCTGACCTTACCTTTTTGAGTCGTGACGCCGTGTTTTACTTCTTTCCATCCTATATAGCGGCTTCACTATCTCCTATGGCGTCCGGTATACTCGACTGCGCTTTAAATTATTACTGCCCGGACTACGGTTTCAGAATAGGTGAGAAAACGCCCCTATTAGAGTACGGTTTCAGCGCGGCGCAGGCGCAACTCATGGAAGTTGTCAAAGAAATCACGTCTATGGAAACGCACGCTTTTCTTGGCAAAGATTGCGTCTAACAGTCCCCGAATGGTTACCACGCCCGCAACGACGGAAGTTGCGTCACCCATCCCAAACCTCCCCCGCCGCCGCTCCGACAAAGCGTTATAAGCAAGCCCGTTTATCGAATGCGCAAGAACGCGCATCAAATTCGGCGATTATATGCAACTAAATCGGCGGATAGGTTTCTTTACTATTGGAGCGTTGCGCGCGATATTGCTAAGGGCCAAACAAAAAGCCCTGCGGCGAAACACGCGAATAAACGCGATGTTCCCACGGAATGCTGACGAAAGGAATGGAAACAAAAGCCATGATGCTATGTCCCTGCTGTGCGCGCCCGCTTCGGGCCGTGGAGCGACAAGGAATCGAATTGGACCACTGCACCGAGTGCGGCGGGTTCTGGTTGGATCAGGGCGAGTTGGACCGACTGGTAACCGGCGAAGCGACACGCGCGCTTGAGGCCGGTCAACAGGCGCTGTCCGATGCCCGGCGCAACCGGGAATACGATCGCGCTTATTCGGTGGACGGGTTTGTCGCCCTGACGCCAAACGCAAACTTCGGAATTAGCCGCGGAGCCGCCGCCGGAAGCCGCGAACGGTAAACGCCGCTCCCGTAAAAATGGGGGCGGCTTCTCCCCCCTTCCGCCGCAACGAGGCGGCGTATCGCATTATTTTCTTGATATTTACGAAAGTTCGCCCCCAAAGGCGGACTTTTCGCTTTTAATTTGGGGTGGACGCCGGATACAATGACGTTTGCACAATCGTTCCGTGAGGAACAATACTACCAGACGCAGGACGTGCTATGAAAGCGGACTTTGTTACGCTTGTGTCGGGGAGAGTACCAACGTTTTGGATGAAGTGATCGCCGTGGGCGGCGGCGCGCTTGCGGCGGCGGCAACGGTAGCCATCGCCACCCGCGTCGTTCAACACCAAAAAGTCGTGCGCGCGAAGAACGCGCGCCGAAGCCGGATACAACAATTGCGCCAGGAGACCATCGCGCTCCCCCTCGATACCGCCCGGGATCGCGCATTTGAGGTTCTTCAGGATGCCCGGCTGTGGCGTTGCGTGCCGTCGAAACGCGGGGCCGCGGAGGATCAACGTCTCGCGAAGGTAGGCTCGACTATCCGTACGCTTTTCACGCACTACGATATTATCGAGTCGGCGAACCACCGTGTTCGTATGTCACGAGCGTCTATCGGCCCGTTCGTCAGCGACGGTAGCCTCCTCACATTAGGCACCTTCGGCGACGGCTACACGTACCTTGTATCGCGCCCCAACGCTGAAGAAGTCTACGAACTCGCAGGTCATGTCCTCATAGACGCCCGCGATCTCCAGCGCACCCGCCTCCCGTCCATCTACCACTGGCTCATCGTAGAAAGCGCCTGCCTTTAGCCTGTTATTCGTTTGGTTGGGTGGTTACGATTTTGTGGGTGCGCTCAAGCCGCGCGGCTCCCTCTTCCAGGGGGGACCAGCCACACGCTGGACCGGGTATTCAGAAACGCAAAGTGTCCTTGTTTTACGCGACAGCGCGTAAAACAAGGACACTTTGCGTTTATCTTAAACAACCGATCCAACGTTAGGTTGGGGCCGCCCCCGG
>CAXUMS010000212.1:0-7139 GCA_964252165.1 uncultured Armatimonadaceae bacterium
GACAAGATCAATGTAAGCGTCGGTGTCGTCCGAATCGCCTTTGGGCATCGGCTTTACTTGCTCCTCGTTCGTTGTTCACTCCGGGGTCTTATCCCTTCCCGTGTTGGGGAAGAAAAGGAGTGTTGGGGAAGAAAAGGAGTGTTGGGGAAATTATACACAACATCAACGGTTTTGTGGGCGTTTTCTCGTGCTCCGGCGAAAATAATTGTTTTATTTTTTCACGGCCCGACAAACGGGTAAAACAAGCGTATGATTGACGTTCTTCGCGACGCGCCCGCTCCCTTGTCGCCGCTTGCGCCCCCGCCCCCCGCCGTTCCCGTAGACCTGCCGACCCTGACGCGCCCGCCCGTGTCGCCGTACCTTCTGTCGCTCGACAGCGCGCGCGGCAAGGACTTCGCCCGCGTCCGATTTTGGAAGGGAACACCGCTTGTGGTCAACCGCCCGGACCTTATCCACGCGCTTTTGGTCGAGCGCGCCCATGACTTCCGCAAAGGCCCGGCCCTGTCCGTGAACGCCCGCCCGCTTTTAGGTAACGGTCTCCTGACCAGTGACAACGAGTTGAACCGAAGACAACGCAAGGTTATCTCGCCGCAGTTCGCCCACAAAAAAGTCGCCGACTACGCCGGTATTGTCACGCGGTACACGCAAACGCGGTTGCGCGAACGCTGGGCCGACGGCGCAACCGTGGATTTGTCCGAGGAAACGCTGGCGATTACGCTGGGCGTGATGGGCGAACTGCTCCTGTCCGCGAACCTGCTCACCGAGGCGAGCGGCGTCGGCGACGCGATCACAACGCTGATGAATTTCGCCGCCGACGAGATGCGCGCCCCGCTCCGGGCTATCTGGTCGGTCCCGCGCGCCTTGTCCGCCCTACTGTATTTGAACCGGACCATTCACGGGCGTATCGAGGAGCGGCGGCGCGCAGGCGATGAGGAGGCGGATCTGTTGTCGATCCTGCTGTTCGCCCGCGACGAGAACGATCAACCGATGCCGACTCGGCTCATTCGAGACGAGGCGATGACGCTGTTTCTGGCGGGCTTGGAAACCGTCGCAGTTTCGGTTGCGTGGACGCTGTATCTGCTGATTCAGCATCCCGACGCCTACGCCCGCGTCCAAGCGGAACTAAGCGACGCCGTTTCCGCGGGTCGCACGCCCGAACCCCCCGACCTCGTAAACCTGCCGTTTTTATTGTGCGCGTTTAAGGAAACCCTGCGCTTGTTTCCGCCCGCGTATATCGTCGCGCGTCAGGCGTTGCGCCCCGTCACGCTCGGACCCGATGTCTCGGTTGCGCGCGGCGATGTCATATTTGTCAGCCCATATGTTTTGCACCGGGACCCGGCGAACTTCCCCGATCCGCTCGCGTTCCGCCCGGAGCGCTGGGAGAACGACTACGAGAAAACGCTTTCGCGCTACGCGTTTCTGCCGTTCGGGAGCGGCCCGCGCGTGTGTCCGGGCGGACATTTCGCGTTTATGGAGGCGCACCTGATCCTCGCGTCGCTTCTGCAACACGCCGCACTGTCACTCGTTCCCGATCAGAATATCGAGCCGGAACCGCTTTTCACCCTGCGGCCCGCTGATGGTATCCGCGTTCGGGTCGCGCGACTATAACGCCAAACACGCCGCGCCGACCACGGCGGCGTCGGCTCCGAGCGCGGCGGGGACAACCGGCGTATCGCGGGCGCAAGCGACGGCGCGTGCGGCAAGACTGGCGCGGGCGGGCGCAAGGAGCAAATCGCCCAACTCCGCGAGACCGCCGCCGACGATAATTTTTTCAGGGTTCAGAACCGCGACCAGCGACGCCAAACCCAGCCCGACCGCATTTCCCACGTCCGCAACGGCGGCGGCGGCGGCGGTGTCGCCGCTTGCGGCGAGCGCGGCGATTTCCGGCCCGGTGCGCGCCGAAACGCCGCCGCGCTCCTGATAACGCCGGGGCAGGGCGGCTCCGCACGCGTAGTTCTCCCACGCACCGCGCGCCGCCCCAAACGCGTCGGATGCGGGGGCGTCGGGATACAGGATCAGATGCCCGATCTCGCCGCCGCCGCCCCGCGCCCCGCGCACCAGTTCGCCGTTTGCGACAATCGCCCCGCCCACCCCGGTTCCCAGCGCGACAAAAAGAACATCGGATGAGCCGCGCCCCGCGCCGAAGCGCATTTCGCCAACTGCGAGCGCATTGACATCGTTGTCCGCCCGGGCAGGAATGCCAAGCGCATCGGCGAACGCTTGTTGAAGCGGCGTTCCGGTCCAGCCCGGTAGCAGTTCGCTCGCATACGCGACCGCGCCCGTGCGCGGGTTAATCTGTCCGCCCGACCCGACCCCAACGCCTGCCGGGGCCGCAATGCCCTGCGCCCGCGCGTCCGCAATTAGACCGTGCGCAAGCGCAATCGACCGCGCGAGAACCGACGCACCGCCCTCAACGGCGTTTGTCGGGACGCGCCCGCGCAACAAAACCGCGCCAGTTTCCGCGTCCACGACTCCCCCGGCGATCTTGGTCCCGCCGATGTCAATGCCCAAAAGCGTTACCATTTACGCTCTCCGAATTTTCGCACGCGAGTCACATTGGTTTGATGCCAACGGCGCTCGAAGTGTCGTTCGTGACGCCCTAAAAGGCGGCGTTTTTGTCGTACTTTATCTACAAGGCGCCGCTCCCACTCGCTTGGCAGAACCGGAGAACGTCGCGCGAAAATCGCACATTCCGGCTCAAGCATAATCGTGTTATGACAGTAGTTGTTCGCCTGCGAACCGTCGTCGAAAACGTTTAGTTCCAGTTGGTCACTATAAAAACCATCAATACGGAGCGTTTGTCCGACGATATTTTGAAAAACCTCAACCGTGTTTGGTAACAGGCTTGTTTCTTCGGTGATAGTCGCTATCCACGGCGAAATACGAACGACGCGAACTTGATCGCCGACCTTCCAACCATTGATGGGTTTCGCGTCCAAACCAACACGGTACTTACGTAGCAAAGGGCGAGGGCGGTTTGGATAGTGGTAGCGGCGAGGGCGGGCAGGAGTCTCAGGAATGCCTACGTCGTCATCCGCCCCTTCTATTTCGTCGCCGCCGCTACCAAGAGGCGTCGCTTCGCTCATAGTTACAGTTCCTTCTTGGCTAGACACGCCGCGAGCGCATCTAAAATCGGCTTGTCCGGAGGGTTCAGGTCGGGCGGCGGTTGCGACAACGAAAACCACTCAAACTCGGTGGTTTCGTCGTCGCCTGCGGTGAGATCGCCGTGGAAGTCGGTGGCGATGTAGGCCACGGCGACATGGTAGATCTCGTCGCCGTGCGGGTAGCGATGGTAATGCGCCGGGCCGGAGAACACGCCGAGCAGCGTCAGTGCGCCGACCATGACGCCCGCCTCCTCGCGCGCTTCCCGCCGCGCGGTCTCCTCCAGGGTTTCGCCCGGCTCCATGCCGCCGCCGACAAGGCCCCACAAGCCGCTGTCCGCGCGCCGTCCCAAAAGCGTTCGCCGCTCCTTATCCAAAAGCAGAACGCATGCGCCGACGGTGATCAGCGGGCGGGTCCCAATAAGCGCGCGGATCTCCTTGATATAGCCCATCACGCCTCTTACGCGCCGCCGCGCTTGTCCGCGTTCAGGGCGCGGGCGAACCGGGCGGTAATCTGCTGGGGACGCGTGATCGCGCCGCCGACCACCACCGCCCACGCGCCCGCATCCAGGGCCGCGCGGGCGTCCTCCGGGGTCGCGATACGTCCTTCGGCGATAACCGGAACTGGCAAAGTGAGAAGAACAAGACGGCGTACCAGTTCGAGGTCCGGCCCGTCCAACTGCGGCGAGTACGGCGTGTAGCCGGAAAGCGTGGTCGAGACAACATGGGCGCCCGCGTCCACGGCGGCGACGGCTTCCGCCTCGGTTGAAATATCCGCCATCACGAGCTTCCCGGTTTGCGCTTTGACCGCGCGGATTAAGTCGGCGGCGGTTCCTTCCGGGTGCGGGCGGTTTGTCGCATCCACGGCGATAATATGGGCGCCCGCGTCCGCGACCGCTTGCGCCTCACCCACGCGCGGCGTGATGTACACGTCGCCGAACCCCGCCACAACCACCTTCCATAACCCGATCAACGGCAGTTCAGGGGTCGCCGCGCGAATTGCCTGAACATCCACCGGCGTATTCGCCCGGATACCGACCGCGCCCCCGGCTTGCGCCGCAATCGCCATACGCGCCATGATATCCGGCCCGTACAGCGGTTCGTCCGGCAACGCCTGACAGGACACGATCAGCCCGCCTTCGAGCCGCTTCAAAATCGCCGACGCTTCGTCGTTCCATTCGCTTGTCATAACGCCACTTATTTTACGCGCTCGCGCCGGGCGTTGTAAAGGCGCCCCGGCGCCAGGTATCCTGTTTTTATGGCGAAAACGGAGATATTAATCGCGGCGGCGTCCTCCCTTACGGATGCGTTCGCCGATGTGGGACGCGCTTTCGAGGACAGCGCAAAAAATGGGGTGTCCGTGCGGTTCACGTTAGGGGCGTCGGGCGCGCTGGTCCGGCAGGTAATCGCGGGCGCACCGGTTGATGCCGTCGCGTTCGCGGGCGATGACGAGATGGAGCAGTTAGCCAAAGCCAAGAAAATCGAAACCGCGACGCGGGCGCATTTCGCCACCAACCGTTTGGTCTTAGTCGCGCCGGTCGGGGGGAAGGTGCAGGGTTGGGCCGATCTCGCCGACGCCCGAAAGGCGGGCCGGGTCGCGGTCGGCGATCCGCGAAGCGTCCCGGCGGGCCGCTACGCCGAGCGCGCCCTGACGCGGCGCGGATTGTGGAAAACCCTGCAAACGTCGGGGCGCCTCGTCTACGCAAGCAATGTCCGGCAAGCCCTGGCCTATGCCGCAGGCGGAAACGCCGACGCCGCGATAATCTTTGCGACTGATGCTCGTTCCAAGCCCGCGCAAAACCGCGTTCGCGTTGTCGGCGCGCCCGATGCCCTTCCCGCCTTTTATCCCGCCGCCGTGGTCGCAGGCGCGCCGCACGCGCCGGAGGCCCGTGCGTTCGTCCGCTTCCTCCAAACCCGCGCCGCCGCGCAGATCCTCACGCGCTACGGCTTCGGCGCGCCGTAAAGATCGGAGGAGATTTAACCACAAAGAACTCAAAGATCAGAGGAGAAGAGGAGAAAGTTAAAGCAAGTTTTGATTCTTTGCTCTTTATCTTCTTAATCTCTTCTTTGTGTCCTTTGCGCCTTTGTGGTTAAATCTCCCGCTTTCGGTTACGCTGTACCAATGTCCCCCCTTGCGTTATCTCTGCTTGTTTCGTGTACCGCCCTCGCCTTGCTACTCCCGCCCGGCCTGTGGCTTGCATGGCGGATGGGAACCGGGCGCGCGTTCTGGGGGCGGGGGGCGTTGGAGGCGTTTTTGTCGCTTCCGCTCGTGTTGCCGCCAACCGTGGTCGGCTACGGCCTCCTGTTACTTCTGGGACGGGGAACCGCGTGGGGACGATGGCTGAACGACGCCGCCCATGTTCGGCTTTTATTCACATGGCAGGGGGCGAGCCTTGCCGCCGCGACAATGGCGCTACCGCTTTTTGTGCGCGCCACTGCGGTGTCGTTCGCCTCAGTGGATAAGGAACTACTCGAAGCGGGGCGGACGCTGGGCGCGACCGAAGCGCGCCTCGCGGTCTCGGTTCTCGCGCCGCTCGCGTACCGGGGCGTTCTTGCCGGGGCGACGCTTGCGTTCGCCCGCGCATTGGGGGAGTTCGGGGCGACGTTGATGGTTGCGGGTTCCAATCCGGGACGCACGGAAACACTGCCGCTCGCCCTGTACGCCGCCACGCAAAACGGCGATGACGCCGCCGCCCTCCGCTACGCCCTGACGCTCACCGCCCTTGCGTGGGTCGCGGTCGGGCTAGCGAGCGTGTGGGGCGGACGTGTCGCGCGCGGTCGCGGCGACGCATAGACGAAAACACGCAGGCGCCGATAAGAACAAACGAAGTATAACAAGTCGTGACGTTTTTTCATGACGCCGGTCAGATCTTCGCGACCGTGCTTTTGCCGATTCTCGTGATCGTGGGCCTCGGGGCGATCGTACAGCGGTTCAAGCCGCTCGATATGGTGACGCTTTCGCGTGTTCAGGTTTACCTTTTTGTTCCGGTGTTTTTGTTCGTGCGCGTTTTCGACAGCCAGTTATCCGGGCGCGAATCGTTGGGCGTTGCCGTTGCCGCGTTCGGGGCGCAGGTACTGCTTGCCATTCCGGTATGGCTTTTGCTCGCGCGGAAGCGGGTCCGGCGCGAAACCGCAGGCGCGGTCTTGCTGTCCGCCGTGGTATTCAATGCGGGAAACTTCGGAATCCCGGTCGCCGAGCGCGCGTTCGGGCCGCAGGGCGGCGCGGTTCAGGCGATTATCGTCATAGTCGCGAACCTGACGCTGTGGGGAATCGGCTACGCGCTGATGGCGGCGGCGTCCGGTCAGAAAATCGGCCCGGCGATTGCGGGCTACTTCAAACTCCCGATGGTGTACGCCCTTTTAGTCGCGTTCGCCCTGCGCGGGCTGGGTATCGGCTTGCCGCCGCCCATTTCGTACTCGCTTCACCTGGTCGCCGATGGTTTGGTTCCGCTCGCCCTTATCACGCTTGGCGCGCAACTTACGCGTCAGGCGCGATGGCCCCGGTGGCGGGCCGTGGTTCCGGTTCTCGCCCTGAAACTCGTCGCGCTTCCCGTTGTCACCGCCGTTCTTGTCGTTTTGACCGGCTTGTGGCCGTGGCCGGGCGCGTGCTTGATCGTCGCATCGGCGGGACCGACTGCAGTGAACACGCTTCTTCTCGCCATCGAGCAAAACGGCGATGTGGAACTCGCCGCCGACTGCGTTTTCTGGACCACTTTATGCGCCGCCGTAACCGTCACGATAACGCTCACAGTTGTGATTGCCGTCGCCCCGCCTGGCGACCTGCCGCACCCTTAAGACGGCGCATGTTGGCGGTACGCTTTTGGCAACTCAGGAACGCGGGTAGTTACGAAAACGCTCTTCAAGCGTCGGCGACTTGGGGTCAACGCCCGCCTGACCGGGGAAGGCGTACGTCGTATTACCGCTGGCGCTGACCCGCACCCTTTTCCGGGTCCGATCGGTGCGTTACAAACGGATGTTTTGCACTTGTGATGACTGCCAGTTCGCGGCGAACTCAGCGGGCGTTTTCATCGCCAGCGA
>CAXUMS010000213.1:0-7088 GCA_964252165.1 uncultured Armatimonadaceae bacterium
AAAATACACGGTCAAGCGTTAGGCTTGAGCCGCCCGCCCGGTCACGCTTGCGTGACATCCGGCTTTGAGCGGGAGCCGCGCGGCAGGAGCGATTTAGTCTGTCGCCCGAGTAGACGCCGTCGCTAACAAAGAACATGACAACTACGAACGAGGATTTCGACGAGACGGCGCCAGCGCGGGCGGGGGGCGTTCTTTATTTGGTGGCGACGCCGATTGGGAATTTGGAGGACGTTACGGCGCGGGCGTTGCGGGTGTTGCGCGAGTGTGATGTCATTGCCGCTGAGGACACGCGGGTGACAAGGAAATTGCTCGCTCACTTCGACATTCATACTCCCCTCATTTCGTACCACGCGCACACGACGGAGGCGCGGGCGGACGCTCTATTGGGGCGGCTTCTGGGCGGGCAAAGCGTCGCGCTGACCTCGGATGCGGGAACGCCGTGTATCTCTGATCCGGGCGCGGAGTTGGTCGCGGAGGCGGTGCGGCAAGGCGTTCGGGTGGAGCCGATACCCGGCGCGTGCGCGGCGGTCGCCGCGGTTTGCGCATCCGGCCTGCCGCCGCAACGGTTCGTTTTCGAGGGATTTTTGCCGCGCGACAAGGGTGAGCGGCGCGCTCGCATTGAGGCGATTCGTCACGAAACGCGCACGCTCGTTTTCTATGAGGCGCCGCCCCGTTTGGTGGATACGCTGGGCGAGTTGGGGAAAATGCTGGGCGATGGGCGTCCTGTCACGGTGGCGCGCGAGATCACCAAAAAGTTCGAGGAGTTTCAGAGAGGCGCGCTTGCCGAGGTGATGGCGTATTACAAGGCCAACCCGCCGCGCGGCGAGTGCGTCATCGTTCTGGGCGGGGCGGATGCGAACGCGGCGGACGCAAACGCCCCCGCCTCAAACGCGCCTCCGACCGAAGACCTGATCGCGGACGCGCTTGCGCGCGGCCTGTCGCCGCGCGATGCCGCGCGCGAGATCGCCCGCGCGACCGGAATGTCTCGCAATGATGTGTACGCCCTGGTTCAGCGGCTACGGGACAGCGGCGGCGACGACGCCGATGACGCCTGACGCGGCGGAAGCGCGGACTTAGGGACGGGCGGCGCGGGAACGCTCAATAAAGCCAGAACCACGGCGTCCTGCGCCGCGCGCGCCTCGGACGCCCGTCCGCCGCTCGCGTAGTTATTCATCAAAATCGAGAACACGAGACGCTCCCCCGCGTTCGTGGTGACGTAGCCGGAGAGCGAGGACGCCCCGGAGAGCGTTCCGGTTTTCGCCTGTACGCGCCCTTCGGCGGGCGTTCCTTTGAAACGTCCCCGCAACGTTCCATCAACGCCTCCGACGGGAAGCGCATCACGAAACGCGGCCTGCGCGTCGGACGGGAACTTCTGAGAAGCGTACGTCAGCAGAACTGCGAGCAGACGCGGCGTGACGTTGTTCAACCGAGAAAGGCCGGAGCCGTCCGCGACCGACAACCCGCTTGCCGGTACGCCCGCGTCGCGTAAAAAATCCTGCGCCGCTTGCGCGCCGCCTGACGTTGTTCCCTGCCCGTTCTTCGCGCTTGCCGCCCCGACCGCTTTTAAAAGCGTTTCACCGTACAAATTGTCGCTGTTTTTCAGGAAATACTTGAGCAGGCCCGGAAGCGAATCGGAGTTGGTTTCCGTAACCGCAACCGCATCCGGCGGGGTTACTCCAACCTCCACGCGCCGCCGATCCGCGCCGGGAAGGTTCACGTTCGCGCCAACAAGCAAGTCCGCGAAACGGTTCGCCGCATAGCGCGCCGGATCCTCGATGGTCAGGGATTCCGCTGTGGGGAGCGCGCCGAGAACCACGCTCCCAGACACGCGCAACTCGTTTTTGCCCCGCGCGCGGTCGAAAACGACCGCCCCGCTACTTGCCCCCCCTGACGGAATAGTCGTTACCGTAGAAACAATGCTCACATAACGGGATTTTTCAAATCCGAGCGAAACGCGTTGCGGACCGCCGACTGTGACGAGGGCGGGTTCGCCCGGCGCGCGACCCGGCGTCACCTCGACCCGGATAACGTTCTCGTCGCAGTTCAGGCCGGAGACCTGCGGTTGATACGAAAACGGCTCATCGTCCCACTGCCAACCATCGCCGAGCGTGCGGTCATCGAACCGGGACGCATCGCCGACAATCCGCCCGGTCACACGCTTGATCCCCCCGTTGTAAACCGCCTGCGCCATCAGCATCAGGCGCTCCGACGAAAGCGACGGGTCACCGCTCCCCTTCAGGTACAAATCGCCGTTCAGGGTTCCGTTCTTATCCACGGCGCCCGTTCGCAAAACCGTGGTGGTGAACCGAAAACCGGTTCCGAGTTTCGCAAGCGCGGTTGTCGCGGTCACGATTTTCATATTGGACGCGGGAACCAGCGCGAAGTCGGGGTTCTTTTCGTACAACACGCGTCCGTTATCGAGCGAGCGAACCAGAACGCCGACCTGCGCATTGCGAAGAACCGGCGCCCCAAGAGCCTGATCTAAACGCACGCGCCACGGAGGAGCGACAGGCGCTTGAACCGCGGGAACGGCGGGCCGAGGCCGTGATTTTTGCGCCCAAACCGGAACGGCGAAAACTCCGCTCACCGCCCAAGCCGCCGCCGCAAACCAAACGCCGCCGCGCGGCGGCGCGCTTATTGAACCAAACGAGAACCGGTATCGCATAAAACTATTGTAACAACCGTGAAAAGGACGAGTTTACTCTATGTCGTGTGACGAATTGGAAGGCGAATGGTAAACGTGGAACCCACCCCTTCGCTACTGTCCACCGTGATCGTTCCATTGTGGCGGCGCACGACGCCCGCGACAATACGCGTTCCCAGTCCGGTTCCGCCCGGCTTGGTGGAAACGGCGGCGTCCGTGAACAAGCGGGCGCGTACGGCTTCCGGGATGCCCTTACCGGTATCCTGCACCGACATCGTGACGCTATCCTTGTCCGTGGCGGAGCGCCGCGTTTGAATGGTGATAGTCCCGCCCGAAGGCGTTTCCGGGATTGCGTTGTTTACCAAATTGTAAACCGCATTATAAACCTGCTTATGGTCGAACTCCACAGGCGGCAACTCGTCGTCAAAATCAAGAACCAGCGCAACCGAGGCTTTTTGCGCCACTATTTCCAGATGTTTGGCAACCACGCGGCACGTGTCGTTCAGGTTGCCCCGCTCGAAAAACGGCGGCGCCATTTCGCCTTTAACGGCGTCCGCTATCTCTTTAGTGCGCGCTTGCACCTGCTCGGCGAACGCGACTACGTCTTGCAGCATCCATCTATAGTTCTTCCGAACCGCATTCGCAGCAAATTCGATATCCGCGCCCAGCGTTTCGGTATCGGCGCATTTGGCCCGAACGCCGTCCAAGTCCTCGAACAGACGGTCGAGGAGCGGCTCTAATGTCCACGCACCCGTCATAATCGGCGTCAGCATGTTCTTGATGTCGTGGGAGATGTCGCCGATAACGTTGACAATTTCGGCCTTTCGCGCTTCCTCCACTAAACGTGCGTGTTCAATCCCCGTCGCCGCCTGCGCGCAAAGCGCTTGCAAAACTTCAAGGTCACGCGCCTTGAACGGTGGGTTGTGCGCGTTTAGAACCTGCATCACGCCAATCGGCGCGCCGCCGCTCCGCTTGACCGGAACCGTCATCATGGAGCGGGTTTCGTAGCCGGTTTCGCGGTCTACGTCCGGGTTGAAGTCGCCGCGCTCCTGAATATCGCCCGCAATAACCGACTCGCCGGTTTTGAAAACCGTCCCTGCGACGCCTTGCGAAGCGGGTATCACCTTGCCGATGAGCGTTTCGCCCGCGCCGCCGATGACATAGCGGAACACCAGCGTATCGTTTTGGTCGTCGTGTAGAAATACCGATCCGGCGTCCGCCCCCAAAACATCGAGCGCGATTTCCAGCGTTTCCCGCACCATCGCATCCACCGACGAATGGGTGAAAACGGCGTCGCTGGTGCGCCGGATAGCCACGATTTGCCGCTCGCGGTGGTCGCAGGCGATCTCCGCTTCTTTCGCGGCGCGCTCCGCCCGCACGACAGCCTCTCGGAGCCGGTTGAGTTCACTCGGCTCCGCCGCCTTACTTGCATGGTTTATCGGAGTACTTACCGGTTTTTCTTTTGTCTGCTCGTCCGTCATGCTGTTTTTGTCCTTACGAACCGGCCCGAGGGCGTTTGGAGTTATCGCTCTTAACTGTACAGCGCGCGCCGGGTAAGCGTCAACCAGATGTTAGTCCCGTAACAAATAATTCACACCCGCAAAATTATTCGCCGCCGCCTTGTGTCCCCCCCTCGCCTCGTGCTACAATCGGGCGCAGGAATACGACGTTTTTCCGTGTTGCGTAACAAAACCGACCGGCGATGGCGTTTGGAAATTGAGGAGTTAAGGTTCATGCCCGAAGACGAAGAGGAAGGGTTTGTGGTTCGTGACCGCCGCCGCTTCATGAGTAGCGATGCGCCCGCCGCTGTTGATACGGCCACGCCGCAATCGCAACAAGCCGCGACGCCGCCTCCCCCGCTCCCTGATGCGCCGCCAAGCGTTGCGTCGCCCTTGTCCGCGCCTGTCATGGCGCAGGGCGAGGAAACCTTCATGGGGCCGAGCGGTCAGCAGTATGACCCCGAAGACATGCGGGCCGCGTTCGCAGAGGCGTACGAGGCCGCATCGCCGGAAGAGCGAGCCGAAATGGAGGCCGCGCTTTCTGAGGCGCAAGGCGGGGCGGGCGGCGCGCAAGAAATCCCGGATATTTATTCGATTCTGGCGCTTTTTCTGGGTGAAGTGCGTAATATCGCGTGGCTACGCATGGGACTGGTCGCGAACCCGTCCACCGGGCAAATCGAGCGCGATTTCGATCAAGCCAGAGTCGCGATTGACACAGTCGCTTTCCTCGCCGATCAACTCGCCCCGGTAGTCGCGCCGGAAGAGCGCTTGCCATTACAGGCGTTGGTGTCCGACCTGCAAATCAATTTTGTCGAGCAAACCAAGCGCGCCGGATAAAATCTTTGGGGCGTATGAAGATGGCATGGGTGTCACAGCGCGCAAGCGGTATTGTAACCCGCAAGGTTTGCGAAAAAAACGCGTGGCTTTAGGCCCGAAGAACGAGATAGTAGATTTGATCCGAACTACGTACCGAACGCCGCCCATAACGCACCTACGGTTGCGTCTTGAACTCGCATCGCGTCGGACGCGGCGGGCTATCGAAGAGCGGCGACGGGCGATTCGGGCAGGGGCGACCGCCCGGAAAGCGGCGCAGAACGACTATCTGCGCGTACGCTGGCAGGCGGAACTTTCTCGCGAGCGCGCCTTGTTTGAGGAGTTTTTCGACCATTACGACGCTTTGGTTGGCCTTGTTTGCCTCGCGGCGCAAGAAGGCGTCGAGACGTGGCAGGAAGAAAAGTTTAGCCAGCAACGCTCCTGGTTTGTCGCCCATTACGAACGCGCTCAGCGGCATATTTCGCCGCGCCTAAGCAGTAGCGGCGATACAGGCGACAAGCCCGCCGACGCAAGGCGGGCCACGCCGTGGGAACGGCGCAAGGGCGGGACGGATATTTTTGAAACGCTGTTCCGTCCCGCCTCCATCAGCCACTTGCTTGCGGGCGACAATGGCGCGCTGATCGGCGTGTTGACAAGCGCGCAAGAAGCCCTTACCGCATGGGATCGCGACCTGGAGCGGCGGGAAAAAGCGGCTAAATAACGTTGTTATACGGCGGATGCCGCCGCTTGCAGGGCTTCCGGCAGGCTGGGGTAAATCTGAAATATCTTGATTAACCGGGTGATTTCAAAAGCGCGTTGCACAAACGGCGTCATGTTCGTCAGGTAAATTATCCCGTTGTTGTCCCGCGCACGCCGCACCGCATCCACCAAGACGCCAAGCGCGGCGGAATCAAGATACGGAACCCCGGCAAGATCCAACACGATGTGGAACCGTCCCGCGTCCATCTTGTCTTGAAGGGCCGTACGCAATTCCGGGCAGGTATGCAAGTCTATCTCGCCGGTTACGCTTAAGACCGGTATGCCTTGCGGCGTTTCCTCTACGCTGATTTCTAAGCCCTGCACTGGTTACCAACTCCTTGCTACGGCCTATGCGCCGGTTACGCGATCACCGGCGCGGCGCATTGGTATAGTAGTACCTTGCTTTGGCGGAAAGTATGCGTTTCCTGGCAAATTAGCGCTTGGGCGGCTCCATTCAGGCATTTATAGCGGAACCCTTTTCTTCTTAACTTCCTCTTGATAGCGTTTTCCGTTTTGTGTTTTGCGGGTTTCGCGTTGACATAGGCGATGGGGCGGCGCTATAGTAAATTCGGATGGGCGCGACGCCTGCCAATGCCGTCGCGCGTCGCCGAGGTTGTTTTCCGCCCCGTGCGGGCGCGGCGCGATGGTCGCGCGGTTCGCAAACACGGGCGACTACGCACGACGAATTAAAATTTTAAGTGACAAAGCGCGTATCGGCCACTTCGCCGGGCGCGCTGAACAAAGGACAGTTTTATCATGGCAGTTCGCGTCGGCATTAATGGATTTGGTCGTATCGGTCGGCTCACGTTTCGCGCGATTCAGGAAAAATACGGCGAGAACGGCGAGATCGAGGTAGTTGCGCTCAACGACCTGACAGACGCCCACACCAACGCCCACTTGCTGAAATACGACAGCAACTACGGGCCGTTCAAGGGAACCGTGACGTACGAGGACAAGGACATCATCGTCAACGGCAAAAAGATCATGGTCTACGCCGAAAAAGACCCGGGCGCGATTCCGTGGGGCAACGAAGGTTGCGACGTGGTTGTGGAATCCACCGGGTTCTTCACCGACGCCACCAAAGCGGTCGCCCACAAGCGCGACACAGTGAAAAAGGTCGTGATCTCCGCGCCCGCCAAGAACGAGGACTTGACCATCGTTTTGGGCGTCAACGACAACGTTTACGATTCGAGCAAGCACCACGTCATCTCGAACGCGTCCTGCACGACGAACGGTCTTGCCCCGGTCGCTAAAGTCTTGCATGAGCGGTTCGGCATCGAGAAGGGCCTTCTGACCACGATCCACGCATACACCAACTCCCAGCGCACCGTGGACACCGCCGCCAAAGATTTGCGCGACGCCCGCGCCGCCGC
>CAXUMS010000214.1:0-6025 GCA_964252165.1 uncultured Armatimonadaceae bacterium
CGGCTTGAGCGATTTAGCCTCACGACCACGTAGACGCAACCAGAAACCAAGCGCCTCTATGAGCCGGACGAGATTTAACTGGCCCCTTCGTCCACCCGTCAACCAATCGCCGGGAAAGCGCTACTCTTGTAAGTGGAAGTGAGGAGGAATTCATTTATGCCGATGAGCGAGCGGGAAATAAAAGCGAAACTCCGCGCCGGCGATCCTCGCGGATTGGACGCCCTGTACCGCCAGTTATCCCCGGCCATCTACGGCTTCGCCCTTCGGCTCACCGGGAACGCGGCGGTTGCGGAGGATTTGACGCAGGAAGTTTTCCTCGCTGCCTGGCGGGGGCGGGAATCGTTTCGCGGAGAAAGCAAACTTCATTCGTGGCTACTGGGAATTCTTGTCAGGCGGTGGCGCGATGATTGTCGGCGGCATTCTATCGACACAAGCGAACTGGCAAGCGCGGACAAAGCGGCGGCGACCGGGGAAAACGACGCGATGGAAACCCGCGTCGCGAACCGAATTGTCGTGGGCGATGCGGTATCGAGGTTACCTCCGCCGCTGCGCGAGATTCTCCTGATTGTGGTTTGTCAAGGATTGACGTACCGGGAAGCCGCCCTGATCACCGGCGAACCGTCCGGCACGCTCAAATGGCGCGTGGCGGAAGCCCTGCAGCGGCTACGTAAAGAGTTAGGATCTACCTATCAGAAAGTCGAGGAAACGGATGAACAGCAAGAAAAAGGATCCGCGCGATCCGGACGCGTTTATCAATGAAATCGTCACCGGGGAGCGGAGCGTTTTCTCCTTAGTAGGGGCGCGCTTGCACTCGTTGCAAAGCCCGTCCCGCAAAGCGGGCGAGCGGGAGGCGCTGCAGTTGCGCGCTTCGCTCCGCCAGATCGCCATCGTAGAGCCGCCGCCCGCGTTGCAAAGCCGGATTTGGAGCCAGTTGAACTTGGGGGAGGTCCCTTCGCACGAGGCCGCTCGCGCCCCGAAACAGCCTCCGGCGCGCGGAAGGAGATGGGCGACGGCGGGCGTCGCCGCCGTGGTTATCGGTGCATCGGGAGCGGTCACGGCGCAGATAACGCTTGAGCCATTACGAAAGCAGTACGCGGTTATGCACGAGGATACGACTTTGTCACGCCCGTTTCCGGCGACGTACGGGGCGTCCGGTATCACGGCGCGCTTGGACGGCTTGTTCGGACACGACCGTTCCGAAGAGATGCGGTGGCGGGTGACGGGCCGTGTCACGATGCGCGTTTTCGATGCGCAAACGGGCGGCCTGCTGTTCGGCGGGCAAACCAGTGTGATGCGCGAGAACCAGGCGGATAAAACGCGCGCGCTTCTCGGGGCGCAGGCGTACTCGCATCTGATGGGCCTAAATCCCGTGGCGGACCCGCGCACGCCGCCCGCACTTACCGTGAACGACAAAGGGCGGGTAAGCCGGATAACGGGTTACGGAACCTTTGTCGTGTTCGATAAATGGCGCTTTGAAATCGCGCCGTTGCCGGTGGAACGCTGAGGATTCGCGCAAGGGGGTTGTTGGTTTTCGCCGCTGGCGGGAAAACGTACCATATTCGTTTCTTCGTTGGCATTTCGTCTTCTCACGAACAACCGGAAAGCCGGTGCGTCCGCCGGGCGGTTATAGGAGATACGGAATAAACAACGCGCCGGGCGTTTGGACAAAGAACGTCCAAACGCCCGGCGCGTTCCTGCGTCGCCTGCGGCGGGTCTGAAAACTATCTTTTCCCTGCCGGACGTATGCCAGATCAAAGGCGGTAGTCGTAACAAGCATAGGCTGACCGCTTTTCTAAGTTTTTATGGTACGCTATAAACGCCACCCCCGCGATTTGCTCGTCCCAGCGTATGGTCGGCACGTCTCGAACGCAGAAAGCGTAGATGTTGAAAGCGACCGCTGTACCAGAGATAGTTCGGGAGCTGCTGACCCAGGAAGCGGGTCAAGACGCGGATTCGCGCGCCAGCATCGAGGCGGTTGAGCGTATCTGCGAAAAGTTGCGGACGCACCTGTCCACTCGGGTAGGAAAGGATGGGTTTCAAACCCTATTGTCCCGCGCCCTTATCCTGGCGACGATTCCTTATCCCCATTTAAGCGCGGTTTCCATCGGGCCGGATGGCGCGCTTGAGGGATTAGGCCAAGCCTTTCCCCGCTCCCGCCGTGAGCCGGGAAGTCCCCCCGCGATTGACGAAGCCGCCGACGCCGCTAAGGCCCTTGTGGCAAGCCTGCTCGGACTTTTGATTACCTTTATCGGCGAGGACCTTACGCTTCGTATACTCGGCGCGGTGTGGCCGAACCTTTACAGCGAAGACACGCAGGATAGTTTACAGGATAGTTTAAGCGACGCGCCTGTTCAGGAAGAAGTAATACCATGAACGAGCCAGGAAATGCCGTCCCCAACGGGCAAACGAAGGTCGTTTTGAACACATTGTCAACCGGGGTGCCGGACCTTGATATGGTGCTTGGCGGCGGTTTGCCGGAATATTCTTTTAATATCATCGCGGGCGCGCCCGGCTCGGGAAAAACCACGCTTGCGCACCAGATCATGTTCGCCAATGCGTCCGCCGAACGCCCCGCGCTCTACTTCACCGTCCTCGGCGAGCCGACGCTGAAGATGCTCCGCTACCAACAGCAGTTCGAGTTTTTCGATGCCGACAAAGTAGAAAACTCCGTTCGCTTTATTAACCTGAGCGATGTGGTTCTGGAAAACGACTTAGAGGCGGTTCTGGAGCGTATCAAGACCGAGGTGGAGGCCGCCTCGCCCGGCCTTGTCGTCGTGGATTCTTTCAAAACGCTCATCCACAAAGCGCAGTCCCTTCCCGCGAGCGAGCTGGAGTTGCAGGGGTTCGTGCAACGTTTGGCCCTGTACCTGACCAGCTGGCAAGCGACCACCTTTCTTATCGGCGAGTATGCGGACGATGAAATCAAGAACAACGCCGTTTTCACGGTCGCCGACGGCCTTTTCTGGCTTGACCAGACCCCCGAACGCAACTCGGTTGTTCGCAAACTTCAGGTGATAAAACTGCGCGGGCAAGCGTCTATGCCGGGTCTGCATACCTTCCGCATCACGGATAAGGGCGTTCAGGTTTTCCCGCGTACGTTTGGTCTAATCGGCAGAAATGGAAGTCCGCCCGACGACCGGCGCTTGTCCACCGGGGTTCCCGGGCTGGACAAAATGATGAATGGCGGCGTCCCCGCCGGGGACTCCATCCTGGTGGCGGGACCGTCCGGCTCGGGCAAATCCGCGCTTGCGACCCAGTTTGCCGCCGAGGGCGTGCGGCAGGGCGAGCGGGGCGTGATCGCGATCTTCGAGGAACGTCCCCTGGACTATATAGGGCGAGCGGACCACTTGGGTCTGGGTTTGGACAAAATGATCGAGGTGGGGGATCTGCGGGTCTTGTACCTGCGCCCGTTAGATCTGTCCGTGGACGAGGCGTTGCGGGAAGTGCTGGACGCCGTGGACGAGTTGGGCGCGAAACGCGTGGTGATAGACTCGATGAACGGCTTTGAACTTGCGCTCGCCCCCGCGTTCCGCGAGGACTTCCGCGAGTCCCTGTACCGGATGGTGGTCGCCCTCACCGGAGCGGGCGTGACCGTAATGACCACGGTAGAGGTAGTCGCCTCGTTCACCGATCTGCGCTTCAGCCCGCACGCCATCTCGTTTTTGAGCGACGACATCATTTCGCAGCGCTATGTCGAGATTGACGGCGAGTTGCGGCGGGTCATAATGGTAATAAAAATGCGTGGCGGCGATCACAGCAAAGAGATTCGCGAGTACGAGGTGACCCCGAAGGGGCTGGTTATCGGCCATAAGTTGACCGGTTATCAAGGCTTGATTACCGGCAATCCCAGACGGACCGGGTAGCGTAGGGGTTCGGTTTCCGGTTTAAGAGGCCCCCTAACCCCCAATAATGGGGGGACAAGATAAAGATAACGGCGGCGCGTCTACCCTGCGGGACAGCACACGGGCCTTTGGCGAATGGCTATCTTGTTCCCCCATTATTAGGGGGCCTCTTAAACCGGAAACCGAACCCCTACGCTGAATACACGACATAAAGAACCGGTGACACGACAGGAAGAAGCAGGGAGACTCAGGAACCGATCCACTGAGCGTAAGGAGGTCTGTTGTGATTAAAAAAAACGCCGACGGCGTTCAAGGCAAGGATGCCGACAAGGACATCGGCGGCAGGGGCGAGGAATCGCGCCATGCCGAACTGCGGAGCATCAACGAACGGCTCGTTATCGCGAGCGTCCGGCAGCAAGAACTCGCCGACGCGGCCTTCAAAAGCGCGGAACTCTACCGCTTGCTTGCCCGAAACTTCCCCAACGGCATGGTCTTGCTGTTCGACCACGACCTTCGTCACACGCTCGCCGATGGCGCGGGCCTCACCGCGCTGGGCCTTTCCAAAAACGCGACCGAGGGCAAAACGATCTGGGATGCGTTCCCGCCCCTGATTTGTTCACAGATCGAGTCTGCGTACCGGGCGGCCCTCGCCGGCGAAACCGTGGTTATCGAGATCCCGTTTGGCGGGGCGGGGGAACCGGGGGAGGGCGTCTTCCAGATTCACGCGCTTCCGGTCCGAGACGAAGCGGGAAGCGTGCTTGCCGGTATGGCGATGGTTCAGGATGTCACCGAGCAACGGCGCACCGAAGATACCATTCGCTGGCAGGCGTACCACGACGCCTTGACCGGGTTGCCCAACCGCGCGCTACTTCGCGAGCGCTTGGAGCAGGTTCTCGCGATGTCGGAGCGCTCGGGCGAGCTTGCCGCCCTGCTTTTTCTGGACCTCGACCATTTCAAGCATATCAACGATACTCTGGGTCACGCCGCCGGGGACCGTCTTTTGCAGGCCGTCGCAACGCGACTGGCAAATTCCGTGCGCTCGGAAGACACGGTTGCGCGCATGGGCGGGGACGAGTTTCTCGCGCTTCTTCCCAGCCTTCAAGCGCCGGAAGACGCCGCCCATATCGCCCAGAAGATCACGGCTCTTTTCGCCGCGCCCCTTTCCCTCGGCGACCGCGAGGTATCTGTGACCGCAAGCGTCGGCGTGAGCCTTTTCCCCTTCGACGGTCGGGATGCGGAATCGCTCCTGCGACACGCCGATGTCGCCATGTACAGATCAAAGGAGCGGCGGCGCGGCGGCTTCCGCCTGTACGATGAGGCGGCGGATGTCGCGGCAAGTGAGCGCGTTCTGCTGGAAGAAGCGTTACGCCTCGCCTTAGCGCGAAATGAGTTCGTTCTTCTTTACCAGCCGGAGGTTTCGCTTCGCACCGGTCAAATAAGCGGCGTGGAAGCGCTGGTCCGCTGGCGGCATCCTACACTGGGCGTTTTACCCCCGGCGCGCTTTATCCCGGTCGCGGAAGCGATGGGCTTGATGACGGCGCTGGGAGAGTGGGTGTTGCGGGAAGCGTGCCGCCAGGCGGTTGTTTGGGAAAAGGCGGGGTATCCCGTTCCGGTTGTGGTGAATCTATCCACCCGGCAGTTCGGGAAAAGCGGGTTTGCGGCGCATCAAGTGGCCGCCGCGCTTGCCGCCTCGGGCCTCGATGCCCAATGGTTAGGCCTCGATGTCACCGAAAATGCGCTTTTGCAAAGCAAGGAGGAAGACGCCCATAAACTGTGGGAACTCAAGCGCCTCGGCGTGCGGCTTTGTATTGATAACTTCGGAACCGGGCGCTCGCCGCTGTCGGCCCTGCGGCATTTCCCCGTGGACGCATTGAAGATGGACCGCACCTTTATTCGTACACTGGGGTCGGACCCGGTAGATCAGACAATGGCGCGAAGTATCGTGGATATGGCGCATTCGCTCCATCTGGAGGCGATTGCGGACGGGGTTGAAACCGAAATGCAACGGTCGTGTCTTGGCGGCATGGGCTGTGACGCCGTTCTCGGCTATCTGTTTCATCATCCCTTATCTGCGGAGCAAATTACGCCCCTGCTACAAAAAAACTAGATTTCGTCTTGTGATAAAAGCGACGCCCCCAACGCACGATAGCGAGAAAAGCGGCTTTATGAGCATTGATAGTAAC
>CAXUMS010000214.1:6035-7065 GCA_964252165.1 uncultured Armatimonadaceae bacterium
CGATGTAACGCACCATGCCGAGATGACGGCCATTAATGAGCGGCTTTTGATCGCGGCCGTGCGCCAGCAGGAACACGCCCAGGACGCACGCGAGGCGGAGCGACGGGCGGAGGCGGCTTTGGCGCAACTGAAGACCACGCATACGGCTCTTAGCGCCATGCATGAACAACTTCAGGCCGCGCTCGCCGAGGTCAAGGCCGCGTACGAGCGGGAGCGCCGGATCGCCGACACCCTTCAGCGCTCCCTGATGCTGGAGGTTCCCGAAGACGCGTTCCCCGGCCTGTCGGTCGCGACGCTTTACGAGTCGGCCTTAGCGGAAGCGGAGGTCGGCGGGGACTTCTTCGACATTTTCGCGTTGTCGAAAGGCCGGGTCGCGGTCGCCATCGCGGATGCGTCCGGCAAAGGGCTGGCGGCGGCGGTTCGCACCATTCAACTAAAAGACGTGCTTCGGGCCTTCACGCGCGAGTACCCGCACTCGACTGCCGCGATTGTCGCGCGCCTCAATGATTTTTTGTGCAATAACCAGCGCTTCGACCTGGACCACGACGAGTGGGATCATTGTTTCTCGTGCCTTTCTCTCGCCATCATTGACCCGGAAAGCGGAGACGGCGCGCTGGTGACGGCGGGTTGTGAACCAGCCCTTATCGTTCGGGCGAACGGTGCGTCCGAGATTCTCGAACTCTGCGGCATCCCACTCGGTATCCGGTGCGAAGAATTATACGCGGTGAACTCGTTTCACCTAATGCCGGGCGACACCCTGATTCTGGTAACGGACGGTATCACCGAGGCGCGCGCGCCTCGGTCCAAAGCGCCCCCCAATTTGGCGTTTCTGGAATACGAGGGCATGACGGCTCTTGCAAAACAAGGGCTGGCGCAACCGCTTCCGTCGCTCCGGGATGCGGGGGCGGTGATCCTAAACGGCGCACGCGCCTTCGGCGGCGGCGCGCTTCGCGATGACGCGTGCGTCGTGCTAGTGCGGCGGCATTAATAGAAGATTGGGTGTTGGGTGTTGGGTGTTGGGTGTTGGGTG
>CAXUMS010000215.1:0-6936 GCA_964252165.1 uncultured Armatimonadaceae bacterium
CGGCGTGAGGACCGCCGCCCCGCGCAGGGGCAAAACTAAACGACACCCACCCACAGAAAGGCTTGCTCGCCCGTGTTGCGTCGGCGGCAGGATAAGCCGCTCCGCGCCCCGAAACCAACCTGGTATGCGCCGCCCTGCGCTCTCGCCTACGATGCCTGACAACCCGCCGCCGTCGCCACAATCTTCGCCCCCGGAAAGCGATTCATCCGCTACGCCGTCGCCGCCGCCCGCGCCCGGCCTTCAGCCCGCGCCGCCACAGCAGCAAGCCACGCTCGCGTCGCAAACGCCGCAAAACAAGTGGCTGAGTGTCGGGGTGGGCATGAGCGCGTTTTTGCTGTGGGCGGTTGTGATGGGTTTGGGCGACACCCCCCTGTGGCTCCGGGGAATCCTGACGCTCTTGTGGCTCGCGGGCTGTTTTTGGATCGGCGCGACCCGGGGACGGCGACTGCGCGACGAAAAAAAGAACGCGGCGCAGGCATGGGCGGACGCCCTCGCCCGAACCGTCGCGGCCCAAACCGGAGCGAGCGGCGCGCCTGCGAACCCGTGGGACCTGACGGCGGGCGGCGGCTCGCAGGCCGACCCGAACCTGCCCGCGCCGTTTATCGCCCGCTCCGCGCTTGTCACGCGGGCCGCGCTGTTTCGCGCCGCCGTGGGCGCGCTCCGCAATCCGTATAGTTACCTCGCCCTGGTCGGTATCGGGCTGATTTTCGTGGTCAGCGGCGGTATGCTGGGCGCGATAACCTTTCGCCCCGGCGCGGGCGGGTTTGCGGTTTTTGTCGCCGCTTTGGTCGGGGCGGGCTACGCCCTCGGGGGCGCGCTGGCGTTCTTCGTGTTTATCCTCGCGCTCACCATCCCGGCCACGGCGTACAGCCGGAGCGTGGGCGGCGTTGCGACCGTGAGCCTGCACCACGACGGCGTCCGCGAGCGCACGCCCGAGCGCGCCCTGCTCCTGCCCTGGACGCGCATCACCGGCATCCGCGACATTTCCGGCGACATCCACTTTTGGGTAAGCGGCTCCCTCGGCGCGGTCGCCCCGCGCGAGGGTTTCGCAAATGATATGGACCGAACCGCGTTTTTGGAGCAAGCGGAACGTTTATGGCGAAGCCGGGGCGGGGACTGGCGGTAGACAGAGAAAGGATAAAGGCTGAGGGATAAAGGATAAAAAAGAGGGAGAGAAGATGGCCCCTATCCTTTAGTGATCGGGGGGCGCAAAGAGATCGTGGGCCGTTCACGTTGTGACAAGGAGATAAATCTCCTCGCTACGTGTCGCTTCGCGCCGGTCGTCCTGCGGACGGTATAGCGGCATGATTTAACAGGGTTGATTTGCGCATCGGATGATTGGGTGGATAACTGCCTTGCCCAACGCCGCTATGTCACCCTGTCAATCACTTCGTCCACTCCGTCCGTAGGACGACTGGCGCGCGGCGCGCCCCGTAGCGAGGAGATTTATCTCCTCGTAAACCACCTTCGCGTCGCCGCTTGGTTGTTCTTATCCCCCATTATTGGGGGTTAGGGGGCCATAACCGATAGAGGAGGGTTCCCCTTTTTATCCTTTATCCCTCATCCTTTATCCTCTTCTTTCCGGTACAACGCATCCGGGGCGGTGACGACGGGCGCGATTTCGCGCCATTCGCCGTCGCTCGCCTCGCGATAGTAGCACGAGTTGTGTCCGGTGTGGCAGGTGGGGCCGATAGGTTCGGCGAGAACTAAGAGCGAGTTGTTTTCGCAGTTGACACGGACCGCGCGGGTTTCGAGGAACATCCCGGATGTTTCGCCCTTGAGCCAGAACTTTTGCCGCGACCGGCTCCAAAAGCACACATGCCCTTCGCCCACGGTGCGGAGAACGGCGTCGCGGTTCATAAAGCCGAGCATCAGCACGTCTTTGGTCTGGGCGTGCTGGACCACGGCGGGGACAAGTCCGTTCTCGTCGAAGCGCAGGGTGTCTATGGGGAAATCGGTAAAGGCAGGGGCGGCGTTGTCGCCCGTTTCAGGTTTGGTCAGCGTTGCATTCATACATTAATTTTAGCGCGAGTCGGCGGCGTTTTCTTCCTGTGCGGTTTCCCATAGGGCATCGGCGTACGCGTTGCCGAACCCGATCCGGGTAATGTTTTTCCATTGCAGACTGTACGGGCGTTCGCGAAACGCGGCGTCGTAACTGATCTCGTCCAGGGTCAGGATGCGCGGGCCGACTTTGAGAACGCGCCCGTACCACCCGTGCGTTTGGGAGCGCGTTTCTACGCTCACGCTGACCAGCGGGAACAACGCCCGCGTGGACGATAAAATGCCGGGCGGATCATCGAGGAGAATATCCGGCTGGGCGATCCCGCGCACGCCGCGCCGCTCCAGATAACGCGGAACAAACCCGCCGGTTTCCCGGACATACGTGAGATCGGCCACGCGCACGGCGGAGTACCCGTTTAGGGCCAACGTACCAGCGTCCAAACGGTGCAAAAGCGTCCACGAATCGCTCACGCCCACGACAAAGCCGCGCAAGACGTTTTCGTCGTCAATGCGTTCGCGCCGAAGCGTTACCAAACTTCCGGTGTGCAAAGCGTCGTCGAGGCGACGCCAAATCTTCTTGGGCTTCATAGATAAAACCGTATCGCGCGGCGCGGCGTTTCGCTAAGGGGACGGCGTTTCTTCCTGCGCGATACGCCATAGAGCGGCATTGTACGCGTCGCCGAACTGAACTTTGGTGATGTCGGCGAGGGCGTAGCGGTTCGGCGTTTTCCGCCATGTCGCGTCAGTCTTGATGAAACGAAGCGTCAGGTTGCGTTTTCCAATCTTCACCACGCGCCCGATGTAGCATTCATTTGGGTATTTATCTTCCGTTTCGATATGGAGAAGCGGGTGTATCGCGGCGGCGGACGACAAGAGGCCGGGCAAATCAAGCAGGAGAATGTCGGGTTGCGGAACCGGCCCCTCGTGGTTTAGTTCGAGGAAGCGCGGCGTGATTCCCTTGTCGTCGCTGATACGGGTGATGTCACAAACGCGAACGGCGCAGTAGCCATCCATGCGCAAAAAGTTACCGTCTACGATATGAAGCAACGCCCACTCGTCACTCAAACCGACCACGAACCCGCGTAGCCGCCAATCGTCTATCTTTTTGCGTTCGATGGCGACGCCCAACTTGGCGTACAAAGCGTCGTTGAGGCGACGCCAAATCTTGTCCTTTTTCATGGTGTAAAGCCTCCTGCTATGTTATCGCGCGGCGGAAGCGTCGTGTAAAAGCGCGTCTTCCACCGGACGCATCGGGAGACCGCGCGCGGCCAAGTCGGTTTTGATCTGCCCGACCGTGTACTCGCCGTAGTGGAGAATGGACGACAAGAGAACCGCCGACGCCCCGCCGGCCGTCAAAGCGTCCGCCATGTGCGACGGGGTTCCGGCCCCGCCCGAGGCGATCACGGGAATCGGGACCAGGTCGGCGACCGCGCGCGTCAGGGCCAAGTCGTACCCCGCTTTGGTGCCGTCGGCGTCCATCGAGGTCAGCAAAATCTCGCCCGCGCCCAAATCCGATACCCGCTCCGCCCATTCGAGCGCGTCCACGCCGGTTGGGGTTCGTCCGCCGTGGACATGGACCTCCCAGCCGGATTTCGTCGCGCCGGTTTTCTTGGGGTCAATCGCAACCACAACGCACTGAGCGCCGAACCGCTCGGACGCGGCCCGGATCAAATCGGGGTTCCGCAGAGCCGCGCTGTTGATCGAGATCTTATCCGCCCCGACCGACAGAATGCGCCGTATATCGTCCACGCTCGCGATCCCGCCGCCGACCGTGAATGGGATAAACACCTCTTCCGCGACCCGCGCCGCCAAGTCAAAGATCAGCCCGCGCGCCTCGTGCGATGCGGTAATATCCAGAAACACCAATTCGTCCGCGCCCTGCCGGTCGTACAATGCGGCAAGCGCGACCGGGTCGCCCGCGTCGCGCAACCCCAAAAAGTTCACGCCCTTGACCACGCGCCCTTCGCGCACATCCAAACAAGGTATTATCCGCCGCGTCAACATAGCCTCAATTGTAACGCACTTCCGGTCCTCGTGGCGCCCGGCTCCGCTTCCCCGGAGGTTGTTCGTTCTCCGCATCACGACTTATTGACAAATATATTGATAAATAGACGGAGGTACAATATCCTTGATAAATCGTTGACGACTGGAAAAAGGCGTAAAACGTTATGATGGATGCGGAAAACGCTGAAAAGTCAGAGGAACCGCTGGCGACGGCGCCCACGAACAACCGCAACGAGCGGACAGAACCGGCGGAACTACAGGTGCAATACGACGAGGATTTGCGCCTGGTCGCGGACAGCGCGCTCGACTTCGCCATGATCTTTACCGACCCCGAGCGCAAAGTCGTGCGCTGGAGCAAAGGCGCCGAAAATGTGCTTGGCTGGACCGAGGACGAAGCCGTCGGCAAGGACGAGCGCGACCTCATCTTTACCCCGGAGGATCAGGTGCAGGGCATTCCCCAGCAGGAGCCGGACACGGCCCTGCGCGAGGGCCGCGCCATCGACAATCGCTGGCACATGAAGAAAGACGGCACCCGCTTCTTCGCGGTGGGCGTTGTGACGCCGCTGTACAACCCCAAAACCGGCGCGCTTCGCGGCTTCGGAAAGGTTTTCCACGACCAGACCACGCAAAAGCGTCTGGAGGAAGAGCTACAGCGGACAAACGAAACCCTGGAGGCCCGGGTCGCGGATCGAACAAAGGACCTGGAGGCTTTGCTGACCGAGCGGCAGGATTTGTTGCGACGCCTTGTCACCACGCAGGAGCAGGAGCGGCGGCGCATCTCGCATGAACTCCACGACCAAACCGGCCAGCACCTGACCGGGCTTTCGCTTCGTCTCAAGGCGCTGGAAACAGTTGTTCAAACCCATGGCGCGCCGAACTCCGAGGCGCATTCTCTGCTCGCCACTTTGCGCGGTATCGCTGAGGAGTTGGCCTCCGATATTCACCGTATCGCCGTGGAGTTGCGACCGACATCTTTAGATGATCTCGGTTTGGTTCCCGCCCTGCGTAGCCACTTGGAGCGCTGGTCGGAAACCAGCGGCGTTCACGCCGATTTTGAAAGCGTCGAGGTAAACCGCCGCTTACCGGAACTTGTGGAAACCACGGTCTACCGCGTGGTGCAGGAAGCGCTGACCAATATCACGCGGCACGCCAGCGGCGACAGCGGACGCAAGGCGACGCGCGTTAGCGTGACGCTTCAACGATTCGCTGTTTCTTTGCAGGCGACGGTGGAGGACAATGGGCCGGGCTTCGACCTCCGAGCGGCGGCGCAACGCGGGCGCCTCGGTTTAGCGGGTATGCAGGAACGCGCGGAAGCGTGCGGCGGCATTCTTGAAATCGAAACCGCGCCCGGCGAAGGAACCACGGTGTTTTTACGCGTTCCCGTAGAACTGCCCTAACCCCGTTTGCGCTGGTTTGCCGTTTGCGCCTGGGTTGTCGGAAGTTTAAATCGCTCACGCCGCGCGGCGCCCGCTCAAAGCCGGATGTCACGCAAGCGTGACCGGGCGGGCGGCTCAAGCCTAACGCTTGACCGGGCATTCTTAAACGAAAGGCCCGCTTATTTTGCGTAGGCAAAGTAAGCGAGCCTTTCGTTTTCTGAAGTGAACGATCCAACGTGAGGTTGGAGCCTCTCCCACAGTCACACTTGTGTGACACCCCGCCCTGAGGGAGCGCCGCGCGGCGTGAGCGATTTAAACTTCCGCAACGTAGACGCCCTCGCCAACACAGCGCAACAAAACAAACGGAAAGCCATCAATCGTAGACCAGAGTTACTTTTCCGCTTTGGCCTGCGTCGGCGATTTGGTAGGCTTTGTCGGCGTCCGCGAGGGAGAAGCGGTGGGTCACGGTTTTTTCGGGGTGGAGGTCCCAGCGCGATAGCCGTTCTAAGAGTTCCTCCATGTGTGGAACGCTCGTCACCCACGAGCCGAACAGCGTGATTTGCGGGTGGATCAGGAGCGGCGATACATCGAAATCCACGGTTCCGCCCTCGCCCACGAACGCGCACCGTCCCCACTGCCGCGTTCCTTGCAGGGCGAGTTTGCGGGCCGGGTTTGCGCCCGAGCAATCAATGCTGGTTTCGCACCCCTTGCCGCCCGTCGCGCCTAAAATGTTACCCAAGGCGTTTTCATCGCTTGCGAACGCCTGATCCACCAGGCCCAACTCTTGCGCGAGCGTTCTGCGGGCCGCGCTCGTATCCACGCCGATAACCGAGCGCGCGCCCAGGGCGCGTCCCAACATCGCCGCCGCAAGACCGACCGGCCCGAGACCGGTGACCAGCAAGCGGTCCGCGCCGCCCACTTTCATGCGCGTCAGGGCTTCCCATGCGGTCCCGAACCCGCACGCGACAAGCGCGCCATCCACATAGGAGAGGTTATCCGGGAGCGCAAGGCACGTGTTTTCTTCGGCGAGCAGATACGGCGCGTGACCGCCGTCACGTTGCCAGCCGTACGCGGCCCGGTGCCGCGAGTGGCACGAGATCATGTAACCGCCCTGGCAATCCTCGCACACGCCGCAACCGCTGATGTGGTACAGCACGACCCGGTCGCCCGCTTTGAAGCGCTTGCACCCCGGCCCCGCCTCCGTAATCTGACCGCACGGCTCATGTCCGGCGATCACATTCCGGTACGCTTCATCGCCCACGCCCAGATGCTCGCGGTAGATGGCGCGAATATCCGACCCGCAGATCGAGGACGCCTTCATCTGGACCAAAACCTGTCCGTGGCCCGGCGTCGGGATGGGTTTTTCGCGGTAGGCGACCGTGCTGTTTCCGGGCAACACAACGCCCTGCATGGTTCTTTCGATGGTTTTTTCGGTTGTCATTGTTGTCATTGTTGTCATTGTTGTCATTCTGGTTGGCGGTTGGTTGACGGGCGTATAAAGAGGCCCCCTAACCCCCGATAAGGGGGGACAAGAACCCTACGCCAAAGGCTGGCT
>CAXUMS010000216.1:0-6913 GCA_964252165.1 uncultured Armatimonadaceae bacterium
GCTTGAGCGCACTCACAACATGAACAGCCCCCAACCTAACGACCTACAACACTACTCGTAGCGCAGAGCGTTGATGGGGTCGAGTTTGGCGGCGCGGAAGGCGGGGTAGATGCCGAAGAACATACCGACGCCGACCGCGAAGCCGAAGCCTAAGAGCGCGGCCCAGAGCGGGACGAAAGTGGGGAGTTTTTCTCCGGCGACCGCGCCGATGGCTTTCGAGGTCAGATAGCCGAAGGCTACCCCCATCAGGCCTCCCACGCCGGATACCGTCATGCTTTCCGTGATGAACTGGAGAAGGATGTCGCCTTGCTTCGCCCCGACCGCTTTGCGGATACCAATTTCGCGGGTGCGCTCGGTGACCGATACCAGCATGATATTCATGATGCCGATACCGCCGACAAGGAGCGACAAACCGCCCACGCCGCCCAGAATGAGTTGGAAAATAAGCAGAACCGAGTCCAGGCGGCTGATAAGGCCCGCCTGCGTGTCCACGATGAAATCTTTGGCGTGATCCGGGTAGCGTTGCTTTAGGATGGCGAAGATTTGATCGGCGGCGGCCTCGGCGCCGGTGTCGGTGAGCGCGCGGGCCGAGATACCGCTGATATTCTGGTTGCCGGAAAACCGTTTTTGCACCGTGGACAGGGGCAGGATGATTTGTTCGTCCGGCGACGTTCCAAAACCCTCGCTCCCTTTGCGCTTGAGAACGCCGATAACGGTTAAGGGAACCCGGAAACCGTTGGACTGCACGACGATGGTTTGGCCCATCGGGTCTTCTTTGCCAAACAGGGCGGTGCGGACCTTGTCGCCGATAATGCCCACTTTGGCCCACGAATCCACATCGGCCTGCTCAATAAATCGCCCTTGCTCGACCGTGATGCTTTCGACCTCGATATAGGCGGGCGTCACGCCCTCGACCGACGCGGAAAACGATTTGGTTCCGCGCGTCGCCTTTACAGCGTCCTGCACGCGCGGAGAAACGCTCCGCACCAGAGTCGCGCGGCGCTCCAGGGCCTCCGAGTCCGCCATGCGCATTCCCTCGAACGTACCGCCTTTGCGATCCTCGCCTTTGGGCGAGTAAAAGGCGAACACGACATTGGCTCCATCGCTTCGGAAGTCGCTGATCACCTTTTGCCGTGCGCCCTGCACGATGGAGATCATGATGATAACCGAACCGACGCCGATAATGACGCCGAGCATGGTTAAAAGCGAACGAAGTTTATTGGCGCGGAGGGCGACAAGCGCGACGCGTAGCGATTCCCAAAAGCTCATACGCTTATGACCCTTGATGGGGTAAATGGTTGCGTCCTAAAAACCGCGAGAGAATGATGGGCGCACACGGGGGGCGCCCCACCTTGACAGCGGTTCGTGCGCGTACGTATACTCTTGTTGGCGTATCTCGCCCCGCCCGCGAGGCGGCGGCGGTTATCGCCCGAAGTGTTATCTCTCCCCGAGGCGAATTTGTCTAATTTTATCCGTCAGTTACTCATCGGTCGCCCGCTCGCGACCTCGCAGGCGTCCCATCAGCGCTTATCCAAACGGCTTGCCCTTCCCGTTTTTTCCTCGGACGCCTTATCCTCCACCGCCTATGCGACCGAGGAAATTTTACGCGTTCTTCTGGTTGCTGGGGTAGCGCGCCTTGCCTTGTCATGGCCTATCGCCCTTGGTATTGGGGCGTTGCTGATTTTGGTCGCGTTTTCTTACCGTCAAACTATTTTTGCGTATCCCAGCGGGGGAGGCGCGTACATCGTCGCCCGCGAGAATTTGGGAGATGTTGCGGGCCTTATAGCAGCCGCCTCACTTCTGATTGACTATATTTTAACGGTATCCGTTTCGGTTGCGGCGGGTGTCGCCGCATTGGTGTCCGCCGTACCGTCGCTTCACAGTTATATTGTGCCACTGTGTCTTTTCTTTATTGCGCTGATCACCTTCGCCAATCTGCGCGGCTTGAAGGAATCCGGCGCCGTGTTCGCTGTTCCCACCTATTCTTTTGTGATTTCGATGATGGCGCTGGTAGTTTGGGGGCTTGTTAAAGCGTTTACTACCGCCGCAACGGTTGACCCGCTCGCGGCCCGGGCTTCCGAAGAGGCGATCCGCGAAGCAAGCCTTCACGGCGCAGCCCCACTGACATTATTTCTCCTACTGCGCGCGTTCGCCTCCGGTTGCACCGCTTTGACGGGCGTAGAGGCGATCTCAAATGGCATCCCCGCATTTCGCAAGCCGGAATCGGAAAACGCCGCGAAAACGCTTTCGGTCATGGTCGCCATCCTTACCGTTATGTTTTTGGGTATGACGTATATCGCGAATCATTATCATATTGCGGCCTTACCAGAACATTCTAAAGACATTCCCTTCGACACCGTTCTCTCGCAGATCGCAAAAAAGGTATTCGGGGCCGGTACTTTTTTATATTATTTTTTGTCGTTCGCAACCACTGCAATTCTTATCGTGGCCGCTAACACGTCTTACGCCGACTTTCCGCGCCTCGCGTCGCTACTCGCCAAAGACCGATTTTTGCCCCGGCAACTCGGCGATCTGGGTGACCGCCTGGTGTTCAACAATGGCATTATCGTACTTGCGTTCTTCGCCGCATTACTAATTGTTGTATTCAAAGGTTCGGTGACATCGCTTATCCCGTTGTACGCGGTGGGCGTGTTTATTTCGTTTTCTTTATCGCAAGCCGGGATGGTGCGGCACTGGCTAAATGAGCGGGGCAAGGGTTGGATCGCGTCCATGCTCGTCAACGGCCTTGGGGCGGTTGCAACCAGTGTTGTCGCCGTTGTTATCGGGGTCACAAAATTCAATGCGGGCGACCCGGTGACTTTTTTGCCGCGACTTCCCTTCGGCGTTTCCGAAGACGGATCACGCGGAACCGTCATCCACTACGGAGCGTGGCTGGTTGTCGCGCTTATTCCGTTGCTTGTCGTTTTGTTCCAAAAAATTCACCGCCATTATGCCGATGTCGCGCGCTACCTTCAAGCGACCGACTTCCCCCGCCTAACCTTCGCGGAGCATATTCATCATACGGTTCTGGTGTTGGTGCCGGGCTTGCACCGGGGTATTTTCCCTGCTTTGGAGTACGCTCGGTCACTGTCACCGGACGCGCGCGCGGTTTTTATCGAAACGGACCCGGAGAAAACGTCTACCATCAAGGAAGAATGGGAGCGGTATATAGAGGGGCTTCCGCTCGTCATTATCGAGTCACCGTTTCGTAACTTACGCGATCCGATTGTCGAATATGTGGACGAGGTTTTACACGAGCGTGAGGATGACGAGGTGACTATCGTTATACCGGAGTTGGTCGCTCAGCAGAGATGGTGGCACCGCGCTTTGCATAATACGTCCGCCGACGCCATCCGGCGCGCTTTAGGCGAGCGTCCCGGCGTGGTCGTCACCAGTTTTCGCTACTTCGCCGAATACGAAAGCGCAAATCCGCGACGGGATAACGCCACGCCTATCGGCGTCCCGGAGGCCAAGCAATGATTGTCGAAATTCGCGATGAGGTAGTTTTGCTTTCCGGTTCGCTTCAGCGCAATCAATGGCGAACACTCGAATCTGCGGTCCGGGTTCGATTGCGCCATCATCCAAACGGCATCGTTCTGGATCTTGGCGGTTTGACCGAGTTGAATGCGGAAGGGGCGGAAACGTTTCGGGACGCTTTATCGCACTTCAAAGCGCAAAACAAGCGCATCGTGGTGGCGCGTATACCCGCCGATGTGATGAAATCGTTGCGCCAATCCCGCGATTTGGTGTCGCAACTCCCCATCGCCGCGACCGTCGAGGAGGCGCGAAGCAGTTTGGGCCTGGCGCCACCAAACGCGATAGCGGCGGGACGGATTGCAAGCGGCACTATCTTAGTTGCGCTTCTCGGAACCGATGCCGACCAACATGCGGTTGCGCTCGCGGTGCGCTTGGCGCAAAAAACAACAAGTAACAGCAGTAGCACGGACAAAGACGCTCCGTCCGTTCCGCTTCCTGACGCCCCTGCCCGCATCGTTCTGGTTCACGCGCTTCAAGTTCCCCGTGACCGCCCCCTGATGTCGTCACTGGGAGTTGAGGAAGAAACTGCTGGGGAGGATTTGGCTCGTCTTCACGCAAGCGTTCGAGCAACCCGGATCGAAACCGTTTCGCGTATCGAACGAACCCGTGATCGCGCCGTGCGTTTCCTTGCGGTCGCCGCTGAAGTTAAAGCGGGCGTGATCGCGCTTGCCCTCGGCCCGGACGCGCCGGAAGAATTGATGGAAGTCGGAGACGCCCTTCTTGCCCGCGCTACCTGCGAGGTGATCGTCAACCGCCTGCCGCCGCAGACCGCCGCACCCGTAGGAAGGGAGAATTGCTAACGATGCCGTCGCCCTTGTTACTACAGATGAACTTCTTCGCGCACCCGGAAGACTGGTACCCCGCTTACTTCGTTATCGCAGGCGTTATCGTCGGCGTTGTCTACTTATCTCGCCTCATCTTCGGCGGGGCGAAACGCTCGGTCGGCCCGTCGCTTCCCTCAAAATCGTACGAGCGCATCCTAATCCCGTCCGGCCCGCGCCTGCCGCTCATTAGCGAGGAAGCGGTTTCGCTCGCCTGCTCGCTCGCAAGCCCAAATGGGGCGACCGTCTTCTTGTCGTATCTCATCGAGGTGCCGCGCTCGCTCGCGCCGGACGCCGCGATGCCGGACGAGGAAGCCGAAGCGAAGCGTGTATTGGATGCGGGCGCGGCGGCGGTGCGCGCGTGCGGCTTGTCGCCGACGATGCAAGTTCGCAAATGCCGAGGCGCGGTAGATGAAACTGTGCGCGCTTTGACCGAGGAGAAGATAGATCTTTTAGTTCTCGTCCGTCCCGCCGACTCCGATATTGCGCTTTCCCGATTTACGATCTCAGATGACACCGAAGCCGCTCGTGACTACTTCACCCGCATCCCCTCCCAAATCGCGCGACGTGTCCCCTGCGAAATGGTGGTGGCGCGCGCCTCACGTTTAGACGCGGATGCGTGATACACAGGCGTCGGTAGACCTTCGTTCGGTCTATGTTTTCTGTAACCAATTTATGTGTAAATGCGACATAATTGTTTCGCACGCCTGCTAACAAGGGTATTAATTCGTTAAAGCCGCCTGTTGGGAATAACTTCTTGTCCTGCGGCATAGGAGACATGAGGGGAAGGTGAACGGCGTTGGACTTGAATCCTGTTGCCAGCGGAATTGTGGTGGTTTTTTATCTTGTTGCAACTCTTGTGTTAGTTAGTTTGGTAGCCGCGCTTGCGCTAACACTGAACAAACTGAACGCCAAACTCGCCGAGGTCACGGAAAAGGTTGAACCGCTTCTTGTGAAAGCCGACGAGATGATGACGATGGCGAACGAGAAACTCGGTTCGATCGGTGATAAGACGGAAAGTATTTTGGTTCAAGGTGAGGAAACAGTGGAATCGGTTCATGAAAAGGTAGACCGAACGGCAATTGCGGTTCAACGCACTATTCATGCGCCTATTATCAGCCTGAACTCTATCGCGGCGGGCGTAGCCCGGGGCGTTTCTACATTCGGGCGACTGCAAACGCATACGCCGCCTGTATCGGCGTTACCGACCACTGTGGTCGAGACAAAAGTTCACGAAACACCCCCCGCAGGCGAACATGAACCTACCGCGCTTGTAGCGCGGCAAGGATGATCAACTTTACATTTGAAATACTCTAAGGAGCGGTTTGAATTATGGCAGATAGCAAAGGTGATTTTTTGGTAGGTCTTTTGGTAGGAAGCGCGCTTGGAGCGGCACTGGCCCTGTTGTACGCACCGCAATCCGGCGACGAGATGCGGGACTCGATCAAGAAAAAGAGCGAAGATCTTAAAGACTCCGCTACTGGCGTCTACGATCAAGTAAAAGATCAAACCGCATCGCTTGCCTCACAGGTAAAAGAATCGACCACGAACCTCGCCTCCACGGTTAAAGACTCTGCATCGAACTTGGCCTCACAAGTTGGCGAAACGGTTGGCAAAGTGAAAGGTGACATCGTAGACGGAGCCAACGACATCAAGTACCAAGCCTCAGAGGAAGGCGAAACAGTCGTCCAGACAGCAAAGAATGAAGCGGCGAAGTTCGACAACGCGACTACCTAAACACGTAATCGTTAGAGAACATGTCGAGTCTACTTTAACCAAGCGTAGGCTTATTTTCCAGTAGATTCTATTAAGGAAGTAAATACTATGGCGGATGAAAAGCCCGGGCCGCAACCCGGCTCCGAAGGTGCTAAACGGATCGCAGAGGCGCATCGCGGGTCACACGACCATGACAAAGAGGGCGGTTTTGCCGCAAACCCGGAACTTGCTCGTGAGGCGGGGCGCAAGGGCGGCGAAATTGTCAAACAGCGGTACGGCGCGCAGTTTTATCAAGAGATAGGGCGCAAAGGCGGCGAAACGGTTAAGCAATCGCGCGGACCAAACTTTTATGCAGAGATTGGTCGTAAGGGTGGCGAGATGCGCGGCGTTCGCGCAGCGGAAGCCCGCGCTAAACAGCCGCCCGTCGAACCGCAACCGCCACGCAAGCGGGGCCGTCCACGTAAGAATCCAGAGCTGGCACAAGAATAGCATCACAAAAATAATTGCTTATGTACCAAAAGTTCCCGCCAGTTTAACAGGCATTACGAAATCAGCGCATCATCTTGGTACACGAGCAGGTAGTTTTATTTACCATTGGTTAACATACAGCGTACCGGAAAAGGCCGTGGCTCTCTGATAGAAGAGCCACGGCCTTTTCTCCAACTATCTATTCTATGTGCGACGATCTCAAGAGAAAAACCATATCGGAAGCGCTTGCTTTGTTTGCGGCAAGGGCAAAAAATAGACACAGTGGTTTAGGAAAATGCCCCAGCCCCAAGGCCAAGTTCTCCTATGGGAAAACGAGGGGCTTTTCGCGTGAGTTAGTGTACCTTTAGTGT
>CAXUMS010000217.1:0-6638 GCA_964252165.1 uncultured Armatimonadaceae bacterium
TAGGGGGCCGTCTTCTCTGACTTTCCGGCTTCCTCGCTATTAATTATCTCGCTTGCTGTTTCTAATGTCCAAGCAAGGCGAGGCACAGGGCGGAGGCGAGCAGGATAAGCAGAAGGCGTGCGGCGGCGGCGGAGCGCGCGTTGAGACGCTCCAGATTTTCGTTGCGCGCTTCATCCGTGAAGCGGGGGGTATCGTATTTGCGGCGGCGGTTTTGCGTTTCCACAAAATCGGCGGCGGGCGCGTTTTTCCAGGCGATCATAGCATTGGTTTCCTGTGGGCCGCGTACAGAAGCGAAGTTAAATCACAAGCGAATCAAGCGCGAACACGGTATTTATACCGGATTTCACGCGATTTACCTACTTAACTTACTCAGGATTGTACACAAACGTTTCGTTTTCGTCAACAAAACAACCAAAAGGCGCCGGATACGTACCATTTATTTCTTTTCGACGCCTACTCGGGTTCCGCCGAGCCTTCGAGAATAAGACCTTTGGTTGGGGGGAACGCCTTGTACCACAGCGCGAGGACGTCGCGCAGGTGTTCGGCGTAGCGGTAATGCGCCCCGGTTCCGGTCCGAAGTTCCGCCTAATACAAAAACTTGTCGGCGGTGGTCATATGCTCGAACGGGAACTGCGTACCTAAGAGGGTTCCGTAAACATAGCTCGCCTCGCCGTTTCCCAGAAGGTCGCGCGCCCACGCGGACGCCGCGCCGCCCGCCGCGCCCAGCGTTTCGTACGCGTCCGCGCCCGCAAAATCTTCCGGCAATTGGTCGGCGGCGTGGTAAAAGCCCTGGGGGACAAACGGGCAGTATTTGGTTCCGGTTCGGTGCCGGTTCAGGTCACGGATTTCCGCGAATGCGACCGCGTCCCACCCGAACCGGACGCCGGTTCGCCGCAGGGTTTCGCCCAGGTACGCGTAGCGGTTGTCGTGAAACTCCAGGTCGTAGTGGAAATGCTCGCCCAGATCCGAGCCGAACTCGCGCGGGGCGAAACTTTCCAAAAAGGCCTCAGGCGCGGCATCGAAGCCGCGCGCCTCGCGGGCCGTAAGGGCGCGCGGCATGGGGCCGTTGATCACGCCATTTTGCAAGTCTGCAAACTCGCGGCGCAATCCTTGCTCGAACGACGGCTTGGCGACCGCATGGCGGAGCAGGCGCGGGGCGGTGAGGGCGAGTTCGCCTTGTATTCCGACTCCCGCTTCCCGCGCTTCCGGCAGGGAATGCGACAGCAAATGCTGGCACACGGTCACCCACGCCCGCGCGCTCATCACCAGCATCACATTGGTCAGGCACGCGGTCGGCAAAAAATAGCGCGCTCGGTCGAACGCGTAGTTGCGCGCCATGCGGGCGACCGTTCGCCTGGCCTTGTCGGAGTTGTCGGAGAGCAGTTTCTGCTGAATCCGCGCCCGCTCCGGCTCGTTTGCAACAATCCCCTCCCAAACGCCAAGCGCGGTCTGATACGCGGCAAACGCCTCCGCGATATGCCCGCGCCACGCGTCCCGCTCGCTCTCCGGCAGGCCGGTTCGCTCGAACGGCAGAACGCCGTCGTCGGTCATTTTGATATAACGCGTGGACGATTCCTGACCGCCCGCGACCGGCGACAGGGTCCACAGATAGTACGCGAGCCATAGGGAAACGCCGTCGAGGAAGATCGCGACCGGGGCCATATCCGCGATGCTCTGGTGTCCGTAGTCCACCATCTTGAAGATGCCGTCCACGGATTTATCCAGGTTGTTGGGGTCAATCCGCGATAAGATCGCGTCCAGTCCCTCGTTCGAGCGCGAATACCGCGCGCCGGTCGCGGCGAGCAGTTCCGGCGTCAGCGAAGGCCGTCCGGCGTTGGTCGCGGCCTCGGCGGGCCGCAGGGCGACATGGGTAACTTTCATAGGCGGGGGGGGACGGCGGAATCTACTGCCAAACGCGCGTCAAACCGGCGTAGGCGTCAAGGGGGGCGTCGGCGGACACGAGCGGGACACTCTTGTCAATATACTCCGCTTGCTAAGCCTTTTTAGTGAATGAGTGAGCGAGTGAGCGAGTGAGCATAGGTAGCTCCATTCACTCATTCAGGTTAGTTCGAATCAGTGTCCACGGCGACAGGTTTCAGTATCGCTTTAATTTCCTTGCGGAGATACAGTACCCGCCGGAAACCTTCCACCTTGTACGCCGTTAGCCTACCAGCCTTGCGGTACGCCCTGAGCGTTCTGTCAGTAACTCGAAGAAACGCCATTGCTTCTTCTGTCGTCATAGTTGAGCCGTTTACAGTTGGAGTAGCATTTACAACTTTCGTAACTGGCGCTTTGTGATCAGGTGCAGGAGGGGACGGCGCAACGGCGGTGTGTATTGTGTTCCCGGCAAACTCTTCAAGCGGACCGTCGAAATCGTCACGCATAATCACTTTCCCTGCGGCGGTGCCAAAGCGGGGCGCACGGCGTTTCGATGCGTTCATGGGCCCGTTCTCGCCTGTCGGCATCGCGTTTATGTCCGGTGTCACCGGGACGACACGCGCGACCGCAATGTTGTTTCGCTCCAGGATGATTTCGTCGCCGGGGCGCGCATCGCGAAGCAGGCGCGGCAACGTCTCGCCAATCTCATTCATATCTACTACGGTTCGTGTCGCCGTCATTCGTTCGCTTCCTTGTCAGGCTTTCGTTGTACCAAATTGTAGCACACGGGTTGCGTTGTAGGTCGTGAAAGTTGATTGCGTCACACGCTCCGTTTTTTCTTCGCCGCACGTCCGACGCGCGCGATTTCCTCCAGCACGTCCTCGGGGCGCGTTTCCTGCTCCAACTGCGCGAGTTCGCTGTCCGGGTCGCCGACAATTTCGAGTTTCTTATGAACCGCGTCGAGCATCTGCAAAACGCGCGTCACCTCATGCTCGGTGAGAAGGCCGATTTGCAGGTCCAGGTCGGCCCGCCGGTCGGCCTCGGCGGCAAGGCGGTTTTGACTGATAAGAACGAACGTCGCGAGAAAGATCGCCTCGAGCGACACGACCATTGTGAGCAAGCCGTACGGGTAGCGGTCGAACGGGACGACGCCGAAGCGGCCCGTGTTGAGCAGTATCCACAGTCCGAACCAGATCATGTGGACGTACACGAAAACCATGCGACCGGAAAAGTCCGTGATCGCGTCGGCGATCCGGTCTTGAAGGCTTTTCCGACGGTTCCCTTCGCGCCGCAGGCGCAGAAGCGTACGAATGTTGCGCTCCAGCACATCGCACAGGAGCGGGGCGTCGTCCGCATTTCCTTTCGGCTGCTCGCTTGACTTTGGCTTCATTGTTTTTATAGCGGGCAGTGGCGCGGCGAAGTTCCGCAGATGAGATAAGTCGTTAGGGCAAAGAGAAAGCGGCTCCCTACGTCCCAATCGTCGCTTCTTCGGCCTCTCACCCCCTACCCCCCCTCTTTCGCTTGCGAAAGAGGGGGGGTAGGGGGTGAGAGGCCGAAGGAAACCCCTTACGTGCCGGGAAGCGCGCGCAATTCGGCGCTCAAATGCGACCGGTCGGCGATGGTTTCTAAAAGCGGGCCGTGCGGGCCGAACGAGACGATGCTGACCGATGCGGTCGGGGCGGCCAGGCGGTCCCGGTAGCGGCCCCGGTCAATACCCAGCAAGTCGCATAAAACGAGGCGCACGGTCGCCTTGTGCGTGACCACGAGGACATTGCCGGACGGATGGGCGCGCACAATCTCATCAATCACGGCGGACGCGCGCACGGCGACCTCGGCCCCGGTTTCGCCGTCCGGGGGCGCGTTCCATGCCGGTTCCGCCGACCACCGCGCGTACTCGTCCGGGTAGCGCGCCAGCGCATCGGCCTGCGTCAGGTTTTCCCATGCGCCGTAGTGGATTTCGCGCAAGCCGTCGCGGCGTCGCGGCGTGATGTTCAAAGCCCCGCACAGCGGCGCGGCGGTCGCGAGCGTGCGGCGCATCGGGCTTGTGTACACCGCCTCCCACGAAAGCGTCTGGTACGTCCGCGCGAACTCGGACGCCATTTGCGTTCCGACCGCTGTCAGGTCCGGGTCCAAACTGCCGCAAAAACCGCCGGTTCGGCTGTATTCGGTTTCGCCGTGCCGCAAAAGATAAAGCCGCATCATCGTTCTTGAAATTCGTTTCTCGCTTCCGCCCCTGCGTGTCGCGCGGGCCACGGCGACCGAGCGGAAAGCGATTATAGGTTTCTTGCTTGGCTATGGTTTTCCTTCCGGCGCGCGTTTTTGGAACATCTCGCCGCTCGCGACGCCTTGCTCAGAAAAAATAACTGTTAAAATAACGGTTTTATTTGCGCCGCAGTCCTTTTATTTACCGTTTGCTTGTTATAATGCTCTATACCCGTTACAGCGATGGCGGCGCCGCTCATCCCAAGCGACGCGGGGCGTCGTAAAGGACACAACGCATAATGCGCTCACTTGTTGACAATAGCAAACACGGTTTCGTCGCTTCTCGATCCCCTTATCCGCGCCGCGCCGATTTCCGCGCCGCCTTCACATTGATTGAACTTTTGGTAGTTATCGCCATCATCGCTATTCTCGCGGCGATTTTGTTCCCGGTCTTCGCCCAGGCGCGCGAGTCCGCGCGCCGTGCGATGTGTTTGTCCAACTGCAAGCAGTTAGGCATGGCGATGATGTTATATCTGCAGGACGCCGACGAGGTAACGCCCACCGTGTACAAGCACGCGACAAACGGCGCGATGACGGACGTAACCGCTCTTTTGCAGCCCTACCTGAAGAACACGCAGGTTTTGTTTTGCCCGGACCGCAATGCCGAAAACTGCGGCGCGTCCGACGGGAATGCGAACTCGTCTGTTAGTGACAAGCCGTGTATCGGCTACGGCTACAACTGGGGACCGTCGCAAAACTACTACAACAACCGGTACAGCGGCGGTTTGCTCGGCAAATTTGAAACGTACCCGACTGGCGCGTACGAGCGCGCTTTGGGAATTTCGCTGTCCGAGATTGTGCGTCCCGCCGACACGTTCGCGTTCAGCGACACCCTGGACACCGTGTACTACACCAACAGCGTGGACAATATCCTGAGCTTATACAAGGGACGTACCAACAGCGGCATGCAGCACGCGGGCCGTTTTAATGTCGCCTACATGGATGGTCACGCCAAAGTGTTGCAATGGCGCGGCGGCTTTTCGTCTCAAGGGTACAGCGGTCGCATCGCGGTTCCGCGCGACCCCGCCGCGTGGGCGAACTGGTGCGCGAACCCGGACACGGTGATTGTCACCAATGTCGGTAACAAGGCGTGCAAAGACGTCACCGCCGCGTACGCCGCGTCGGTCACCTCGTGGTTCGCGGATTAAGATCGGCGGATTAAGACCGGCGTCCGGTCATTTCGCGTTTAAGATAAAGCGCGCGCCCTGAAGACAACGGCGATAGATGCTGACAATCAACAATGTTCTTATGCATAGTTGTCCTATCAGCGCCGCGCCCACGCTTCCCATAAACGCCCTTTCGCCGGTCGACGCGATGCAGGGAACGCCCGCCGCTACGCCGGACGCCGCGCCTGCGCCGCCGCCGCTACTTGGGGCGACGCCGCCGATGAAAATTCTGGTCGCCGAGGACGAGCCGGTGTCGCGGCGCGTTTTGCAGGCGGCTCTTGCGCGGCTCGGGCATACGTGCCGGGTGACATGCGACGGCGGCGAGGCGTGGGAAGCGTTTGGCTCGTTCCGCCCGGATGTGATCATAAGCGACCGCCTGATGCCGGTGATGGACGGGCAGACGCTGTGCCGCAAGGTGCGCGCGGCGGACGCCGACCGCAAGCGCTACACGTACTTCGTTCTCCTCACTGGAATGACGGACCGGGCGGATATTCTGGGCGGGATGCGCGCCGGGGCCGATGATTACCTTGCCAAACCCCTCGATGTGACCCAGTTGGAAGCGCGCCTGATCGCCGCCGAACGCATGACGCGCCTGCACCGCGATATGCTGGGCCTCAATGAAACGCTGTGGGCGTTGGCCCGGCGCGACATGCTGACCGGCCTTTTCAACCGGCTTCAACTCAAAGAAGATTTGGACGTGCTACGCGAGCATATCGCGCGGACCCGGAAATCGTGGACCATCGCGCTGTGCGATGTGGATTATTTCAAAGCGTACAACGACCATTACGGGCATTTATGCGGCGATGAAACCCTGCGCCGGGTCGCCGAGGCGTTGCAAGGCGACGATGCCATTTTCGCTACCGCCGCTCCCGCCGAAGCGCCCGCCGGTCTGCTTGGGCCGCTGACCGCGTACCGCTACGGCGGCGAGGAATTTTGCCTGCTGGTCGAGGGCGACGGCGCAAGCGCCGCCGCGCTTTTAGAGGCCGCCCGCGCTCGCGTCGCCGCGCTCGTTATTCCCCATACGGAAAGCCCCGTCGCGCCTTTTGTCACCGTCAGTATCGGCTTGTCGCCGTTCGGCGTCGCCGCCGTAACGGCTGACGACGCCAACGCCCTGCTCGCCGACGCCGACGCGGCTTTGTACATCGCGAAACGCGCCGGTCGCAACCGCATCGCGGCGTCCCGCTAAACCGCCGCGCAACCGCTTTGAGTCGTCGCCCCGTCTCGCCTCTTCTTGCTTACGCCTTCTCGTTTTTGTTGTCGCGCGAACAAAATAAGCGCGCGGGTTTATGCACTTTGACAATTTAATCCGATAGTGTTAGTTTTAGTTTATGA
>CAXUMS010000218.1:0-6551 GCA_964252165.1 uncultured Armatimonadaceae bacterium
GCAAAATAAGCGAGCCTTTCGTTTTAGCAATGCACGGTCAAGCGTCCGGCTTGAGCCGCCCGCGGCTTTGAGCGGGTGCCGCGCGGCACGAGCGATTTAGTCTTACGACAACGCAGACGCCCCCGCCAAGACAACACAGCCAAATTAGTTTTCGACGGTGACCACGATGCGGGTAGCGACTTTGGTGGTCGGCTCGACGGAGATGGTCAGGGTGTCGCCGGAGCGTAGATCGTCCACGTTGATTTTGTCGCCGCCGTAAAGAACGGTTACATCACGTGGCGCCTCGACGCTTTGGCCGCCCACCATACGGATGAGAAACCCTTTTTTGTTTTCCAGTTCGTCCGCTTGAACGAACACGCCTTTAACGGAGGATCCTGTGGCAGGTGTCGCGCCGTTGTCGCCCGCGCCTCCGGCGCGGGCGGGGGTGACGCGCAGACTTGTGATGTTTTTATCCGAGGCGCGAGCGCGAATACGGACCGAGTCGCGCGGGGCGATGTCATTGATTCTAAGGCGCGTTAGCGTGTCGTCGTTCGCCGCAACCCGATCTATTGTCGCGCCGCGCGCAAATGTGAAGGTTGCCCGCGCGCCGCGGTTGAAGCCGCCGCCGTCGGAGGTCATGCGCAGAACAATCGTCCGGTTGACGGCGTCCACCGACACCACGCGGGCCGTGGTCACGATGTTATCGTCCGTGGTGGGGGCGGGCGTCGTTCCGCCGCTTGTCGCGCCGCCTGCGGTCGTTATCGCGATGGTATTTGCGCCGACATTGAAATTCACCTGTGCGTTCAGGTTCTCCGCGACAAACCGAAGCGGAACCATTGTGGACCCGTTCAGCGACATTGCCGGAACATCGAGCCGAACGGTTCTGCCGTTGATGGTCGCATCGGATTGTCCGAGCAGGAGCGTGATTGTGGTTTGGCCTTTGATCGCCGTCACGACTTTGGACGCGCCGTTGTACTGAACATACGCGCCCAGTTTTTCCAGCACGCCGCGCAATGGCACCAGCGTCCGCCCGTTCTGCGAGATCGGCCCTTGTCCTATAAATGCGACCGCTTGCCCGTTGACGGTTACCGTGGGCGCACCGCTTTGCGCCCGCGCCGGCGCTACGCCACCTCCCGCAAGAAGCGTCGCCGCTACTGCGATAGCGGCGAATGTCGTTGTCGTAGCGACCATTTTATGTGTTTTTTGTTTTTGTTTCATAACGGGCTTTTAGCCCTCCTGTTAAAATTTTTCGTGCAACCACGCCTTCAACAAAAAGCCATACCCGAAGGAAGCGACCTGTCAAACCGACAGCGATACGGTTAAACGGCGTCCGGCCGGAACTCCGGTAAATACATCGGGCGGGTATAACCAATGCATATAGAACGCGCCCGCGCCGCCAAACGCGACAAAACTACGTGCGTTCGGTATAAGAACGCGGGGTTCAACCCACGTTTTTATACCGAACGCGCGTCAAAACCAGTTCATGCCATCGCAAAACACGCTACTCGCTGTGGGCGACCTTCACGGCCACACCGCCCCCTTGTTCCGCCTGCTCGATCTGCATCGGGGCGCGGGCGGTCTGCTGTGCGTCGGCGATTGGGGCGATGCGGGCGAGATCGGCGCGGACGTATGGGACGCCGTTCTTGCGCGCATCCCGGTTTTATCCGTGTTCGGCAACCACGACGATTTGCCGTGTCTCGCCGCGCTTCGCAACCGGGACGGCGTGCGGGTCTTGCTCGAACAAGGCGAGCGTCGGGCGGACTTTGGGGGATACTCGGTCGCGGGCGTGTCCGGCATCTGGGCGAAAAGCCACCGGTTGGCGCATTATGTCACCGACGATGATGTGGCGGAGTGGGCCGCGCGTCTCGCGAACGGGAACAGTGGCGCGTCGCCGCTCGACCTGTTGCTCACGCACGGTTGCCCGCTTGGCGTCGCCGACCGCACCCCGTCCGGTCGTCCCGGCGGTCAGCGCTGCTTTCTCGATTTGTTAAAAACCGTCCAGCCTCGCATCCACCTGTGTGGGCATCTCCATGTCGCCCAACGCCGCGATTTATTCGACCCGCCCGTGGCCGTTTTGAACACCGGCTCGCTCCGCGACGGTCACTACGTCGTCATCGCCCGCGACCCCAAGACGGGCCAAGCGACCGCGACCGCCGCCCGGCTTCCCACCGCATAAGAGCGTGTTATGAACTTTACGTCCGCAGAGACAATGGCTTAGTGACAGGAAATACCAGTCTGCTCGCTTTTTGGGGTCACTGAACATCCCGAACGGCGTTGTTTCGTCGTCAGGGATATGTTTGCCCGTATTTATGTGGTTGTCCGATCACAAAAGCGCACAACATGCTCTTAAGGAGGCTAATAAACCATGAGAAAATTGAAGCGCCTGTCTTTGATCTCGACGTGTTTGCTTTTTGCCTGCTCGAGTGTGTACGCTCAACAGGATATGCCGCCCGCTCCGGCAAAATCGCAACATGTCATTTCGCCCACTTCAAGCGGACGTTCCTTTACCACCGGACACCAACGAACTACGTCAGGCCAGGTTGGTTCTGATGTCGTTGCTCAGGAGCGTTTAATCGCTGGACGTAAGTTGATGACAATCGGAAAAACCGATGAGGCTATCCAAGCGTTAAAAGAGGCCATTGAACTCGACCGTACAGTTGGCGCTTACGAGCCGCTTGCATCTGCTCTAAAGCAAAAAGGCCGAATCGAAGAAGCCCTTGACGTTTACCGTAGAATTGTATACAAACAACCCGATCAGGGATGGGGGAGTTCGGCCTTTGACCGCCCCTCGGTGGCTTTACGGTTTGCGCTATTGCTTGCCTCGGTGAAGCAGTACGACGAGGCCGTGTCGGCGTACCATCTTGGGCTGGACCGTATGCACGGTAAAAAGTTAACGGAAGAACCGCGCCTCGTCACGCGCTTCGACGCCCGGCGCTTAGGCATTACAACATTCCGCGCGAACCTCCATGCCGCTTTAGGGATGGCCCTCGCCGAGGATACGGGCGATTGGGAAGGTTGCGCCAAAGAAAGCCGGGAAGCCCTGCGACTGAAACCCGACCTCGCCATTGCGCATTATTATCTGGGACGCAGTCTGCAAGCGGATTTATCGCAGAACTCGGATGCGCGAAATAACGCTGAACGTATGGCGTTAGCCGCCGCCGCCCGCGCCGAGTTCAAGAAAGCCGCTGAACTGGGGCGCGGCGACGTTCGCGCGGCGGCGCGCAAGGAAGCCGGTTTGTAAGACAGAGCCGTAACGCGTTACAATACAAAGCGGGAAACGCCTTTAGCGTTTCCCGCTTTATTTTTGACTAAGGAATCTTGTTTTATGAGTAGTAACGCCGCTACGACCGATGCCGCTGACGCCATGATGCCCCGGCCTGAGTACCCACGCCCGCAGTGGGTGCGCGTGGATGCAAACGATAACCCGGACTGGGAATGTTTGAACGGAACGTGGGAGTTCACGATTGACGCGGGCGATTCGGGCCTTGCGCGCGGCCTTTGCACGGTAGACGCCCCGTACGACCGCGCAATCACGGTGCCGTTTTGCCCCGAATCCGAACTTTCCGGTGTGGGCGTCGTGGATTTTATGAACGCGGTTTGGTACCGGCGCATCGTCACGGTTCCGTCTCGGTGGGCGGGAAAGAACGTTTTGCTTCACTTCGGGGCCGTGGACTACGATGCGACCGTCTGGGTGATTAGCGAGAAGACAGGCAGCGTTCCGGTCGAGGTGGTTCGGCACCGGGGCGGGTGGACGCCGATTGCGTGCGACCTGGGCGGCGCGAATGTCTGCGACGGCGGCGACACGATCACCATTATCGTGCGCGCTCGCGACACGCATACCGGCTCGCAACCGCGCGGCAAGCAAAGCCACGACTACGCGCCTGCCGCGTGCCATTACACGCGCACGACCGGTGTCTGGCAAACCGTGTGGATGGAGGCCGCGCCAAAAAAAGCGGCGTTCAAAAGCCGACCGCGCATCACGCCTGATGTCGCGAACTCGTGTATCCGTATCGCGCAAACCGTGACGCAAAACCGCAAAGGCCACACGCTTCGCGCCGTATTGTCCGATGGCGCGGGCGTGGTTTCGGAAACCACGGTTCGCGCCGATCTGGATTTTGCGCCGCAGTTGGACTTGCCCATCCCTGCGGGCCGCGTTCGCTTGTGGGGGATGAGCGACCCGCACCTGTACGACCTTCGCCTCGAACTGCGGAACGCGCAGAATGAGGTGGTGGACGCCGCGACCAGTTACGCGGGTTTGCGCGCGATCACGATTGACGGCCCGCGTATCCGCATCAACGGCGAGTCCGTTTTCCAGCGGTTGGTTTTGGATCAAGGCTACTACCCGGACGGCGTGATGACCGCGCCCACCGATGCCGCCCTAATTCGCGATATTAAATTGTCGCTCGATGCGGGCTTCAATGGCGCGCGCCTCCACCAAAAAGTTTTCGAGGAGCGATTTTTGTACCATGCGGACCGCATGGGCTATCTGTGCTGGGGCGAGTTCGGCGACTGGGGAAGTAGCAACAAGGGACCGGCCCACGACCATCAACAGCCGCACATCACCTACGCGACGCAGTGGCTCGAAGCCCTCCACCGCGATTATTCGCACCCGTGCATAATCGGCTGGTGCGCGCTCAATGAAACGTGGCAAAACCTCCACGACAACATTACGAACCTCGACGACGCCACCCGCGCGCTGTTTTTGGCGGCGAAAGCGATGGACACGACCCGGCCCGTTCTGGACACGTCCGGCTACGCCCACCGCGTTTTGGAAACCGATGTGTACGACTCCCACGATTATATCGAGGAGAAAAACTTCGAGGTCGGGTTGGAAGAGTTCAAGGAGCGACACCAGGGCGGCCCAAACTGGAAACCATTCGCCAATCCGCACGTCCCCTCCGCGCAAGCCGTTCAGGTCACGTCCATCAAGCCGCGCACCTACTCGACCCCATACCGAAATCAGCCGTACTTCTGCTCGGAATTTGGCGGCTTCAAGTGGAACCCCGACATCGCGCCCAAATCCGCGACCGAGAACACGCTGAACCGCAAAACCAGCTGGGGCTACGGGTCGGACCCGGAAAGCGTGGAGGATGTGTACGAGCGTTTCGCCGCGACATGCGCCGTGCTACTCAAAAACCCGGCGATGTTCGGCTATTGCTACACCCAACTCACCGATGTGTACCCCGAGGAAAACGGCGTGTACCGCTTCGACCGCTCGCTCAAGTTCGATCTCGCCCCGATCCGCGCCGCGCAAGCCGCCCGCGCCGCTATCGAAGCGGAGGACGGTGAAGAAAAGGATGAAGGATGAAGAGGCCCCCTAACCCCCAATAAGGGGGGGACCAGAGCCTATCGCCAAAGGTGCAACATTGATCCGCAAGATAAGGCGTCGCCGCTTGGTCTTTCTTGTCCCCCCTTATTGGGGGTTAGAGGGCCTCTTCATCCTTCATCCTTCATCCTTCATCCTTTTCTTCACCGTCCTTCCCCGGTGCGAGGCGGGCGCGCAGGGCGTCGCTGATGCGATCCAATGCCGGTTCGGCCCATGGGACCGGGCGGTTCTCGTCCACGGTTAAAAGGATACGGCGCGAGCGGCCTTGTATCAGCGTCGCCTTCAGCGTTCCCGCCTCCTTGCCACGCTTCCAATGCCACAAAATCGAGCCGGGATAATCGGTATTCGTCCCGCGCAGGGCGATCCGCAAGCCGTCCCCGGTCGCGGCCTCCTCGATCATCCGAGCGGCTTCGGCGAGCGGAAAGCCAAAGGGTAGGGAGATCTCGTCAATAGTCATACGTTCTGTTTCTTCCCCGTCACGCCGGTTTCTCCTTCTTGCGCGCCTTAAACGTATTGCAACGCGCAACCGGCAAACACTATAATGTGTCTAACCAAACGGAGGACTAAATTTATTATGTCTTATGGAGATGTGAGTGGGGGCGGACAACAGCCGGGAATGTACGTGCCGCCGCCCCCCGCCGCGCGCGGTCGCTCGCCGTGGCTGTATGTCGGATTAGGTTGCGGCCTGCTGGTTCTGTTGTCGTTTGTCGGTTGCCTTGTCGCCGGGAAAAAAATTGCGGACGGTTTTAGCGCCTCCGCCAAGCAACCGTTCGACGCTCCCAAGGCGGTCGCGGCGCTCAAGACCGAAGGCATTCCCGTTTACCCGGGCGCGACCGTAAACGAGGAAATGTCGAAGGCGCTCCGGGCGACGTTCTCTGTATTCGAGGGATTCCCCGGCATGTCGTCCATGAAATTCAACTCGGTCGCGTTCACCTCGCCCGGCACGGACGAGGAAATCGCTGACTGGTACGACAAAAAATTGCCCGCCGCCGGTTGGAAAGCGTCCACCGCGAAAAGCCCGTACAGCGGGAACGGCGCGAATGTTCGCATTCAACATCAGTACATCAAAGGAACCACGCAACTTCTGGTGCAAATCGGCGACGCGAAAGGCAAAAACGCGGACGCCGACAAGCGCTCTCTGATGCTGACCGAAATCAAAGGCATCCCCGCCGGTAAGTAATGGTTTGTTTTGTTGTCGGGGGCGTCTACGTGGTCGTAAGTCTAAATCGCTCCTGCCGCGCGGCAC